>JACOZQ010000017.1 GCA_016181275.1 Candidatus Woesearchaeota archaeon | reverse complement strand
CAAAAACCAATGCAGGCTTTATTGGATACAAAACAATCATTGCAGGAAATCGATGATGCTTACAAATGGCTTATGGACATTGATGCTTATATTTTGAGAGTAAATCAAAAACCTAAACAAGTAGATGAAAGACTCGCGTGGTTCTGTGCGTATTCCGGTAGGGCTTGCCTGAATTGCGGCAGGTATCCACAGGGCTCGGATGCTTCGCTCGGGGTAAAATTCTACCCGCAGGGTGCGCTTTGAAAATTAAGCTCTAAATTATTTTATTTCTCTCTTTTCTTATTCTATCAAAAGTATTTGAATCTCCATTAAAGATAATTTTATAAATATCAATTAATGAATTAATTAGATGGCAGAATCTATTACTATAAAAAAGGTATATGATGAATTAAAAGACTTAAAACAAGATATAACCTTTATTAAAAAACATATGTTCGATCCAGATACTATTATGACCATTGAAGAAGGCAAAAGATTTGAACAAGCCATGAAAGAATTAAAAGAAGGAAAAACAACCGGCCTTTCAGAATTAAAAAAAGAACTTGGATTCTAAAATGTTTGATGTTTAATTTTCTTCATCTGCAAAAAGATTTTTTAAAAATGTTGAAAAGCAAACATCCAAGAGAATAATTGACAGAATAGAGAAACTAAAAGAAGACCCATTTCCAACAGATGTTAAAAGAATTGTAAATAGGAAGGAAAAAATATTTAGAATAAGAGTTGGAGATTACAGAATCCAATATTTAGTTATTTATGAGAAAAATCTATTATTCATTTCTGATATTGATAAAAGATCAAGAGCCTATTAATTATTAAATTCCACCAATTCTCTCTTGCTAATAATCATGTTTTCTCTTCTGCCTCTAACGCCAAATGTTCCAGTATCCATTTTCTTGTCTTTATGAATCTGGTTTCCTGAAGCAATCATGACAGTAACATCTTGATTATGTCTCTTCCAATCCTGGCTGTAAAAAGCAGTTAGCAAAGCAGCTCTGAAAATATTCTCTTTATCTTTATTATTTTTTAAAATAAAAAAAGGGCTCCCTTTCATCTCAGTATGAAAAACCAGATCATCACCTTTAAGATGTTTTTTTAATAATTCTTCATTTGTTTTTCTGTCTTTCCCGCCAACGATTAATCCTTTTTCCAATAATTCAAATCTAAATTTCTCAAACCATTTCCTATTAGTTATTTTTTTCTTCAGGAAATTTTCAATTGTAGCTTTTTGTTTTTCATTATCAACTTCCAATTTTAAAAAGTCATATCTTTCTCTTTGAATTTTCTCCAGCTGCTCTAAATGCCAGCTTCCAGTTTTTTTAATTTTCTGCTCGTAAAATCTTCTGTATTTTTTCTTAGCCATCCCTCCAGCATTAACTTTCCTGACTTCTCTTTCTTTATTCAGAATGACTTTTTTCTTTTTGTCAATGTATTCAATGGCTTTCAATCTTTTGGTGTCGGCTTTAACATACAAGATAGAATCATAATCCCTGTATTCTTTCAAAGAAATTCCTTCAAGTTTCATTTTCCTTTTAGTTTTTTTAATTTTTCTTTGGCAAGTTCTTTCTTGTCTCTAAATCTGTTAATTTCTTTTCTCCAATAGTTTTTAGTGGCGTCTAATCTTCCTCTCATTGTTTCAATAAATCCCTCATGTCTTTCAATCTGTTTTTCAAAACCCTCAATTCTTTTTTCAAGCTGTTTTTTTCTTCTCTTTGAGCTCATTTATTCTCTTCTCCTGATCAATTAGTTTTTCATATACAAATTTATAGCATTGCTCAATATCATTTACATCAAAATCTATTTTGACTTTTTTATCATTTTTTAATTTTCTATAAATATCATATAATTTTTCTATTGAGTCTATGCTTTTTGAATATTCGATAAATCCTTTAATGCTCCCAATCTTCTTATTTAATATGGCATCGACTAAATAAATGCTTCTCAATCTAAGAATTAAAGAGTATATAACTGCATCATTCACAATTAAATCTTTTTCTTCAGTTTCTAAAGCTTTTTTAATGACCTTCAAAGCACTTTTGCATGATTCTAAATGATATTTTAAATTATTTTTAGTCAGTGGAATGGCTAAAAGACTTTTCAGCACAGCCTTGTTGATGATGGGTTTGGCCTCTAGCAACATTGGATAATATTCTATGATGCTTTCTTTCATCTCCTTCAATAGCTGATTGTATTCTAAGCAGATAAGATGATAATTTTCCATTTTAAGGAGGATTTTATTATCTGAGATTATTACAACATCGACATCAGAATCGGATTTTTCTTCATTTCTTGCATAGCTCCCTGTTAAATATATCCCATTTATTTCTTCTAGATAAGGGCCTGTTTTTTCAAGAATTTGTTTCTTAATGTCTTGGATGCTTGGAGTCTTAATGTTGACCTCAATCAAGCTTCCTAAATATTTTCTTGGCAGCAAAATTCCTGCACTGTTACCAACTTTAATTGCCTGTTTTATCATGTTATAACATTATTATAACATATTTAAAAATCTTTCTATTTCTATTATCTATAAATATTAAATCCCTGAAATCTGAATAAAGAAAATAATCGACTAAAAAAATATATAAAATTACTCTACCCTAACTGCAATGGCTTCACTAGCATATGTATTAGCTCCTTCATTAGCAGTAATTGTAATCACACCACTGTCACCACTATTACAATTATTTGACACTATCCCTCCACCAAACTCAGTAGTGTCTCCAGGAACAATAGTTAAAGTTTGCGGAGTATCAAAAAGTGTAAAACAGGTAATTCCGCTACTAGATTTAAAATTTGGAGTAACTTCTAACACTTTAGGTATTGCGGTATCTGTATTTCTTAAATAAACTCTATATTTTTTAGCATCACTTTTTTCCATAATTATTGTAGCAGGAGCACCAATTTTTCCTGTAAATCCAACTTCTCCCAATATAGTTTCAGCATTGTCCAAAGAGCTTTCAGTTAAAGTGCTAACACTTTTGAATGTTCCTCTCACCCAAGCTAATCCTAAAGCAAGAACAGCAACACCAATTATAATTACCATAATGGTGGTCATAGAAAACTCAATTGCACCCTTTTTTTGCATTATCATTTCACCCTTTGATTTTATTTATTCAGCTAATTTATAAACATTTCTAAACTATTGAATAATTAGCAAATCCTCCCATTGCTATGAATATTATTAAGATTATTAATGGTATTAAAATTATTCCAAAAAATGCCTTGCCTTTGCTAATTGAATGATATCTGCTAACACCAATGGTTTCAGCAATAAGCATATGGACAACTCCAATTATAGTTATAATATCAATGATAAAGCCGGAAATATCAGCACTATTTGGACTTGCTAAATACATTATGCTCATAATTAAATAAGCAAGAACACCATATCCTGTCATGACAATTAACCCATATGTAATTGCTTTAAACGTGCTGAAGAAGCTTCTCCCTCTCACTAAAATTAATATGCCAAGATGAGCAATAACGCCTGCAATGAAAGGACCAATGAATGCATATATTATACTAATAACCAATGTAGCTAAAAGATAAGCAAAAATCTGGTTGCCAAACAAGTTTTTATTTATTGGAATTGAAACTATTAACTGTATTATCGTTGCAAAAACATATACAACAACAAAGAATCTTAGAACTTCCCAATAGCTTTTTTCTTTCGAAGCATCTTTGAAGAAATTATTTGGATCAGCAAACAGTTTCTGAATTCAGCTTCAGCCGTATGCTTTCCCGGGCTAAGCTACCGCCCCATAATTAAGATTTAAGAAAAACCTTATTTAAACATTTCTAAAGCAAACATTTTAAAATCCAATATCTTTAATTATTTTATGGAGTTATCAAAGCATTACAACCACAAAGAAAGGGAAAAAGAAATTCAGGAATTCTGGATAAAAAATAAGATTTACAAGTTTAATCCAAAATCAAAGTTAAAAATATTTTCAATAGATACTCCGCCGCCGACAGTTTCAGGAATTGCACATGTAGGTCATACTTTTGGATATGCTCAGCAGGATATGTTTGCCCGCTATAAAAGAATGCAGGGATTTAATGTCTTTTATCCTTTCGGAACAGATGATAATGGTTTGCCGACAGAAAGATTGATTGAAAGAGAAAAAAATGTAAGAGCAGCTGAAATGCCTCGCCAGGAATTCATAAAACTTTGTTTGGAAACTTTGGAAAAAGAATTCAGGCCAAAATATCTGCAGACTTGGAAGGCATTAGGAATGAGTTGTGACTGGGATATTTTTTACACGACAATAAATAAACATTGCCAGGAAACATCACAAGAATCTTTTATTGATCTTTATAATATGAAGAGAGCTTATAGAAAAAGAACTCCTTTTATGTGGTGCCCTGAATGTCAGACAGCAATTGCACAGGTTGAATTGGAAGATAAAACAAAGAAGTCTGATTTTGTTTACATGAAATTCGATACCTCTATTGGAGATAGAATTACCATAGCAACAACGCGTCCTGAACTTTTGCATGCATGCGTCGGGATAAGTGTAAATCCAAAAGATGAAAGATACAAAAAATTCATTGGTGCAAAAGCAAAAATTCCATTCACAAAAAGAGAAGTAAGAATTCAGACAGATGAGGATGTAGATCCCGATTTTGGTTCAGGAGTTTTATACAGATGCAGCTTTGGTGATATGGAAGATGCTGAATGGGTTCATAAAAATAATGTAAAAGCAGTGGAGATAATGAATAAAGATGGAACTCTAAATGAGCAGGCAGGAAAATACAAGGGTTTAAAATCTAAGGAAGCAAGAAAAATAATTATTGAAGATTTAAAAAAAGAAGATAGAATAAAAAAATTAGAGCCGATACAGCATGTAGTAAATGTACATGAAAGGTGCGGAACAGAAATTGAAATTCTAATGACAGATCAATGGTTTATTCATTATTTAGATTTAAAAAAAGAATTCTTGCAGCTAGGAGATAAATTAGAATGGCATCCAAAGCACATGAAAAATCGTTATGATAACTGGGTGAAGGGTTTGAAATATGACTGGTGCATTTCACGTCAAAGGTTTTTTGGAGTTCCGTTTCCTGTTTGGTATTGCAAACTTTGCGGAGAAATAATTTTTGCAGATAAAAAATCTCTTCCAGTTGATCCTCTGAAAGACATGCCAAAAACAAATTGTCCAAAATGCAAAAGCAAAGAATTCATTCCAGAAAAAGATGTTTTTGATACTTGGGCAACATCATCTTTAACTCCACAGATAACAGCTTCTTTGTTTCCAAAATTATTCAAGAAAATTTATCCAATGAGCTTGCGTCCGCAGGGGCATGACATAATTTCTTTCTGGCTATTTAATACAATTGTAAAATCATATTTGCATGAAAAAAAGCTGCCATGGAAAGTTGTTACAATTAATGGATGGGCTCTTGATCCAGATGGGAAAAAAATGAGCAAATCTAAGGGAAATATTGTAAAGCAGGAAGATAAAATAAATGAATATTCTGCAGATGCATTAAGATTTTGGGCAGCTTCATCAAAGCTTGGAGAAGATATTCCATTTAAGGAAAAAGAATTAGCAACGGGGCAGAGGACAATCACAAAATTATGGAATGCTTCAAGATTCTCAATGATGAATTTGAAAAATTATAAAGTTAAAAAAGTTAAATTGCTTCCATTTGATGCATGGCAGTTGTCAAAATTAAATTCATTAATTAAAAATTGCACAGAATCATTTGAAGAATATGAATATTTTAGGACGAAGTCAGAAGTTGAGAATTTTTTCTGGAATACATTCTGCGATAATTATCTGGAAATAATAAAGCGCAGGTTATATAATCCAAATAACAAGCAGGAAAAAGAATCAGCTCAATTTGTTTTGCACACTTCAATAATTAATATATTAAAATTATTTGCTCCAATAATGCCGCACATAACAGAAGAGTTGTATCAGATGCATTTCAAGAAATATGAAAAAGAAAAAAGTATCCATATTACAAAATGGCCGAAGTATGATAAAAAATTAATAAATGAGAAATTAGAGAAAGAAGGGGAAGATGTTATTGATATAATCTCAAAAGCAAGACAGTTTAAAACTTCAAATCAAAAGTCTTTAAAAGAGGAAATAATATTAACAATACCTATGAAATTGAAGAGTTCAAAATTCTTGCAGGATTTGAAAGCGGTAACAAACGCAAAAGAGATAAAGTTTGGAAATAATATAAGTTTTAATTTCTGACATAAAAATGGAAAACATAGACAATAAACAAAAGTATAAACTGAAGCGTTTTATTAATCAGCTCAAGTCGATTAGAGGCAGGCATACAGAATTAGTTTCAGTTTACATTCCAAAAGATTATAATATTTTCAAAGTTATACAGCAATTAACTCAGGAAAAAGATACGGCATCGAATATAAAAGATAAAAGGACGAGGACAAATGTGCAGGATTCTCTGGAAAGATTGATGCGTCATCTTCGCCTGTATAAAGAAACTCCTACAAATGGATTGGCAGGATTTGCAGGAAATATTTCAGACAATGAAAGCAAGGTCGACATAGAAGTATTTTCAATAGAGCCACCCTTGCCAATTACAACTAGATTATACAGATGTGATCAGACTTTTGTTTTGGATGAGCTGGAAAAACAGCTGGAAAGCAATTCAACTCATGGATTAGTTGTGATGGACAAGAGAGAGGCGACAATAGGTTTGCTGAAAGGAAGTTATATAGAAAAATTGCATAATTTAACATCGGGAGTTCCAGGAAAATATAAAACAGGTGGTCAGTGCTTATTGCCGGATTCTTTAGTGCAGTCTTTCGATGGGACTATTCCCAAAATAGAAATGATAAGTAATCCGCATATTGTAAAATCTATTAAATTGAAAAATAAAAAGATAGAAGATTCTAATGTTATAGATTCATGGAATTCAAGAAAAAATAAGATTTTTAGAATCATAACAAAAAACCCAAGGTTAGAGTTGAGTTCATCTAAAGACCACTTATTTTTTGTTTATACAAATGAGGGGATTATTGAAAAACCAGCTGAAAAACTAAAAGTTGGAGATAAATTACTGACGCCTGAAAAAATAGAAATCAAAGGAGAATTACAAAAATTAAAATCTAAAAAATATTATAATTCTTTTACAATTAACAAAGAAGGTCAAAATTTATTAAAACAAAAGAGACTAGAAAAAAGATTGCTGCAAAGAGAATTGGCGAAAAAAACAAACCTATTCCAAACCACTGTATCTTATTATGAAATTGGAAGACAGAGAGCACATCGAACTTCGCTCTATCATATTTGTAAGGCTTTGGATATTAATTTTGATGAGTTCTTGGATAAATATTGTGAGCCACATTCTTTCAAAGGAAAATCATTAAAACTTCCATTGATCTTAGATGAAAAGCTTGCACAGTTCTTGGGATATTTTTTAGGAGATGGCAACAGTGAAAAAGATAGAGTCACTTTATCCGAACAAAATAAACAAGTCGCTTTATTTTATAAGGATTTATATGAAAAATATTTTGTTAAAGATATTAGTTATAAGTTTAGAGAAAGTAAGAATTATCATCAGTTAAGAATCACCAGTAGACCTTTAGTTAGATTAATGATATATGAGTTTCCAGAATTAAAGAAGACCTTAGACTCTGAGATTCCTGAAAAGATATTAAAATCTCCAGAAAATATAGTTTCTGCATTTTTAAGGGGTTTGTTTGATGCAGAAGGGTATGTCCATCAATATAGAGGAATTGGATTTAGTGTAAATAATAAAAGATTAGCACAACAAATTTTAATGATATTACCAAGGTTTAGTATAGTAAGTTCAATTCATGAATATGATAATAATAAAAATAGGTATAGTAATAACCAGAGGTTTACTATAGATATATCTGAAAAAAAATCTCTAGAATTATTTAAACAACATATCGGGTTTAATTCAAGGAATAAGGCAGAGAAATTAGATAATCTCCTTCTACAAAAATCAGATACAAGTTATGTTAGACAAATACTTACTAGCGGGGTAGAAATAAGAAAGTTAATTGAAAAAACAGGATACAATTTAGCTTTATTTCCCAAAATAAATAATTTCTTTAGAAATGAGAGAATGATGAGTAAAGAAATATTCAAGAACTCTCTTATGTCAAATATCAAAGACAAAAATCTTTATTATGAATTACAAAAGATTTACGATTGTCCAATCTTACCTGTACAGATTAATAAAATTGAGATAACTAAAAAAGCCGTGGATATGATTGATATTTCAGTTAAAAATCAAAACTTCATAGCAAACGGAATCATTGTTCACAATTCAGCAGCTCGCTTCGGTAGATTAAGAGAGCAGGCAGCTAAAGAATTTTATATTAGAATAGCAGAAGTTGTAAACAAGGAATTTCTGAACAGGCCTGAAGTGAAAGGGATTATAATTGGAGGACCCGGACCTACAAAGAATGAGTTCTTCGACGGGGCTTTCATAAATAATGAAGTAAAAAAGAAGGTAGTTGGCCTGAAAGATATTACATACACTGATGAATTTGGCTTGGAAGAATTAGTAGACAAATCAAAAGATCTCTTGGCAGAAGAGGAAGTAACAGCTGAAAAAGAAATTCTGCATAAGTTCTTGTCAATGCTTGCAACAGACCAGAAGAGAACAGCATATGGATTGAAGGATGTTGAAAAAGCCTTGGATTATGGAGCAGTTGAAACATTAATAATTTTGGAAGGGAAAATCGACGATAAAACAGCGGAAGAGCTGGAAGAAAAAGCAGTAAACATGGGGGCAAGAACAGAAATTGTAACAGAAGAAACCCAGGAAGGAAAGCAGTTTAAAAATCTTGGTGGTGTAGGGGCAATTCTAAGATTCCCGATTAATTAGATAGATTTTTAAAATTTATATTCGTAATAATTATATGATTTCCCAAAAAAGTTTAATTCAAATAATTGATAATCTAGAATCTGAAAGAAAAGTAGTAATTGACAGGCTGGATAAATTAAGAAGAAGGAAAAAAAATTCTTTTGATGCTTTTGAGATGGCATTTAGGGTTTATGAATATACTAGAAATGAATTAAGTTTTCTTGAAATGTTTGGTGGGAAATATCCTCGTGCTTATTATCGTGAAAAACATGAAGAATTGAAGAAATTGAGCCCGGATTTAAGGACAATTATTATCAATAGTTATCTAAGGAAATGACTAAAAACCTTTTTAAATAACCCTCCCTTTATTTTATTCATGCCAGAAGATTATAAGAAGCAAGTGGAAGCGGTATTGTTTGCATCTGGAAAATTTCTCGAAACAGAAAGGATTGCGGAAATGCTTGGTTTAGGCTCTGTTGGCATGGTTAAAAATGTAATTGACGAATTAAAAACAGAATATAAGCAAAAAGATTCAGCCTTGGAGATTTTGGAACAAGGTAATTCATACAGGATGCATATAAAATCTGATTTTGTCCATATTGTAAGAAATTTGATGACAGAAACTGAGTTTGACCGCCCAACAATATCAACACTGGCAGTAATAGCATGGAAGCAGCCCTTATTGCAGTCAAAAATAGTCAAGATGAGGAACTAGGAAGCAGCACGGGTTGACAAAATTAGTCAAGTTAACTCCAAAGTTTTATGAATATTTTGACACAAACCAGCAGGAGTTGGAAAAAGCCCTGCCTAAATTAGAATCTGATCAAAATGTGGCAGCAGCAGTAAGAAAAATGTTTGAATTATCTGTAGAAGATTCTGAAAAGTCTTAAATATAATAAAACCTTTAATATTTCAATGTCTAAATCCAGTAAAGATAACTTAAGAAAAGCTTTAAGAGATATAAACTCAAGATTAAATCAGATTAGCCCTTCTTTTTTAGATAACTTAACTTACGTAAAACCGGCTATAAATATAATTCAAAGACTTTTAGGTTTGTTAGATTTAGCTCAACTTGATGGAGGTTTATTTGACAAACAATATAAATCTTTAGTTTCAAAATTAAATTCTTTAATAGAAAAAGAGCATTTAGATGAATCATGGACTCAATTTATTACATCAATGAATGATTTAGAGCAAAATGTTATTAACTCTTCAATTCGAGGAAGAAGGGATGCTCTTAAAAAAGCTGCTGCAATCACCGCAGGAGTTGGGTTATTGGGAAACAAGGCTTTTGGTGTTGGAAATAAATTAAGATTAGTTGAAGATTCAAGAATACCAATTATCTATGTGGGCAAACACGAAGATTTAAATGGGAAACATTTTAATTCAGAACATGTTGGGGAGTCAATTGTTAAATATCTTAAAAAAAGAAATGACTGTTTACTGATGTTATCTTTTGGACCTTCTTCTCAAAGAGTTTTAAATTATGAAATTGTAATTGGTACAGAAAACTGCATCAACCTCTCATATAAGATGTCCAGTTATAGAGCAGAATCGGCATTATTTTATTATGATTTAGAAAATTTAATACCAATAATACAAGAGTATATTCTAAAAATAAAGAAAAAGGAGTTTGTAATTCATTTTATATTTTCATATGCAACTTATAAAAATCTTTGCGGTAGTTTAGTCCTTGGTTATGATAAGGTTATAAAAATGCAGAACCTATTCAGAAAATATGACATTAAAGACAATCAAGTAATATTCTATGTTGATGATGTCCAAAATTCACCTTTAGACGAACCAGTTAAACAAATAGGAAATTTTAGAACTATAACTTTTTAATCCTTCCATAAATATTTATAAACTCCTTAATCTTTAGTATTACTAACATGTGAAGACACAGATGTAGTAGAGAAAACAGAAGAAGAAATAATTCAGGAAGAAAAAGAATCTAAAAAGAAAAAAGAAAAAACAGAGATAATTAAAAAAGTCGAAGAAGAATTAAAGAAAGAAAAATTCGAGGAGGAAATCCAGAAGAAAGGATTTTTGGAAAAGGTAAAAGAAAAAGTAACAACAAAAATAATTTCAGAATCGCAGTTCGAGGAAATCTTCCAGGACTTACAGCTCATCCTGCTCGAGAATAATGTTGCTTTGAATGTAGTTGATAAAATAAAAACTGATTTGAAAAAAGAGTTGATGGAAAAGCCAATCAAGAGGATGCAGATAGAAGAGCAAATAAGAGAAGCTTTAAAGAATTCTCTCGAAGATATATTAACGCCGCCTGAATTTAATTTATTAAAAATAATTGACAATGCAAAAAAAGAATCAAGGCCCGCAGTTGTTTTAGTCATTGGATATAACGGAGCTGGAAAATCATTGACAACAGCTAAGCTCGCATATCATCTGAAGCAGAAAGGATACAATCCAATTCTAGCAGCAGGAGATACATTCAGGGCAGCAGGAGCCGTGCAATTAGTTGAATATGGAAAGATAGCCAACATACCAGTAATCCACGATCACAAGACAAAAGATTCCTGCTCAGTTATATTTGATACGATAAAGCATGCAAAATCAAAGCATTATGATCTTGTCATAGCTGATACTTCAGGAAGAATACAGAATAACAAGGATTTGATGGATGAGCTGAAAAAAATTTCCCGTGTTAATAATCCGGATGCAACAATCTTGGTTGTAGATTCATTAACAGGAAGCGATGTCGTAATC
>JACOZQ010000016.1 GCA_016181275.1 Candidatus Woesearchaeota archaeon | reverse complement strand
ACTATCGACGCTATCTTCCCAATGTTAGGCCATCGCTCAACTGCTTCCTTCGCAATAGGCCCTTTTATGAAAGTTCCTTTTGGATTTCCTTTTTCATCTTTCAAGACGACAGCTGCATTATTCTCAAATTTTATCCTTGTGCCGTCATGTCTTCTATATTCTTTTTTCTGCCTTACAATTATCGCATAAACTTTCTGCTTTCTCATGGCAGGAATTCCAACTTTTACAACCGCTGTGACAAAATCGCCAACGCCACCAGCCGATCTCTTTCCTTTTCTTGTTTTATGGCCGCGGACAGAGATTATCTGCAAAACTTTAGCTCCGGAATTATCGCAAGCTTCCAGTTCAGCATGCACCGGCAATGGTCTGCCAATATTTGATTTAGTTGCTTTCATTTTTTGTCTCGTTCTTTATTATTATGAAGTGTTTTGTCTTGCTTAGTGGCCTGCATTCTTGAATTGTTACAAGATCTCCATCCCTGACTTCAATATTATCTGGAATATGAGCTGCTACTCTACTTCTTCTTTTTTCATATCTCTCATATTTTCTTATCAAAATACGCCTCTCCCATTCTACTTTAGCAGTCTTGTGCATCTTTCTTGAGATTACTCTTCCTGTGAACACTCTTCCCCTAGGAGTTATTCCTGTCTTGATGACCTTATTTTTCGAGCTCATTTTATATTCTTCTTGATTCTGTCTTCTGGCCTATTTGTCAGGACATCTCCATTAATTCTTATTAATTTGTTTTTCATTTTCATTTTGAATATGCATTGTGATTTGACTAGTTTTTTTCCGTTTTCAAGCATGAACATATTTTTTGTTTCATCTATGATTTTTCCTTTTACTCCTATGAGCGACTTGTTCTTTGAATCCATTACTTCTATTTCAGCTCCGATGAACTCGTGCTTGATTATTTTTTTTGGATCCATATTGTTGTCCTTCTCATCTGATCCTTATTGAATCAGGATTGAAACCAAACTTGATGAGCTCTTTCTTTGTTGCTTCCGCATGATCGCCCTGGAGCTCGATCTTGTTATCCTTGATTGTTCCGCCGCAAGCAAATTTTGACTTCAGTTTTTTCCCAAGATCTTTGATATCAATCTCCTTCTTGTTTATCCCTTCAATCAAAGTTGCAATCTTGCCGAATTTTTTCTTTATTCGCTTGATCTCTATTATCTGAGTTTCTTTTGCTATGCTTTCCCAGATACCAAGGTCCTTTGGCAATCCTGTTATTGGGTCAATTTCAGGCATTGACTTTCTTAGTCACCTCCTTAGGTTTTTTTGCTTCTGATGATTTTTGTAACATGAAATTCATTCTTGCTATTGTTTTCCTTACTAGCTTGACCCTTCCAGGATTCTGCGGAGGAGTACCGGTAGCTATTTGAGCTCGATATTTCATGAGCTCTTTTTTCAGCTCAGCTAATTTCGAAGCGAGCTCGTTGCTATTTATTTTCTTCAGTTCTTTCTTTTTCATTTTTCTTTTCCTTCTTTCTTGGCTTCTTTTCTTTTGTTGCTTTGATTATCTCTACTTCTTTTTCTTCTGCTGTTTTTTCTTTTGAAGCAGCTTCCTGATTATTCTGCTCCTTCTTTATGATTATATTATCCGGAAGCCTGATTGTCGGAGGCATTATGCTTACAGTTATCCCAACTGCACCAACTTTCAAATGAGCTGTTGCTTCTCCTCTAATGACTTGAGTATCTGAAACATGGCCACATTTTTTCAAATATCCGTCGACAAACCTCCATGTCTTTGACCTCGAGCTTGGGATTTTTCCCGATACTGCGATCTCTGCCCCCATTGCTCCTCCATCCATTATAGACTGCAATGTCTTGTAACCAATTGACTTGAAACTTGTTGAACCAAATTTCTCCAATGAATAGGCTATCTTTTCTGCAATTGATTGAGCATCTAAGAAAGGGTTTTCAACTTCACCAATTTCTATCTGTGGATTTTCTAGTTTGAACCTTTTTTTCAATGTAGTTGTTAATTTCTTTATGTTCTCCCCTTTTCTTCCAACTACCAAACCTGGACGAGTTGTGAATATTGTGATTTTATCGCCTAATGGAGTCCTTTGTATTTTTGTATAACTATAACCGGTCTTCAAAAATTGTTTTGCTATATACTCACGTATCTTAAACTCCTTAAATTTTTGCGATAATATGTTTCTTTCAATCATTTTTCAGCTCGTTTTTTATTTTGCTTTTCTGCAGGTTTTTCTTTCTGAATTTTTTTTCCTTCTGCAGTTTTTGATTTTGTTTTTATTTCCTTGAGCACTATTTTTATGTGAGTACTTTTTCTTCTCCTTCTCCTGTGCCTGCCGGCCCTCCAGCTTCTTGATGCTTGATTTGCTGTTGCTTCGCTTATCTGCAATGGAGAGGACATTCCTTTATTCTCAGCATTAGCTTCTGCGCTTTTCAAAATTGATAATATATGAATTGAGGCGTTGAGAGGATATCTGCCCGATGCCATCTTTCCAGGCCTATGACCAACACCATGAACATATCTTTTATATGGAATTGCAATTTTTTTTTCTTTGACTTGCTCCAAAATTTTTTTCGCTTTTTCTGAGGTCTTTCCTCTGATGAAATTGCATATCTCTACAGATTGCTTCAAAGATATTGGCAAAGATATTCCCATTGCCATTGCAGTTGTTTTTTCTTTTTCTTCCATTTTTATTTCTACCTCACAGACACTGCAGCACTTGATTTAGTTGCCCCTATTCCTGGAGCTGAGTGCTTAATTGACTTCCTTGTTAGCGCAAATTCCCCTAGATAATGACCAATCATATCCTGCTCAATTCTAACAACCGCATATTCTTTGCCATTATGGACATGAATTATTTTTCCAACCATCTCTGGAATTACAACTGCATCACGCAAATGCGTCTTAACTGGTTTTTTAGAGACCTTTAATTTCCTTAGCAGGTTTTTATATTTATCATTTAATCCACGATTCAAAGACCTTCTTTGACGAGCGGGCAGTAAAGAAGCGAAATCTTTCAAGCTCATATTTACAAGTTCTTGAATACTCTTTCCATGATAATTAAAATCTGCCACCATTATTTATTTCTTCCTGTGTGTCTCGGCCTTATCATCCCTACTTTTCTTCCTGGAGGAGCATTTTTTGGAGCTATACTTGAAGCCCTTCCGCCATAACTAGGACCTCCTCTTCCAGATCCAAATGGATGATCTGTTGCATTCATTGCTCCTGCTGCTGTCCTTGGATATAATTTATTTCTTGCTTTGTTTTTGAAATAAGCATTGCCTGCTTTGAACAGGGGTTTTTCTTTCCTGCCAGCTCCAGCTATTATCCCTATTGTTGCCCTGCATTCAGGATCAAACTCTCTTCTCTTTTGAGAGGGCAATCTAACAACAATGTTTTTTCCTTTATGCTTTGAAATAATTCTTGCTGTGTCTCCTGAAGACCTTACAATTTTTCCAAGATCTCCTGGCTTTAGTTCTATATTATATATTTGAGTTCCCTCTGGAATATTTTTTAATGGAACTGTATTTCCTGACTTTAATGCTGCTAAGACTCCTGAAGAAATCTGCTGCTTTATTTCCAAGCCATATGGAGCAATTATATAACCTATATTATTATCTTCATATTTTATTCTTGCTAGCGGAGCATAGTGACCCGGGCATTTTATTATATCCTCGACGATGCCGTTGACAACGCCTTTCTTTTCATTCTCATCTAAAGGACGATGCTTTGGTTTTGCAACAAATCTATGCCCAGGAGATCTATATCTAGGTCCTCCATGTCCCCTTGCCTGCTGAATAATTCTTTTACCCATTTTATAATCCACCATTCACTAAAATTTCATTAATTGGATAAAATCCGCCATCTGTCCTACTACAAATATCTTTTACTCTAGCCGGATTTTTTGTTATTTCTTCCATTTTACATCAATCCTAATTGTGTAGCAATATCAATTGCCTGATTTTCTTTTGATAATTTTATGTAAGCTCTTTTTTCCCCTGATGGTGTGTGGAATGTCGAAACTTTTTCAACCTTGACTTTAAACATTTCTTCAATTGCTTTTTTTATTTCCGATTTTTTTGCTTTCAAACCAACTCTAAATAACAATTTATTTTCAGTCTCCATCAGCTTGACCGCTTTTTCTGTTGTCAATGGATTTAAGATTATATCATAATTGTCCATTTTATTTTTCTTCCTTTCCATCTTTCTTTGCTTTTGCATAATCGTTTGTAAATAATTTTTCTTTTGCCAATCTTTCTATTGCTGCTTCCGACCATAATATCAACCTTCCTGGAACTGCTCCTGGAGCTAATAATTCTGCATTTAATTTCTCAACAGATGTAGACTCTATTCCTATAAGATTTCTTGATGCTTTTTCAAGTGAGCATGGATTCGAGAAAACTATTAAAGGACCTCTTCTCAAAGAATATTTTCTGTTTCTGTTTTTTCCTTTTCCAGCTCGAACTTTTTTCCTGCTTATTCTGTCGAGCTCGTTTTCGAAACCTAATTTTACAAGAAGATCTTTTACCTGCTTTGTCTTTACAAGTGATTCAAATTTATTCTCTACAACAACAGGAATTGACTTTGGAATTTTATGACGAGCTGAAACAAAATTTGGAATCGCTGTTGCTGCTATCGCAGACCTTATTGCTTTTCTTCTCTCTTTTTTATTCATCTTCAATATGAAATCTTTTTCTGACTTTGCTGGATGAGCTTGCCTTCCACCTTTCATTCCTGGAGCAAATGCACCTTCAAAACCAAACTGAGAACCACGACGCCACATAACTTTTCTTGGTGCTCTTGACATTCCTTTTCCATAACCTGCTTTATAATCCCTTCTTCTTCTTGAAAGCTTTGCAGCTGATCTCTTTCCAGCTAATTCTGCTGCTCCATATTTCTGCCGAGAATTCTGCAAAACTAATTGAACAGCTCTTTTTATCAAATCTACATTGACATCTTCATCAAACTGCTCAGGCAAATTCAAAGATTTCAATTCAGTTCCGTCGATGCTGTATAATTTTGCTGTCGTCATTGTATCTCTATCGCAACTTGCTTGTTGTTTTTATTCCTTATCGGCTGCTGCAACCTCACTAGTCTTTTCCTTGCTCCTGAAACAGAACCCTTTAATAAAAGATAATTTGATCTTATAAAACCATAATCATTAAAGCCTCCGGCCGGATTGATTTCTTTTGGATCTGAAGACATTTTCAAAAGCAATTTGTTATAATCTGTTCTTGTGTGGTATCCTGTCTGGCCTGCATGAGCTACTCTGTACATTATGTGTTGCTGCTGATTCCAGGATCCAAGTGAGCCAGGACCCCTTTTTACTTTCTCTGATTTTTTCTTCCTTAATGAAATTCCAAATCTTCTTACAGGACCTTGGAATCCATATCCTTTTGTAACTGCATGAGCATCAACTACCTGGCCTTCATCAAAAACATCTTCTGCTTTTATATCTTTGACGAGAACATTTTTCAGGAAATCCTGATTTGGATTTGATATTTTTATTTCGAATATTTCGGGCTTTTTCTTTATAGACGTTAATTTTGGCTGGGTGTAAACCTGCAATGTAACAAGATCAAATTTATCTGGAACAATTTTCGTATTATTTTTCTTTGGAATTTTTATTTTTCTTTCCAATTCTTTTTCTAATTTATTTTGTGTTGGAATTTCTGCAATAATTTTCAAGCCATAATCTGTTTGCTCATAATATCTAAGAGAAAGAGGTTTTAATGGGGGGCACTCAATGACCGTGGCTGGGACTGAAATGACTTGCCCTTTTGTGACTGAATTAGTATTATCGCGAATATTCACCTGCAACATACCCACCTTATACCCCGCAAACCCCAATAATTTAGTTTTATTTGAAACAGGATATGATCTTACTCTTGGATAAATTCTAGCAGCCCTCTTTCTAGGCCAGAACTGCATACTACCATGTCTTGGATTATTTCTTTTTGCCATTTTGTATTACCGCATCCTTTTCAGGGTGTGCGATGGTTTTTGTAACTTCCCGTTACATCACTGCGAAGAATAAAAGCGGATATTTTTTGCCCAAAATTTTTTCTTAAGCAACGCCTTATTCTCAAGGGTAAATTAAAATTGCGAAAATGGATTTATAAGCTTAACGGTTGACAAATTTTTGTGTAGGCTACCGACATTTGTCCCCCTTTATATGTGATGCAAATTCACAGGATAAAGGGTGATAAATTTGAGAAAGGAATGGATAAGAAAAGAAGCAA
>JACOZQ010000029.1:695-43394 GCA_016181275.1 Candidatus Woesearchaeota archaeon | reverse complement strand
GAATCGTTGAAGAAACTTGGAGTCGATCTTGAAAAGCAGGCAAAAGAATTTCAGGAAAAGATGAAGAAGCAGAAAGAAGTAAGGCTGGATGAAAGGATAGCTTAAGAAGTGAAATGATAACAATAAGAGGAATTCCTTTAATGGATACAGAAGAAGACCTTGGCTTGTTTGAAAGGCCTTCTAGAAAAAAAGTTTTATTGACTTCACTAGTGATGTTTTCAGGATTAATTCTTGGTGCATTTCTCAGCAACAACGATGATAATAATAATTATAAAAATAAAGATATAGAAAAGATAAATTATCCTGAAGCGCCAAGAGAAACAATAGAAAGATATGAAAGATTATATTTAGCTTGAAAATGTCAGACAGAATGTTTCATTTCCCATTAGACCAGAATTCAACAGATCAAGAAAGATTAGAAAATTTAAGATATGTTGGAAGATTAGTAGAGCCAAGATCAAGTCTTGATTTGTACACTAGAATGAGGATGTTTTTAGAAGAGCAAGTTATTGGGCCATTATATCATCTTGAAGATTCTTTAACAAGAAGAGGAATAACTGAAGAAGATAGGAATAAACAAAGAATCAAATGGACAGCAATCGGAATTTTGACTAGTTTAGCAGGCCTAGCTTTTTACTCGAAATAACTTTTTAAACTAATTCTATCTATTTTTGTTGATGTTAGAAAGGTTAAGGAGCAAAGAAAAAAAAATTCTGTTAAAGCAGCTGGAAGAGCAGTTTGGTTTTTCAGGAAAGTTAGATTACAATTTCTTCATGAATAATAAGAAAAAGATATTTATTTTGAACAAAGATTTGGAGATTGATTTCTCAAAAATTAAAATTAATTCTCTAGGATTGTATTTTGCAAATTTAGAGCCGGAAATAAGATTGACAATAGAAGGCTCGCAGTTAATCGGAAAAAATTCTAAGAAAAATATTTTAGAAATTGGCAATGAGAGTTTAGCTGATTGGACATATGGAAAAGATATAAACTCTGAAAAAGAATTTCATGGATTTGTAATCATAAAAAATAAGAATGATTTCTACGGCTCTGGAAAATACAAGGATGGGAAAATCTTGAATTATATTCCAAAGGAAAGAAGATTAAAGAATTAAACTTTCATCCCAAAACTATTCACAGATTCTAGTATATTCTCCACTAATTTTTCATAACCAATAGGGTCTCTTAATTTATATTCACTAAATATTTCATATTTTGGAGAGTTTCCAGAGTCATAAGAATTAAATCTTGAAGAAAATACCCCTATCAAATTGCCTTTCCTGTGCTCTGAACAAGAAGCAGTTTTGGCAGCAGAAGTTTTTATTCTAATTGGAGCTCCATTCAGCTGAAGATTGGAATATAATGATAGGCAAAGGTCTTTAACAAAGCTCTTTTCGATTTTCTTTTCCAAACTTTTTTTATCCATTTTACTATTTGCATTATTGCTTTATTGCTTTAAAGACCCACAATCTATATAAATTTACCACATAGAAGCTATTTAAATGAATATTGAAACAATAAAATCATTTGATAATTTTGCAGAGCAGTACGCAGACTTTACATTTTCAAACATTTTACAATATGAGTTGAATAGATTTATTTCTCTAATTCCGAAAAAATCGGAAATCCTTGACTTGGCATGCGGCTCAGGAAGAGATGTTCAATACTTCCTGGACTATGGTCTGCAGCCGATTGGAATTGATGCAAGTGAGAACATGATAAATGAAGCAAAAAAAAGAGTTCCTAATGGCGATTTTAAAATCATGTACATTGAATCGCTAAATTTCAAAGATCAGTCATTTGATGGCATATGGGCATTGGATGCTCTTTCGTATGCAGAAAAAAAAGACATGCAAAAAATTTTAGAATCAATAAATAATATTTTGAAAAAAGAAGGCATTATTTTTGTATCAGTCAGGCATGGCGAAGGAGAGCAAATTATAGAATATGAGAAGCTAGGGAAGTCACAGATAAAGGTTTCATTTTTTGAGCAGCATGAGCTGGAAAATTTATTCAAGATGGCAGGCTTTGAAATTTTAAACAGTTTTACGCAAGACGGAGAAGATTTTTCCTGGATAAATATCTATGCTAAAAAGAAATGATTCATAGAAAAGTTTATATAGCATTTGCTATCATATAATAACATATGAAAACTGAACAATTTAATCTAAGAATGCCAAAGGACTTAATGCAAGATTTGGATATAATTTCTAATCTTCTAAAAGTAAACAAATCTGAATGGGTCAAAACTAAACTGGCTGAAGAAGTGCATAAAGAGAAAAATAAGTTATTAATGGAATTAAGCACACTTTATACTAGTGGAATAGTATCAACAAATCAACTTAAGATGCTTGTAGGGAAAGAAATTGCTGAAGAAATGCAGTCAACATTGCAAACTGCTAAGAAAACAGTAAGTATTGGTAAGAAATATGCAAGAATTCTCAAAAAAAGAACTAATAGTTGATACATCAGCATTTATTAGTTTAGAAGCAATTGATCTTCTAAATGAAGTATTAAAGAATTTTAAGATAATTACAACAAATTCTGTGGTTAATGAATTGCGGGAGTTTTCTAGACATAAAGACAAAGCAGGTAAAATAGCAAATAAAGTTTTAAAAAATAAAAGTAAATTTATAATTAAAAATGCTGAAATTATAGAAGAAATAATTTTCTTAGAAAAAACAGATAACGAATTGTTTAATTTAGCATTAAAAGAAAAATTCTCATTGATAACAGATGATCATAAATTAAATCATCATTCTAGGGAAAAAATAGAAATTTATTTTAGCACATTTTTCCTTATTGTATTCACTTTAGCAAAAATTTTGAATAAGAAAGAAGCATTAAATAAATTAGAAAATTTAAGAAGTATAAGGAATCGGAATAGGAATATAATATATTTAACTTCAAAAATGAGCTGGAAAAATTATAATGCTAAAAAGAAATAAAATAATAATTTCTGGAAGAGTTCAAGGTGTTTTCTTCAGGAGATTTATTTTTGAAAATGCAGTTAATTTGGGATTGAAAGGTTATGTAAAAAACAGGAACAATGAAAAAGTAGAAGCTGTATTTGAAGGCGAAGAAACAGATCTGAAAAAAATTATCAAGTTATGCAAGAAAGGACCAGCGGGAGCTAAAGTTGAAAACATTAAAGTCATAGAAAAAAAAATAAAAGGAGAAAAAGAATTCAAGAAATTAGGATAATTCTTCTTCACCATAAATTTCAGAATATAATACCCTTCCAATTTCAGCAGAATCTGGCTCATATCTCTTCCCATCAAAGCCATGACTTCTAAGCCAATAATCATCATTCATTACATCAATTAAAGTTTCACGAAATTTTTCAAGCTCGTCTTGACCAGAGAATCTCAAAGGAATTAAATCTCCATCAATACATCTTAAATAGCCTATCTCCATAAATAATCTTTAAGAAAATAAATTTTTAAATCTATTCCTTCCAAAAATGACAAGCTAAAATTAATGCTCCTATTACATTTGCAACATCTGCCAAATTAAAAACATTATTTATGAAATCTAAATGGATGTAATCAATAACTCCATGATAAAAAATCCTGTCGAGAACATTGCTAACAACACCTCCTAGCAGAAATCCCATTCCAACTTGTAGCTTTTTTTCATTTCTATGATACAAAATAATTCCAATTACAATTATTCCAAAAAAGATCAGAAATGTATTGAAATTTTTCAGCAGTCCGAAAGCAGCGCCCGTATTCAAGCTGAATTTAAAAATAAAAAATTCATTTTCAATGAAAATAATTTTAAAAATCCTATCAATCAAGAAAACAAGCAATGCAATTAAATAAAGTTTTTTTACCATCTCGATTTCTTCTCATCTTCAGCGGCATATCTTTCTAGATTAGCAAGCCTCTGGTTTAAGCTGTCTAATTTTATATTTATCACGTCAAGTTTTGCAAGTATTATCTCATGACCATTTCCATAACCTTGCTGTGATTGCTGCATTGGCTGTTGCCATTCTCTTTGAATATTCTCCTGCTGGAAATTTTTTCTTTTCATTCCAGTGTTGTCATACTCATTATTCCAGGGAGGAATTTCTGTCTGCTGCTCGCCATATTCAAAGTCCTGCTCATTCTCATTTCCAACGTTGTCATCTTTCTCTTTTTTTCTCCAGAAAGCAAGTATGCTGAAAATTCCCATGATAATATGGAAACATTTATTATATAAAAAGGTTTTTATAAGATTAGCAATTACTAAACAGAAGAGGTTGATATGCCAGAAGCGAAATCAGAATCCAAAAACAAAAGCGAAAAAGAATTTGAAAAGTTGCAGGAAAAAAAATTCTCAGAATCGACTGTAAAAAGGGCATTGATAAGGTTTTATTCTCAAAAATACAGGAATCTTTCAAAAGAGGAGATGGAGAAGAGAATAGTAAAAGAATTAATTAATACGGTTCCTGGAGAGATGAAAGACCAGGTAGAGCAGGGATTGACAAAAATGGGATATGCAATCGGGAAAAATTATTCTGATATTAGGTCTTTAAGCGATGTAGAGAAATTCATCGATAATGAAGTAGGCTACACATTGATTTATGATTCTTTTTCAGAGGGATTAGAGCCAGTTTATTTTTGGATTGTTGATTGGATGAGGGATAATTATTGGGGATTGGGAATGGATGTTCAGAAAACTCTTGATGAATTCCAAGGATCAGTAGGCTCTGGTTTTTTCGGCGATCTGGGAACAAGAGCTTCGATAATGCAAGATCGTGCTATGAAGATGCTCACGACAATAAATTCAGTTGTAAGATCAATAATAAATATTCTTTATGATTTGAAGGAGTTTGACCAAAGGCTTGATTTATATAAAAAATTAAAATCAGATAATGATGTTGAAAAGAAAAATGCTCGCTTGTCATTAAAACAGATTTGGATGGATAGGGTTGATATGCAAAGAGGTAGGGGGAGCATTAATATGCTGGCTCAGCAGCTGCAGTTTGTAACTTTAAGAGATGCGTTCATGACAGCAGAATCTGTTGAAAATGTTGATGACATGGATCTGAATGACAGGGTAAAGAGAATCTTAGCTCCCAGGTTGCAGGAATATCTGGCTTGGGAAAAATTATCTGAAGCAGAATTGACAAGAAGATATAAAATAGAAAAGTCATATTTGAAATCGCAAGTGAATTCATTGAAGTTATATTCTCAGTGGGCTCGTCCTTATTTGAAAACAGCTCAGCAATTAACAGCATCGGATTACAGGACTCCAAATTTAGTTTCAATCTTTAATAACATGCAGGTTCAGTTAAGTGTTTTCGGAAAAAGATCTGTAAAACCTGAAGCAATAGTCTCAACAAGGCCTTTTATAAAAAATAAATATGCTGCCGTAAAATTGGACAAGGGTTTATATGCATGCGTTGAAGTAACAATGGTTTTTAGAACTATACCACACACAATAACAAGAGGAGAATCAGGAACGCATTATGCTCAGGGAGGAAAAGTTTACATAAAATTCAGGGCATTTGGACTTGACCAGGATGAGGTAGATGCAGTTGAGAAAGAAGAGTTATATCAAGGATTGGAATTGATACAAAGCATGACTCATGATTCATTGGAAGCAATCCAAGAAGAGATAAGCAAATATCTTGACAGGGATGAAAATCTTCCCGAGACTAAAGAAGAAAGACTGGAAAAACTGCAAGAATTGTTGAACACTATCGACGACAAAAGAACAGCAGAAAGAGTCCAAAAGGAAATAAAAGAGCTGGAAAAAGAATTAAGGCCCAAAGAAAAATTTGCTCCATTTGAAGCAATAGCAAAAGGCTTTGATGAAATTACAGATCCATTGAAAAATCTCTGGAAGCCGAAAATGGAAAAGGAAAAAGTTGCAGCAATGACAAGGAATTCAGCAAAAAGAAGTGCAGCAGTTTCTTCTTATTTAATATATAATGTTTATAAGAAATCCCATGGAATGATAACAGAATAAAATTAAAAAATAAATCAATAATTTTAAATAAACACTTCTCTTGTAATATGTTATGGACATTAAAGAAATTCTCAAGCAATTGGAAAAAGAAAAAGACCCTTTGAAATATTTGCAGAAGTTAAAAAGAGAAATTAAAGATAAAAAAATTTTAATAGAGCTGGAAAAGCTGATTGAAAAATTCAGCAGGAAAGAAAAAGAAGGAAAAAAATCAGAGGCAAAAATTCCTTCATTAGAGCAGATAGCTCAGTCCATATCCATCCCAAGTAGAATGGCTCCAACAGAGACAATACAATTGCGAGATTATCAATCAAGGTCCAGGATGAGGGTTGCAGCGGCTCCAGCTCAGGTTCCGGCAACTCAGCAAATAACTCAAAGAGGTTACAATGATGATTACGGAGCGAATGTAAAATCAGATTATATAATGACCAAAGGTGATTTTTCAAGCAAGCTGGAAACATCTGGATTAACAACAAGAACTGGTTTTATTACGACAGCAGAATCAAAGGAAGCAATAAGAAGACAGGCCGGAGATAGAAAAGAATATATGGAAGCAGATAACTTTAGTGTAAATCAATATAGCGAGAGAGAAGAATTTATCCAGCACCAGGAAAGGATGGAAGTAATGAGCTTCGACCAGAGGCAGGCAAGAAAAGGAAAAAAGGAAATTCAAACATATCATGGCAGATAATTTCAAGAAGGAATATGCAGGATCTATGGATTCAAAATATTATTTCTCAGCAGAAAAAATCCCAGCTGGAAAAGTTGGAGCAACAGCATCTCCTCAAACACCAAACCAGATCGGCGAGCTGACTTCGAGATTGAATCAAGGATTAAAAGCAGTTGAGATAGGAGCAATGAATCAGCGTCTATTAGATCAAGTTCCACTGGAGCACTTCAATGAAATACGCAGGATGAATAAGCTGACAGGAGCTGAAGCAACTTTGCATGCTCCGATTCAGGATTTGGATCTGGCAGGATTTTCACAACAAGGATGGAGCGAATTCAATAGGAAGGAGTCGGTTGAAAAATTAAAGTCTTCAATAGATCGAGCTCGTCAAATGGATATTAAGGGAAACATTCCGATTACAGTTCATGCAGGAGGCTTTCCAGCTCAAAAATGGCAGAAAGAAGGATTATATGGGTCTAAAGAAATAAAAACAGAAGATGGAAGAAAAATCAAGGATTATACAATAGCTGAAGGAGAAAAAACATTGCCAGACCAGAGATCTGAGATGATGATTGTAAACAGAGAAACAGGGCAGATGCAGAATACAAGATATGAAATTAAAGAATATATTTCCGGAGAAAAGCAAGCTTGGACACCTGAGAGAAGAATGGATAATCTGAACAGGACAGAATGGGATAGAGAAAAGCTGCAAATAATACAGTGGAAAAAAGAGATGAATGAAGTTGAAGACAGATTTAGAAGGAATGAAGCAATGTTAAGAGAATTGGAATTGGGGGAAAAGAAAAATCTTCTTACAGAAGAAGAGCAACGGAAACTGGCTACTTTGAAAAGCGAAGAAGAGATGGTAGAAAAACATAAAGAAGAAATTTATACCCATATACGTTCGTTGACAGAAGATATGTACAGCAGATTCAAGAAATATGGCGCTGGTGAAAAAATTGAATTGGAAAAAACTGAAGGCTTCAAAAGATTATTTGAAGGCATAAAAAATAAAGAAGAAGAAGTCGAAGAATATTATGAAAAATATAGGAAAACAAAAGATGAGGAAAAAAGGGGACAGATAGGAAGAGAATTAACTAAAGCCCAATTTGATCAGGTAGATGCAATAACAAGAGTAATTCAGAATCTACCTCCACCAAAGACATGGATATCCGCAGATGATTTTGCAAAGGAAAAAGTTTCAAATTCAATTACAGAAGCAGCTTTATATGCTTATGGCAAATATGGAAAAGATGCTCCAATTATATCAATGGAAAATGTCTATCCGGAATTTGCATTATCAAGAGCAGACTCATTAAAGGAAACAGTTGAGCTTGCAAAAGGGAATTTTGTAGATGAGCTGATAAAGAAAAAAGATCTCAGCAAAAAAGAAGCTGAAAAAATAGCAGACAAAATAATTGGAGTAACTTGGGATGTCGGCCATATTTACATGCTTAAAAAGCACGGCTACACCGACGAGGATATAAGAAAGGAAGCCGCCAAAATTGGAAAGCATGTAACCCATATTCATCTGACAGATAATTTCGGGTTTGAAGATTCTCATCTTCCTCCAGGAGAAGGCACGGTGAATATAAAAGAGCAATTAAAGGAAATTGAAGAATCTCTAAGCGATGAGCAGAAAGGGAAAATAAAATCCATTGTCGAGGCTGGAGAGTTTGTTGCAAACTTCAAGGAAGTGCCTCATCTTTATGCATTGTCAAATTTAAACAGCCCTTTGTATACAGAGGATGTAGGTCCAAGATGGGATGAAATTTGGGATACTCATGGTCATTACATGGCAGGCTTTGGCGAAATAATGCCGCAAAAGTATTTTGATTTATACGGAGCTCCAGGATTTGCTCAGCTGCCAAGAGAGTTAGGTGGCTCGGCAGGGTCTCCAGAAAGGGGAAGGTTTGCGTCGTCTCAAGGAGAAGAGCAGTAAGATTAATATAGAATAAAGATTTCATAATGAAAACAAAGAGGTGAAATATTGCCAGCAAAAAAAACACTGCAAGCAGATGAAGAGATAGCATATGATTTTGCAATTAAAGCATACAAGAAATTCCAGAACATAGTAAAATCAATAGCTTTATTCGGGTCAGCTGCAAAGCACACAGCAACAAAGAAATCTGATATTGATATAATAATAATCGTTGATGACTGCACAGTATTATGGGATGAAGAATTGATTGCTTGGTATAGGGAAGAATTAGCTCGTTTGATTTCCCAGCAGAATTATAAAAAAGATTTGCACATTAACACAGTTACATTATCAACATTTTGGAAGGAAATAAAAGAAGGAGATCCGGTAGCAATAAATGTTTTAAGATATGGAGAACCTTTGATTGATTATGGCGGCTTGTTTTCTCCATTAAAAGTTTTATTAAGGAGAGGAAAGATAAGGCCGACAGCAGAGGCAATTTATATAGCATTACAGCGAGCTCCAATGCATTTGTCAAGATCAAAGTTTGCAATTTTAGGAGCTATGGAAGGTTTGTATTGGGCAATGGTTGATTCAGCTCATGCAGCTCTAATGTCAGCTGGTCATTCACCTCCAAGTCCAGAGCATGTTTATGATATGCTGAAAAAAGTTCTTCCAAGATTACCAGCAAAGTATCCAGCTTATTTCAAGGAAGTATATTTAGTAGCTCACAACATAACTCATGGAAATATAAAATCATTGCACGGGAAACAGATTGATGAGCTGAAAGAAAAAGCAGAATCATTTGTGAATGAAATGAAGAAGCAGGTTAAAAGATTTGAATAAAAAAACAAAAAAATTATTCTCCTAAAAGTTCTTTAATCTTACTCAAGACATCTTTAAGCTCAAATGGTTTTTCAATAAATGCATCAGCTCCAGCTTTTCGATATTGGCCAATAAATTCTCTTCTTTCTTCTCCAATAGCTCCGCTAGTTCCGATGACTTTTGTTTCTGGATATCCTGTCTTAACTTCTCTACACAATTCATAACCTTTCATAACACCCCCTGCATCAACAAGCTAAATCAGGCCTTTGATTACTTGCAAGAGCTTCAAGCCTTGATAAAGCCTCTTCACAGTTAGAAAATCCTTCAGAATCATAATGTTTAGATCTAAAAGTTCTTGCAAGTAGGTTTCTAATAAGTTCATCATCATCAATATAAAATATTTTAGCCATTTTATTCTCCTAAAATCTCCATTTTTAAATGATTTTTTCTATTGAGGATTTTTTCAACGTAGCTTTGTTCAACTCTCTGCATGTCCAGAACTTGGAAATTATTTACAATAGTAGGCTTATTTTCTTCTAACCTGTAATTTCTTCACTAGCTAATCCTTCATTAACAATGCTTGGTCTTAAATAGCTTGAAGCAAATTCAGTTAATTCCAGTATTCCAATAGTTACTCTTCCAGAATTCTGGCAGACTTTTACCCATTCTCCAACTAATGGAGCATATATCGGCATATCTTTCCGATAATATTCCGGTTGTTTATCCCCGCTCCAAACATAATATGAACTGTTCGAGCAGGTTCTAAAATTGGTTTAGGAACTAGCTCACCGATTTTTTCTTTTGTTTCATGATATTTGCTTTTAGCAGACTCATAAGCTCTTTTCCACAAAGGATCTTTTTGCAATAATTTTGGATCTCTATCTTTTAGATACATTGAAGATGCAGTCCCAATAAAGCCCAATCCAGTTTGAGCTAGAATAAAATCTTCACCTAATGCAATAGGTTCTCCATTGAGAAGATAATTATAAGCATCATATACTGTTTTACCAACCATTCCAATACCAGATAAAAAACAGGGCAATCTTATTGCTCGATTTACTGTAGTATAAAATCTTTCAGCAGGATAAATTGCTTTGGTAGAAGAATCAGATAATTCTTCATTTCTTTTACGTCTCAATCCATGCAAATTATCTACATTATCCCAACAAGCTGGAAATAAATACATGAATTTAAAATTTTCGCTTGATATCCCAAGAATATCAAAAAATCTATTCCCAGTAATGCCTATTAAAATTAATGAAGATATTCCAACAGCAGAGCTTAAATGATAAATATCTCTTCCTTTATCTTCCCATCTCTTAGCTACTTTGCTATACTGTCTCAATACTTCCCGATCCAATGCTTTAACAGCTCTTGCAGGCTTTGAATTTTTTATTTCATCTAGCATTTATCTCTCCGTTTATCTTTTCCTTAAAAAAGAAAGCTAAGCAGCTTATTCATACTGCTGCTCATTTTGCTGCTCTCTTTCCCTTGGCTTTTCAGCTGAGTATAGTGTTGAGCCAATAACCGGATCTTCTACAATCTCAGCTAATTTTTCTCTGTTAATGCTGTAAGATTTTTCTTCTCCTTCTCCAGATTCATTGATGAACTCACTGATGTATCTAGCAACTCTCAATCCATACAAAGAATCCCTGTCAGCATAAACTGGTTTAGTAACAGGTATCATTGCCTTATTTTCTAAATATTGGGTCATTTGCTTGTTTGCATCTTCTTGAGTCATTCTTGAAACTAATGGAGCAAAGGCATATCCTATTTTCTGCGTAGCTTCTCTAAGATTCTTAGCTTCCCTCAAATCCTTGTTTAATTTGTCAACTATTTCATTCAAGAGTTCTTCTTTTCTTGCTTCATAAGTTTCGCTAATCAGCCTAATTCTTTCATCTCTTGAAGATTTTATTTTATCAGAAAAACCTTCTCCTTCCAACTGATTATAAACAGCATTGAACTCAGCTCCATCTCTTGCTCTGCTCAATACTGTTGCAGCTGCTCTCAATAATCCTCCTTTTTCGCTCGGCTTTTCGGCATAGTCATATTGATTATAGATATTTGACAAATTAGCTATTCTATTCATCTCTCCAACAATGGTTTCCAAAGTTGGAATTTCTCTTTGATTTTGATTTTCTTCTGGCATTTTAATTTCCTCCATTAAATTTGCTCAATCTTATTTTGCATTCGGGGCACTCTTTTGGATTTTCAACTCTTGGTGTCCATTCATATTCACATTTTAAACATTTCATTTTCTTTCACCTTCTCTTAATTGATCTCTTCTTTGTAAAGCATATCTTATACCAACATGCTCTATTCCAGCCACTGAAGCAATTCCGATTCCAAATCCGGTTAAAGAAGGACTATCTGTTAAATAACCCACACCCGTAAGAACTACTCCTGTTAATTCTCCTCCTTTAAGAAAAGGAATAAACCAATTATCATCTACTGCTTTTTCTAAACCTTTTGCTCTTTGTCTAATACTCTCTGCAAATATTTCAGCATTAACTTTATTATAATCACTTAAAAATTCTCTTATTTTTTGTATATATTGTTTCATTTTAATCTCTCTGAAGTTTCTTGTGCATACTTTAATTGATAATGCTGAACTTTTCCTTCATTCCACAAATCCCTAATGTCTCTAAAATAAGGTCCAATCCTATTGTCAAATTCTGCCCTTGCAAATTCAGGATTTCTTTCAAGCACGTTTAGATATCCATTCAATGCAACTGCAGGAGCAACAATGCTATCTCTTTTGTCTCTCCATGAATTTCCATCTCGGGATTTAAAAATTTGTGTAAACCCTTGAACCTGGCTGAATAATGTTCCTGTAATGTCATCAAAGTTGCAGTTTTTCTCGACGTCGTATTTCTCTCTAAGGGATTCAATTCTTTCTTCAGCTCTTTTGATGAATCTCTCTACACTTCTTGGAACTTCATTGTCTTTGTTCATAATCATAATCATAGAAAAACCCTTTATAAAGGTTTCTATTGATACTACTTTAAAGTTAATACATTGAAAAGGTTTATAAAGGGTATGAAGCCTTCCTACTAAGTAATATAAAAAGTAGATATGAAAGATAAAATCAGCGTAAGCGTAGAGAGAAATATTGTAGAGAAAATAGAGAGAGAATTAAAGAAAGGAATGTTTCGTAATAGAAGCCATATTGTGGAATATGCTATATCAAAATTTTTGGAGAAATAAATGGGTCTTTTAGATAAATTAACAGGAAACAAAGATTTAGGAAATCAATCAAAAGTAACCCCGCAGCCAGGTTTGACAGAAAAAGAAATCTTGCAGTCATTCAGGCAGTCATGCTGGGACTTGTTTGTTTCTAACTTGCCGGATCCTAAAATAGTAAATGCTGAAACAGCGAGGGAGAAAAATAAGCTGCCTAAAAATGTTAGAGTAGCTGTTCCAAGAGGATTTTATATAGTGCCTAAGACATGGACAACGTATTTCAACAGCGATGATGTTCCAAATAATCTAGAGTACACAGCTTCATTGGATAAGTATGTTGCAGCAGCAGAAAGAGCATCTCCAGGAGTAGAAAATAGGCAATATTCTAGGAGTATATTCCAGCATGAAACAACTCATTTTACAAAGGTTCCTGGGGATAGAGTAACAGAAGCAATTTTAGTAGATTCAGCATTAAAAGGATTTAAAGATCAAAATATTGTGCAGAATAAAAAACTTGCTTCAGATTATGCATATTTAGTTTTGAACATCATGGGTGATTTAATTGGAGATACTTTCCTAGCTAAAGAAAAATACGGAAGAGATGATTTCGGAGATTTAACTTTATGGAGACAGAAAGAAACAGTTAAAGACGCAAGAAAAACTCAGCAAGCGCCGTCATTATTATGGCGGACATTAGTATCTGCTTATGAAAAATTATGGAATGAAGATTTAGGGTTAAAAGACCATGTCCAGAAAAAAGACAATAATGCTGAAAAAGTAGCTCAAGGATTAGTTGATATATTAGGAAGTGATTGGAAAGACAGAACTACATGGGAAGCTAAAATAAGAAAATTCGCCACAATCCTTGAACCAATAATAAAGCAAACTGCTCAAGATACAAAAAACCAAAGAGGTAATAGCAGATATGGCAGGAACGGACAGGGAAAAAGCGGACAGGGAAAAAATCAACAGCAAGGCGGCGAGCAGAATGATGGAATGCCAATTCCTGATGACGTCAAATCACAAATGGGTGAGCCTACAAAAAGCCCGCTAGGAGAGCAAGAAGGCGGAGAAAAAGTTTCCAGGGATAAAGGAAAAGATGGAAAAGGAAAAAGTGGCAAGAATAATAAAAATGATAATCATGAAAACAGCGATGATGATGAAGCTGCGAATATAGATGAAAACGCATTAGATGAGGTTTATCATAGAAATGAGAGATCACCTGGAAAATTTGCAGGCACAATGGGAGTATTGCATAAATTAGAGCCAGATGATGCATTGAGATTAATGTACAGGGCAAGGGCAAAAGAGCTTTTGATATCTATGAAAGAAGCTGATAATCAAAGAGCAGAGAAAGCACCCTCATATCAGACAGCATGGAATGTTGGAGATCCAATAATAGGAAAAGGAGGATTGGAAATAATCCCTTCAATAATGGCTTCAGGAAAACCAATTCCTGGGCTGACTACTTATAAAAGAAAAGCAGAAGTATCTGAAGGCGTTGGAAGATTAAAAAGAATTCCTGACTTATTTATTTCCATAGACTCATCTGGAAGTATGGGCTGGGATAAATGGGCAGATAATCCAGAAGCAAGAGGAGATTTTGATAAGGCAATATTGGCTGCTGAGGGAGCTGCCTTGTATGCAATTGAAAATGGCGGGAAAGTTGCAGCAATAAATTTTTCAGGCGAAGATAATATAACTGTGCAGGATTATACAGATGATATAAACAAAGTTGAAATGGCAGTTATGACAAATTACAGCGGAGGAACAGTAGTTCCTGTTAAAGAAGTAGAAGAAATAATCAAGAAAACAACCAACCCTCTGCAAACATGCCTTATGTCTGACTGTGATATTAGTAATTGGCAAGAAGCATGTGATGCATTTGCAAAAGGCATCTCAGAATATGATGATGTTTTTGTTGTAAAATTAAATCCATCAACAGGCAGGAAATTTGCAGAATGTATTGAAGAAAGAGGAGCAGTTGTTCATAAAGCCAAAAAGATAGAAGACTTAGTAGGGATTGTTATCGGCCAGGTAAAAAGAAGATATGACTCAGCTCAGGAGGAAGAAGATGCCGATTGATGACGCTTTAGGGAATATAGAATTTTCAAAAGAAATGAAAGAAGAGAAACAAGCAGAAAGAACAAGGATTATAGAACCTCCTAATTTACTTCCAGCTGAAAAAATTGGAGACTTGCATGACAGGTTTTTAAAAGCAAGAGCATTTTTGGAAGATGATCGAAGATATAAGATAGATACTTCAGATCTCAAGGTTGTATTAGATAGTTTTTGGCCATATGCAACTTTTTATTTAAGATTAAGAGGTGGTCTTGATAGTATAAATTCTGAATTGGATAGATGGAATAAATATTTTGAAGGAGTTTTAACACCAGAATTAACAGGTGATAGGTCTGCTGCTGGTGTTAAGATTCCAGATGCACTATCTAAAGAACTGTTAGGAATAATTGAGGATCCATTAGCCAAGATAAATGAAGAAGCCAAGACACTGCCAAGTAATGCTCCAAGTAATCAGCAATTGCTAACAAGAGTAAAAATTGCAAATGAGACATTAGTTGAATTATATAACACAACAGATTTATTGGGCGTTATCCTTTTAGAAAGAGCTTTAGTTTCAAATTTTGAATTAATAAATAAGAATTTAGGTGCTGGTTCATTTGTAGCTAAGCAAGTTATACAGAGATTGTATCAATTAGAAAGATATGCTATAGGCAAAACAAGAATAAAGTATCATATATATTATCATGGTCCAAAGGGTCTTAAGGATATCTCTCCAGGAAGATTTAGAAATAAATTATTTAAGTTTTTTCGGGAATAAAAATGATAATAGATAATGCTTTAGGAAATTTTAATTCAGGAGAAAATCTGGTTCAGAAGAAATAAGGAAAATAGAAATGAGAACTGAAGAAATTAATCAAAGGCTTGATGCTCTAACAGATTTCACAATTTCTGCAATGGAAAGAATAGGAAAAATGTCTGTGAAGAAAGAAGAGAGTATGAAAAAGAGCTCAATCAAAACAGGCAGGAAATAGCATCATTGAAAAAAGAAAGGTGGGTAATATTTTATGAAAGAATGAAATTGGAGGATTATTAAAATGAACAAGCAAAAACATAATACTTTAAGGGAAAAGGTAAGAACAGTTTATACCCAAATCCCGGTGCAAGGAGTTTATTATAATAGCAGAGGCAGGATGGAATTTACTTATAAAGGACCTGATGGAAAAGTCAGGAAGACATATCTTGATCCAATGACGAGCTCGGCTGTTGTTAATGGACTAGTTCCAAAAAGCGGAGTGATATATAGAGGAGGGCATGGTGGAAGTAAAACCACGATGGTGGAAAAAGTAGCTCACATGCTCACTGGAATTCCTGAAAAAGAAATAACTAGTGCAATGATTCGTGGCAATGATGATCAGAATGTTAATACATTACTGGCAACATTGAAACTGGGAAAATTAATAGTTCATGGAGAGGAAGAAGTTAAATGGAGAAATTTTGTGACATCTTATGTTAAGATCATGGATGAAGTAAATAGATTTCCGCCTCCAGCTCAGAATGCTTTGTTTGAAATTTTAAACAGAGGAAGGGTTGAATTTATTGATCAGGTTTATCAAATATCGGATTTCATGGCATTTGCAACAGAGAATCCAAATGATTCAGGAACATATCCATTGAGCAGGCCGTTTGTTGACAGGTTTAGCTTTTGTGTTCCAGCTCCGCAGCAGCCATCTGCTTCAGATCAATATCTGCTTGCAGAAAGGCCTGATGATAAATTAAAAGAATTAGTTGTAAAGCCGGTGATGACACTGGAGGAGCTGCTTGAAGCAAGAAAATTAATTTCTGAAGATGTTAAGATGAGCTCAGATGCTCTAATATATGCAATTTATCTCACTCAAGCAGTTTCAACTTGTGCAAGAGGAGATGATTTTGACAAGTCGCATAATGAAATACCTGTAGGAGAAAGATGCAAGGGCTGCGGGTTTGATACACCAGTTAGCATTTGCAAGATGACTCAGGATGGATTGAGCGGCAGGGCATTTTTGGATTTCCAAAGATGGGGAAAGGCTTATGCATGGTTCTTAAATGCATTTTCATATAAAGCTGTTGTTGAAGATAAAAAAGGAAATAAAGTAGAAGTCGATGTCGCAAAGCCAGAAGTGCAATTAGAAACACTACAGACAATCGCGCCTTATCTTATGTATCATAGAATCCAGCCAAGCGAAACAGTTATATCAAAAGATCCTTATAGTGGTCAGAAGATGAAATTTCTGGAAGCAGTTGTAGCTAAAGCAACAGGAGATTACAGCACTGTTAAAGATGCTTTGAAAGAAGTGCCGATGGTATTGCGTGGAGAAATAGCCCCTGGAGATTCGAAGATTAATGACATTGACAAGGATTTGGTAGTGCAATATCACTTCAAGCCTTTGGTTGAAGAAGCTGACAGGCAGGAATTCAGGGATTTATATAGTGAGATTGAATCTGAAGAAATGAAGGGAAAAAAGCTTGAAGACATTCAAGGAAGATTAGCATTATCGACTGAGTTAAAGCCGCATGCTCAGAAATATCTTCTGTCAAAAGCAATGGAAAAAGCAAGAGGAGTAGAGAGTATATAATGCCAATCGACGACGCTTTGGGGAATATAGAAGTTAGAGAAGAGCCAGCCAGAGAACCAAGCAAGGTTAATCAAGAAACCAAGCCAGGGCAGATTTTCGAGGATGCAAATTTAGTAATTGGAGATATCTTGCTTAGATTCTTCAATGGAATCTTAGGAAATCAATCAGGAGGATATCAAATTCATGCCATAACAGGAGAAGCAATTAAAAGATTTGGATTTATGTCTTATAAAATCTTTCCTGCCGGACCAGCAAATAATAGGAAGCTAGAAATTAAATTTGCTCCAGCTGAAAATTCCGTATTAGAAGGCATTGTCAGATTAATGTATGGCGATCATATTTTCAACACTGACCTGGCGCAATTTGTTAAGGTTGATAGGATTAAAGAAGCAAGCAAATATATTACTGGAATTAAAATATTATCAGAATATCTATGCGACCCGGATAAAGAAGAAGATCTGGCTATTTTAGATCCTTATATAATGGTCATGAGTATAGATTTTAAGTGTAGGCCTCTATCTGTATTGGCTGTCCAAAAACAACTGGAGCAAAAAAGCGATTATTTCGAAGAGATCCTGCAATTAAAAAGACCCTTAACTAAAAATTATCTGTCGGTAGCAGAGAAATACGGCATAAAAGAAGTTATGCCAATAATGGATAGTTTTGATCATGCAATTAATTTATACAAGCAGATGTGGGTTTAAAAATGCCAATCGACGACGCTTTAGGAAAAATAGAAGACAAAAAAGAAAATAGCGCAGAAAAAAGAACAATCTCTTCTGAAGACAGGAGTTATGAATTATTCGTTGAAGCTCAAAAAATTTTAGGATCGTTTCTTATAAAGTTGTTCCCGAGACAATCAAGCAATATTAATTCAATCTTAAAAACATTAGGACCTTTTGTCATTGATATTGCACCTGGTGAATCTAAAATTTATAGTCCTTCATTAAGAGAAAGCATTGATGCATTAACATGGTCTTATTATTTAAAAACCATTGCAGGAGGATATTTAGAAACAACAGATATGAAAGATTATGGACAAGAATCAAGTTTTAAGTTAGAAGATTTGCCAATTCCAGAATTGTTTGGTATAAAAAGAAATTTAGATGAGATAGCTAAATCTTCTTCAGAAGAATTAATATCACCATATATTTTTGTTATGGGAATGAGGCCAATTTTCAGGCCGCTTGTTGCAGTATCAATCAATAAAACTAATAAAAATAGGGAATTGTGTAAATTAGTATATGGAGAAGAAGGCCTATTATTATCTTTGGTGCCAAGGCTTGAATCTATAGCTGAAACAGCAAAAGAATATGGTATTAAGGAAGTAAAATATCTTATAAAGGATTTATCAAGAGTTGTTAAAGCATATAGTAAATAGTAATTAATTCTAGAATAAATAAGTTCAGATGGAATCAGATTGTTGGTTCAAATGAAGCATTTATAGAGTATCAATTTCAAAAATTTTATTTTATAAAGCTCAGCCGATGACTTCAACTCTTCTCGCATCGCCTTCATAGATTTTTCCAGTTCTACCATCCAAGGTTACAAGCAATCCATTATCAAGAAGTGCGGTTGAATTCTCAGCGATTATAAAGGGTATCCCGAGCTGCCTGCAAAGCAAAGCAATACTGCTGCCGACGCTTCCAGAGTTTACCGCAATTCCTTTGGAAGAAAATGCCTTATTTAAAATTCCTAGATTAGCAGATTCAGAAACAATTATATCCTTTCTAGCAATCCCGCTGTTTATATTCGGGCTTGCACCTTTTCCTTCAATCAAAATCTTTCCATCTAGATTATTTTTCTCAATTATCTCCGGCAGCTTATATGGTCTTGCATGAAATACTTCCAGTTTTTTTCCAAAACCAAATTCTATAGCAAAGTTTTCATTGTAAAAATTCTCTATCTTCTCAGCTAATTTTACAACTTCATCAACCTCCCAATCATCTAAAACTCTTTTCTTTTGCTCATCTGAAAATAATTTTTTTCTTACAGTCTTGTTATTATTAACATCTCTTATTAATTTCAAGCTTTTCATTCCAATTTTTTCAGAGACTTTTTTTGATTTCTTGTCGACGATGAAAGTATCTGGAGTTATTTCTCCTTTTGTAATTATCTGCCCAAGACCAAAGCCAGCTTCGATTAATATCTCATCATTTCTGCTCATTGGATTATTGCTCAATGCGATTCCTGATTTTTTGGCATCAACCATTTTTTGAACAAGGACACCTGTTCCAGGATTATTATCGAGCAATTTGTCTTTATTAAGAAGGAGATTTGGAATGCTATAAAGACTAGACCAGCAGTTTTTGACAGCATTAATTAAATTGTTATTTCCGAGGATGTTCAAAAAGTTTTCTCCAGCTCCAGGAATATCATGAACAAAACTGGATCTAACTGAGACAATAGCATTTCCTCTTCCTGATTTTATAAAATTCAAAACATCTATTTTAGCGTTGTGCAGCTCAGAATTAACATTAAGATTTTCATATGCCTCCAATATCTCTGCTTTTAATCCAGGAGAAATTTCTTCTCTCAAAATTATTTTTTTAATGCTTTCAGAAATCCCGGCTAAAGAATTTAAATCATTACCGTCAATTTTGTCTAGAAGAATTTTTATTTTAGTATTCAATCCGTGAGAATTAATGAATTCTTTAAATGCATCTGATTCAACAACGAATCCATTGGAGACTGGAAAATCATTATTATACAAGTCAGCAAGGTAAGCTGCTTTCATTCCAGCTTCTCTCAAATTATTTTTATCAATCTCTTTCAGCCATAAAATGCTCATCTCAAATCTCCTCTTAAAATAATTTAAGATAGAAAATAAATACTGGCTTATAAGTTCTTCGAAAGTCAAGAATAATAATTAATATTGTCTTTAAGCGATCTAAGCAAATCTCTTTTATTTACAAGGTGAGATGGATGCCATTTAAATGCCCTGTTTTTTCTGAAGAAATAAATTCCAAATTCCATCTTTCCATCTTTCCAGCCTTCATAAGCTATATATCCTACAGAAAGCAAATCTTCTCTTCTTTTAATCCTGTTTAAAGTGACGCTGTCAAAGCCGCTCATCATGATAACTCTTTCATTTCTGCTTCTAGCAGCATTAACAAGCATACCAAGCCTGTTCATTTCATCAATAACAGCATTCTTGTCAGTTTCAAAATAATCAGCAATGTCTTCTATATCAGGATTACTATCCGGACTTAAATTTTCAAGGTAATTAATTGATAATTTTGGGCAAAATCTAGACATATTAATTTAAATTTAAATTATTTTTTAAAATTATTATCCTTGCAGCATCTGTATTTCATTCTCAACTTCATTTTTATTTGAATTTTCAGCTGGATTAATCTCAGTTATTTTTATAGTGCATCTTGCAGGCAGCCTATGGTTTGCTTTTCTGAATGCCTCTTTAGCAACTTCCAATCCGCTTTTGTCGACATAGGCAGTAAATATGTTTTGCCCTTCTTTCAGTCTAGCAGCAATTCCAATTACTTTCCCAAATGCCTTCTGCATTCCTGTCTGCATTCTGTCAGCTCCGGCTCCGACAAGCATTTTATTCTCTCTTAAAGCATGATGAGGATAAACCATGACTTTCAGATAATAGCCGTTTTTTCCAAGTGAGCTTTCAAGTCTTCTGTTGCTGACTTGCCTTGCACTTTCCAATGCATTATCCCTTACTTGTACCTTATCCTTGCTTACAAGATCAACTTTATACTGGAAGGTTTTATGCACATCTCCCATGTTGAATCTCACTAATCGAGAATTCGGCATGGCTTTAACATAGCCTTTAGTTTTATATTTGCTTTTTCTAGTATATGCTCTTGTTACATTTCTATAGCAGCTGAATTTTCTTAAAGTTACCATTTAATTTTTTTCTCCTTTTCCTTTGTGCCATCCAAGATGTCCTGATAATTTAGCATTAATATCAGAGACCTTAATATGAAGGGCTATTACATAACTAAGATTAGCAACCAATAATCCAATCACCAAATCTTCATAATCCAAACTGCCACCAAATATTTTTCTAACTATCTCTATTATCAAATATATGACAAAAAGCACTAACATCCAATAAAAAATTTTTTTCCAATCCATCTTAATTCACCAACCGAGTGATAAACCATATTATCAAGACTATAAGTAAAATAATCATTACAACATTAAGCCAATCAGTTTCTCTTTTCATTTTATTTCACTTCTACTTCCTCGCCGATTGCCTGCCCAGGAACTCCCCTTTCCAAAACAACACGAACATTTCCTGAATTGCCGTGAAAATTGCTCACCTTTCCTTTAATTTCCTTTCCAGCAGGGCTTCTCCAAATCATTATTTTTCCAATTAATTCTTTTGTTTTTTCTTTGCTGGTTATACCCTCAACTTTAAGGATTATTTGCTTGGTATGCTGTCTTCTCCTGCTTCTTCTAAAACTGACAATTCTCGCTTTCATAATTTTTCTCTCTTTTCTTTAATTTAAAAAGGTTTCTAATGAATAAAATAAATGATCTTCAATTTTAAAAAATAGAAATTAAGAGATATAAATCTTTATAAGGTTGCTATAAAAAATGATTATATTCATGATAAGTGAAAAATTTAGGTCTATAATGCAATCAAATAAAGGTTGTGCAGTTGTCATGGCCGGTTCTGACAGCGATAAAAATTATATTGAAGAAATCATTAAATCCTTGCAAAAATATGAAATATTATTTGATGTAAGAATTCTATCAGCACACAAGCAGCCTAGTCAATTAGAAGAAGCAATTAGAGAATATAATGATATTAACGGTTCAGCTGCTTACGTTGCTATCGCTGGAGGAGTAGATGCCTTGTCAGGAACATTATCATATCATGCATTTGGTCCAGTTATAAGCTGCCCTCCAGATGGTTTGGAAAACAGGACTTGTTTGCTGAATCCGATAGGCAGTTCCAATGCAACAATTTATAGAGCTGCAAACATTGGAAGATTTATAGCGCAGATATATTCAAGAGTGAATCCAAGATTTAAAGAAATATTAGAGAAAGAAATTAGGGATAAAATAAAATCTCTAAGAACACAAGATGCGAATTTTCAAATAGGATATGGAAGTGATTAAATGAAAGATTTCTTAACACAAGATGAAGCAAGAAAACTAGTCGATAAGTATATGGAAAAAGGAGACAAAATTCAATCTACCCAGGAAATTTTAGATTCTGGTTTAATTCCTGAATTAAAAGAATTTAAAGCTCGGCCTGGAAAAGTTTCTGATTCTATTTTTGGCGGAATGGTAAGCTATGCTGATAAAAAAGGACAAAGAGTTGAATATGAAAATCCTCATTTTGAAACAAAAAACGGAATTCCCTTAAGAATTATGGTAAGGACTCAAAGGATTTCAACTCACGATATAAGTAGAGGAGAGATACCATTTAAAGACCAGATTTTAGCAGCAAATCATAATTATATGAGAAGAATGCTTAGCTCTGCAATAGGAACATCTCAATTTGAAGTAGAAGGTTTAGAAGACAATTCAATCGTGGTTGCAGCAGAAAATTTAAAGCAGATTCCTTTTGAAAATGTACTTAGAGCTTATATGGCAAAGAGCTCAACATCAACTTCTTTATACCAATATTATATCAGTGGCGGAAGAAACTTCTGCGGGCATAATCTTCCAGAAAATTTAATTACTAATGGTCTTTTGCCATATGTTATGGACACACCTTCTACAAAATCTGATGAGCATGATGAATCCGTCTCGCCAGAGCAATTATTTGAAAGGAATATATGCACACCAGCCCAATATTCACAAATAAAAAACAGCTCATTATTTGCATTCGGAATGATTTCGCAATTTCTAAAAGAAAAAGGACTGATTGCAGTTGATACAAAAACAGAACATGGAATAAACAAAAGAGGGGAAATTGTCTCGCAAGATGAAATTTGGACAATGGATTCATCGAGATTCTGGCTTTTAGATGATTACAATGAGCAGCTCAAAAAATTAGATAGGAGAGAGATAAAAGAGCTTGATCCAAGATCATATTCAAAAGAATTTGCGAGAGGATTTTCTGAGGGAGAAAAAGGCTATACTGATGAGCAGAGAGCAAAAATAGCAGTAAGGTATATTGAAGGAGTTCAGCATTTATTAGGAAAAAGATTCGAACCAGATATGAGATCTAATGAAGAAAGGGTCGTATCAGGCATAGAAAAAATTATTTATCAATTAGCAGCTTAATATTAGCATCTTGAATTTATAAAATGAACATGGCAAATGATTTAGTTTCAAAATTAAGTGAAGACAAAATTATTATTAGAAGGCATTCATTAAGATGCATTTCTCCAGATGACGGCAAGTATGGAGCAACATCAGCTAAATTATCTGGTTATCTTAGTGCTGAAGCAGAATGGCTTAGTTGTGTATATGTTCAGAAAATTCTATTAGAGACAAGAGTAGAATTTGGGAATGCAGAGCAAAGACATGTTGATGAAGTTGCAGAAGCATTAAAAAAAATAGATCCATTAAACATAACTCTTCTTGAAGCTCAAGTTACAAGGCATGATCAATTAGCTGTAATTGAAGAAATGGGAAGATTTGTATCTGAAGAAACTAAAGCATTGTTGCATCCTGGGACAACATCTTATGATATATTAGATACAGCTCGTTCTTATCTTTTTAGGAAGGCATGGAATGAAGTAATAAAACCCGAAGTAAGTAAATCAATAAAAAAATTATGTGATGTAGCAGAAGAATCTATTGATATATTGCAGGTTGGAAGAACGCATCTGCAGGACACATCTCCAGTCACATTTGGATTGACAATTTCAAGTTATGCAGCAAGAATAGCTAACAGATTAATTGTATTAGATAAAAGTTTTAGCAGTCTTCGCGGAAAAGTTTCAGGCATTGTTGGAACTGGAGCAAGTATAGATATGGTTATTGGAGAGAATACATCAATTGAATTTGAAAAAAGAGCTCTTGAAAAATTAGGTCTAAAGCCGGATTATACAGCATCTCAAGTAGTTCAGAAAGAGAGATTGGCAGATGTAGGGCATGGTTTAACTACATTAATGCATGTTCTGGGAGATTTTACTAATGATATTAGGATTTTATATTCTTCTGCTATTAATGAAGTAACTTCAAGAGATAATGCGGAAAGGCTTGGAGGATCAAGTGCAGATGCAACAAAGAATAATCCGGTTGATTATGAAAATATTTCCGGAACGCCTGCCGTAGTTGAAAGTGGAATGCGTGTTTTATATGAAATGATAAAGTCAGATTTGCAAAGAGATTTGAGGGGTTCAAAACAAGCAAGATACCAGCCGCAGTTAATGATGGCAGAAACATATGAATCATTTGTAAGATTAAACAAAATTTTACCGCAGCTCTCAATCAATGAAGATGTTATGGAAAGAAATCTAGAACCAATAAGAAGAAATCCAAGTGAGGCAATGGTTGCAATATTAAGAGGAGAAGGCTGGATTCATCCGAAATATGGTATAGGTCATGATTTTGTAAAAGAAATGGGCAAGATAGCTAAGAAAAATGGAGATAAGTTATTAGATATTTCATTAAAGGTTCCAGAATTTAGGGAATTATATTATTCTCTTTCGGAAATGAAAAAAGGAATTTTGGAAGGAAAATTGGAATATTATTTGGGTTCGGCTGATAAAAGAACAAGAATAAATATCGAATATGCAAGATCTGCTATAACAGGACAATAAAATGCCATCAAATGATTTTAGTGCATTGGAAAAAATGATTTACAGCGGAAGAGGAATCACAGCAGGATTAACTCCGAGCAGCCATCCATTTATTGGATATTCTTTAACAGGTAGAAGTCAATCTAGTCAAGCAAGAAAGCTGATTTATGATGAAAAGAGTGGAGTGATAAGAACAAGTGTTACAGATCTAGCTCAATTAGAAAAAGGAAATCCTGCATTATTATTGTATCCAGCAGTTGCTCGCTTTGAAGATAATTTAATTGCAAGCAATGGTACTCAAACAGAATTAATTCTTTCAGAACTAAGAAGAGATACAAGCCATAGATTTCCAGAAAAAATATTGAGAGATGCATTCTCGGAAAAATACCATAAAGATGAAATAATAAAAGATGGAATTGACCTTATAAGTTATGAGCCAGATGCTCCGAATTTCACACCAAGGATAAGTGCTTGTTTAACTTCAAAGATGGCAGCAATGTACATTGTAAAAAGAATTGATGATAAAAAAATGGGTTATGTTGATCCTATTGTCTTAACACCGGGTATGGGAAGATTAATGACAACATATAAAGGAGGTAATGAAAATCCCCTTTTATCATTTGAAGGAAATCCGATTTATATAAAAATTGGTTCTGATAATCCTGAAGAAATTATAGATTCAATTTATGCAGCAATAAAAGGCGGGCAAAATCCGGGAGATAATTATAGAGTAGCAGCTGCAGTCATGATGATAAAAAACAGAAAGGCAGAAGTAGCAATAAGAAACAGAAGTGAGATTGGAGAGTAAATGTCAAGAGGAACAGATATAAGTCAATTTCAAAGAAAATATAGGGAAAGAAATGAAGGAGATTTTCCAAGCACTTATGTTATCAGCTTGCAAAGAGAATGGAATTTAAAATATGGAGAAAATCCGCATCAGCAAGGAGCAATATATTTTCTTGATACAATAAATGGACAGAATGCATCAAGAATTTCTAATATCGCCAATATTAATTCTATTAGATCTGACGGGTATGGCAAAGGTGGATTATCATTAACAAATACAATGGATATCACACGTGCCATGGACAGCTTAAAATATTTTAATGTTCCGGCAGTTGCAATTATGAAGCATAATATTTTATCTGGATTTGCAAAGCAAACAAAGAGACAGAGTTTAGCTGATTTATTTAGATTAGCAAGAGATTCAGACAGAAGAAGTAATTTTGGAGGTACTGCAGTATTTAATTACACAATTGATAGAGAAACCGCAGGGGCTTTATATGAACTAAAAGGAGAAACCCCATTCTTTGTTGATGTACTAGCAGCTCCTAGTTATGAGGGAGGTGTTCTATCTTATATAGAAAATCAATCAAGAAATATTCGCATTGCTTCTTTTTCAGGATTAGAAGCCATTCCTAAATTCATAGGCGATGAAACATATGGACTTGTTTCTGTTAAAGAGATGCCTACAGGAAGGATAGGAATACAAGATGTTTATCTCACTGCAATAAAAACATCAGAAGATTTGATAACAAACCCGATGGTTATAAATAAAAAAACTAAAGAAAAATACATTGTTGCCCGTGACCCGACAGATCAGGAAAAAGATGATTTATTAACAGCATGGTGGTTGAATGTTGCAAGCGCGAGAAGTAATGGATTGGTTGCTGTAAGAAATGGAATTTCTGTTTCTATTGGAGCAGGGCAGGTTGAACGTGTTGGAGCAGTGGAGCAAATGATTGTAAAAGGAATGCAAAAAGCAATGGATCGTGAAGGAATTAAATATGACCCTTTATATGGTATTGAAGGCCATAAAAAGTTACAAGATCAACCGTTTAAAAACGCTGTATGTGCATCAGATGGATTTTTCCCATTTAGAGACTCAATTGATCTATTAGCAAGAGCAGGAATATCTGCGGTTGTGCAGCCATTTGGTTCTATACATGATAATCAAGTTATTGATGCTGCAAATGAATATAATATAGCAATGTGTGCAACACTAGAAAGATGTTTCGGGCATTTCTAGAGAAAACAAAAAAGGTTTCTAATCATCATTTTCTAAAGCAGAAATAAATAAATACAGATAATATCTCTAGAAGACTATGGACCAAAGCATAAGAATCGAATCATTAAGCGAAGCCTTAAAGATTATAGGGCAGAAGTGCTTTTCATGTCAGCAAAATAATCTTTCAGGCGGCTATTATCATACAAGAAGAGACGTGAATTCATTAATCTACCAATGCAGTTTGGGAATAGGAAGCCATGATCTTGTCGCAAAAGTTTTTTTCGAATCATCTCCAGTACAAATAAAGGATATATTAAAAGACATATCAAATATGGAAAGAGGAAAGCGGCCGGAATTGTATAGAAAATTAGAAGTTGCTGCAAAGTTGCTGCCGGAGAATTTGGAATATGAATTGAATGGAAGATGCTATCGCTGCAGCGGTGAAGCTCTTCTGCACATAAGAGAAAGAAAAATAATTTATGAATGCGAAAATTGTAAAAAATCTGGACAGGAAAGCTATGACGCTGAAATCAATAGTGATAATTAGGGATAATTCTGCATAAATAATTCAGAAATAGATCGTTCCCAGCATAATTCCAAGAATGATGTATTATATTAAAATGTTTTCCAAGATGCTCTCTTATATCCTTATCTCGATATAAGGAAAAGAATCTTTTCTTTCCCGGATAATTTTTGCTCTCGATGAACCCTTCAAAGTCTCCTTCTTTCATACCGATGTAAAATAATCCAGAAGTTCTTAATAACCTGCGAATGTTTTCTAAAGCTTTTGGAAATTCCGATTTCGGAATGTGCAGGAGAGAGGTATATGCCAAGATGCCGTCAAATTTTGAATCCAAGAAAGGCAAATTTTCTAGATCAGCAAGGACAATTCTTGGGTTTTTATTTCTGCATAGCTTCAGCATTTCTACAGACAAGTCCAAACTGGTAACAACGCCCCCCCATTTTCCTTAAGTATCCAGAATCTCTTCCAGGTCCAGCTCCAGCATCAAGTATTCTAAACCCACAAAGGTTTTCAAAGAATTTGTTTAAATCATCGGCTATCCATTCACATACAATTGTTCTTTCTTCGTACCTATTAGAATAAGCATTATATGCATCTGTATTTGTTTCCTTATAGTTCATGAAAAATAAAAATAGAATAAAGAATAAAAATTTATCTAATATCCTACCAGTAATTCTACCTGGTTTCCAAAAATAGTTTTGAGAGATTCAAAAGTTTTTTCTTTTATGAAAACATTCTTCGGTATTTTTTTGTCAGCAACAAATTTCTCTAGCTCTTCCAAGCCGCTGTTCTCGACTCCGATTATGCTTCCATCAGCTCCAATCTTTCCTTTTCCGATTTTATCTTTTCTGGATGAATCCTCAATCACGAAAGCAATGTCATCAAATAATATAACTTCTCCAAATTTATTTTCATATTTTACTTTTAATGTAACCCTATCAAGCTCGCGAGCTCGTTTAAATTGTATGTAGTCAATCAGAGTTCTCATAAATAATCTGCTTTCTTTTCTTACTTTGTCAATTTCAGCTCTCGACAATTTTCCTTTTTTATAGTCTGTTCTTGCCTTAACCAGCTCTTGATATATAACAAGCAATCTTTTATCCAGCTCGCCTTTCTCGATTAGTTTTTCAAATCCTTTTTCAACGTCTTTGCTTTTTATATTGTTTAATTTCAAGACGTCATCAACAATTTTTTTTGAGGTGTCGTATATTTGTACAACGTCCTCCTCTTCTTTTTTCTTCTCAATCTGATCGAATAATTTTCTGATTCTTTTTAGGTAATCATCGCTTTCTTTCAGCAGATCATCAATTTCTTTTCCAGAAATTTCCTTGATTTTTTCATGCTCCAAATCCTTGTACCATTTTCTTATTTTAGCAAGGATGGCAACATATTTTTTCTCGAGAAGTTTTTCTTTTTTAACAAATATTTCTTCCATTAGTTCTATTGTTTCTTTTGGCGTCGGAGGATTGACTCCATAAAGCATAAGAGCAGCCTGGCTTGGATTTAGCACAGCCCAATAAATATCTTTTTCTAAAATTTCTCTCAATCTGTATTTAACGCTCTCCAAGATTTTCTCTCCTGTTGTCATAAACATATCAATCGCTTCCGGACTTGGCTTGATTCTTCCCATTTCAAGCATCAATTTCCATGGCATGAAAACTCCTCTATCATATAATGGAACTCCATCTCTTAAGAATGTAAAGAATACTGGATTGGCATCTTTGATTCCCTCCCAGAAGTCTGTAAGAATATAAACTTGGATATGGAATTTTTTATCAACTTTTGTTATTGCAGCTGCTTCAAATCCCTGGCTTATAATTATTGCTCTTAATTTTTCTTTCAGCTCAAACCTGCTCATTCTTTTGACATCTGTATCATCTACAATCACATAAACATCGATGTCATTTGCCTTTTCTCCCCTGAATAAAGATCCGGCAGCAACATAGCTTACTATATACTTGTCAAATTTTTTCAGCACCATTGACTTATGCACTTCAGAAATTTTCACGGCAGCAAGCAAGTCGCTAGGATCATATATAATCATTCCTAATCCTATTAATCCAACCAATTCCCATTTGGAGTCATAGCAGTCCTGCCTGAGCTCGCTCAGCATCGCAACTTCTATTATGAAATTCTTGTCTATTTCGGCAGCAAGGCCTTTAGTTATAGAAAAAAGCTTGTCTCTCAGCTCTAATTTGTTCATCTTTTTGCTGTCAGTGTCATCAAACAAAACAAACAAGTCAACTTTGCCTTTGTCTTCTTTTTTAGGTGGAAACAATGAAATCCCGAGAACATATTTGTCAAATTTTTTAAGAAGGTTTTTCTGGAACTTGTCAATCTTGCTTTTGGCTTCTTGCAAATTTTTCCTCAAATCGTCTAAATTCTCATCCTTAATCGCTTCCAAACCTTTCTCAACCTTAGTGCTTTTCATCTCAAAAAGATTTTATTTTTTTTATTTAAAAACCTTTGGATTTATATGATGCAGTATACAATTCAAAAACAGAAACATTTAATAAATAAAATTTTAATCAAAGATTTACGGGCCCGTAGTCTAGTGGTTATGACGTCACCCTTACAAATATTTTAAGAAAGGTGAAGGTCGGCAGTTCAAATCTGCCCGGGCCCATTTACTTGTAATCAATATCATACACTTTCCCGCTCTGTATCAAAGAGAATCTTTCATTAAGCCTGAAAAACCAGATAGGATTGTCACTTCTTGAATCATATTTTCCAGAAAAATCAAGAACCGAGCTTATCATCATGCCTCTTTTCTCAAGAGGATTATATTTCTTTGATTTAGTTTCAAAGGGAAAAGCAACACTCCGCTGTTAATAATTCTATAATCTCCATCATTAATTTTCAATAACCCAACGCCTTCTTCAGTTCTTATTCTTCTGAGAGTTTCCCTTGCTGTTTTATTATCTCCAAATAAATCTATCTCACTTCCATCAAGAAAATCGCCGCCATCAAACTTTCCTAGACTATAATCAACTAAAGGATTCTTGTTGTAAGCACCCATTATGCAAAAAGAATGCCTGCTCCCTCCGCTCACAAAAGATTCATAAAATTTTGTAGCAAGGTCCTCAAGAGAACTCCTAATTCCTCTAGCTATCAAGGATATAATCCTATCAGCCACCAATAACTGGTCAGCAAGTACTTCGCAAGGGGTTTCCTGTGCTAGCTCATTCAATCTATGTATTCTTACCTTAGTGTTTCTATTCAACCTTCCCATAAGAAATAAATTTATCTCAGGAGATAATGAATAATCGAGAAGATTCGTAGTTGTTCTTTGATTATAAGTCATGGCGGGGAAATAATCATAAAATTTGTTTATAAGCTTATCTCTTTGTAAATGATATAGGTAAAAATCTTCAAATTTTATAATCTTTAAGAAAAAAATAGAAGAAAATTCAAATTTCAAACCCATACTCTCCATACATTGGAGTAAATAAAAATGGCCCAAGAAATTCTAATTCGAGCCTTCCATTTTCCAATTTCCTGCCACGAATCATTGTCTGTTCATCCTTGTTTCCAACTGGAGCTATAATGAATCCATCTACTTTCAATTGATCAATTAAAATCTGTGGAAAATCCCTGCATGCAGCAGTAATTATTATTTTGTCAAAAGGAGCTTCTTTTGCGAGGCCTTTACTTCCATCAATTTCATGTACTTCAATATTTTTTATCCCGGATTTAGCAAAATTATTTTTGGAAAAAATAACCAATTCAGGGATTACTTCGGTTGAAAAAATTTTTCCATTCTCTCCTGTTAATTTTGCTAGCAAAGCAGCTTGATATCCTGATCCGGTTCCAACTTCAAATATCTTCTCTCCAGGATTTATTTCCAAGGCAGAAGTCATCATCATCACAGTAGTTGGCTGAGAAATTGTTTTTCCTCTAACCAATGGGAGGGGGGTATCTTCATAAGCATAATCTATCATGTCATCAATCACAAAATTTTCTCTTTTTACTTCTCTGAATGCTTCAAGCTCTTCATTTGTGAAATCAAAATCCCTCCTCCAATACTCAATCAGACGGTTTTTTTTCTGCTCTAATATCATTTTAATCCTCGATGTATAGAATCATTTATCAATTTAATCAAAACAAATATTTAAAGCTATCTGCTCATAAAAATTTAGATACATAAACTCCATCTTTTTCATATCTTTGTTTGTAAAAATATTCTTTGACTCCAATCCCGGAAATTATTATTATTTTATTTTTTCCAAATTCATTCTTGGCAATTTCTTCAGCTTTTAATAATAATTTTTTGCCAAGCCCTCTGTGCTGGATTTTTCCTTCTTCTCCGATTTTTGCCGCTTCTCCATAAACATGAATTTCTCTAATAATAGCACTGCTTTTTGTTATCTCTTTTCTAAAAACATCTTTGCTTGGAATTCTTAATCTCAAGAAACCTAATAATCTATCATCATCATCAAAACTAAGAAATATTTCTTTCCCATCGGATGCATCATAATCAATCCTGTTCAATTTTATATTGCCCCAATTTACTTTATCATTTTTAATTTCTCTGCACCTTATGCATTCACATTTTTTATTATTTTTTATCATCAGCTCGCGAACTACCTGTCTGAAATTAGTTAATCCAACACCATCAATCGTAACTTTAGTAGGTATATCTCTTTGAACTCTGTAAACTCTGCAATATTTTGGAATAAATTCTTTAGCTTTAGCGACAATCTCAGCAGCTTCTTTTGTTCTTAATGGTCTGAATAATCCTTTTTGATATTGCAAATGCAAGGGAGTTCCCGGCATAACCATGCAAGGATATATTTTCAATCCATCCGGCTGATAATCTTGATTTGAAAATAGTTCTTTAAAATTATTTATATCTTCTTGAGTAGTTGAGCTCGGCAAACCCGGCATCATGTGCATTATCACTTTGTAGCCAGCATCTTTCAATAATTTAACTGCTTCAATTGAATCCTGCAAAGTATGCCCCCTATTAACTTTTTTCAAAATAGAATCATTTAAAGTTTGAATTCCAATTTCAACTCTGGTAGCACCTAGTTTTAAAGCTTGATTTATATGTTCCTTCTTGCACACATCTGGCTTCGTTTCAATAACCAGAGCAACACATTTTATATTAGAAGTTTCATTTTTTTCCTGCTCAATTTCCAAAGAAGAGTTTTTCTTGAGCTGTAAAAGCTTTTCATGAATCTTTTCAATTCTCTCTTTAGATTTAAATTCCAAACTGAATTCAAAAAAATCTTTAAACTCTTTTTTATTTAGTTTACCATCAACAAAAAATAAATCTGAAAAATCATTCATTGCTAGAAAAGCATCTTTAACAAATTTATCCTGATATTCTAATGGATAAGATAAAAAAGTACCGCCCATTATTATTAATTCAACTTTTTCAGGTATTTGGTTAAGTAAAATATAATGCTCCAATCTGTTAAATACTTGCAGATAAGCATCAAACTTATTCCTGATTGCTCTCATTGAAGCTGGCTCATTTCCCGTATAGGATTTGGGTATATTTCCAAAAAAACTATTAACTCCGCCAGGACAAAAAGTGCAAGTTCCATGACTGCATTCTCTTGGTTTTGTCATAATTGCAACTGGTGCTACCCCTGATTGGGTTCTCATGGGTTTAGTTTTAATTTCTTCTCCAGAATCTAAAGAAATCTCTATGTTCTTAGGATATTTGTTCAGACCTTTTTCTTTGGCTAATCTTGTTTTATACTGCTCAATGTTCATAACTAAAAAACATTTATAAGGCTTTAAAAATTCTTTCATCTTTATGGATCAAAGCCAAGTTTGGAATCAAATAGCAAAAAGCTGGGACAATTTTCGCCACAAACCCCTAGAAGAATTAAAAAGTTTAAATTGGAAAAAAGGAAAAATATTAGATATTGGCTGTGGAAATTGTAGAAATCTATTACCCTTCAAAAATTTTGGTTGTTATGGAATTGATTTTTCAGAAGAGATGCTAAAACAAGCGAAAAATTTTACAAAGAAAAACAATTTCAAAGTGAATTTAAAATTAGCTTCAGCAGAAAAAATTTCTTATAAAGATAATTTATTTGATTATGTTTTGGCAATAGCAATTTTACATCATTTAAAAAATCCAGAAATAGGAATAAAGGAAATTCATCGTGTATTAAAAAACAATGGAGAAGCATATATTACAATATGGAACAAATTACAACTAAAATTATTATTTAAAAGAAAAGAGACTTATGTTCCATGGAAGCAAAAATCACAAACATTAATGAGGTATTATCATTTCATAGGGTATTTTGAATTAAGATCATTGCTGAAAAAAAATAATTTTATAATTATTAAAAGTAAATTATTTGGGAAAAATATTGAATTTCGAGTAAAAAAATTAATCAGTTAAATATTTAGTTACTATCTTTTGATAGATCTCTCTTTCCGCAACGTCTAATGATCTTCTTATTTCTGACCCATGTACATTTATTGAATCTGCGGTTACAACTACTAAATCTATTGGTCCGCCAGTGCTGCCGTCCTTTGTTGCTTTTCTTAAACCACCGATTGCTAATTTCATTGCTAAAGGCGTTGTTATTCTATCCTCACTAAATTCCTCTTTTATTGCAGGATCATTTCTGAATTCCTCTTCATCTATATATGTTTGAACAATTTCTCTTCCAGAGCCAGCAACCAAGTATTCTATACCATAAGATGATGAGCTTAAGTTTCCAAATCCATCTACATAATATAATCCTAAATCCGGCTTATTCACTGCCAGTATCAGTTCTGTAAAATAGTCAAAAACTTCCTTTCCATTGCTCTCATTCTCTTGGCTCCTATAATAAGCGCTATTAGTAAAACTCAATTCAGGAAAAAATCCTGCTTCTATTGCTAATTTAATTGGATCTTTTGGCAAATCTGAAAAAAGAGGATGAACCTTTCCTTTAAAAATTTCCTTAACAAAATTTTTAGCCGAGGTACGTCCGCTGATATAGCTAGAAAATCTTTCTACAAATTTCTCAGAATTTCCAGTAAAAGCAATAGCATGGTTTTCTCCAACCCTAATCTTTCCGCCAATAGTTTTCCTTTCAAAATCTCCATAATCTATAGTGTGTTGTGTGTCTGAAACCAAAATCACAGAATCAATTCCAGAATTTGTCTTTATTCCTAAGACCGTAGTCATATTACTTTATATTAACCAAACTTTTAAAAACTTTATCTTCTGTTAAATATATTATGGAAGATAAAACAATTCTGAAAAAAGAAGAAATTATTGAAGAGCTAAAAAATTTAAGTAATTGGATTTACAAAAACAACTTGCTAGAAAAAGAATTTCAGTTTTTCAAATTTTTGGATTTAGTTAATTTCTTAAAAAAAGTTATTTCTGCAATGGACGAACAAAATCATCATTCAGATTTGTTCTTTGATACCAAAAATAAAATAATAAAAATTTCAGTAACAACCCATAGCAAAAATGCGATAACGATAGCAGATGTTGATTTTGTTAAAAAAATAGACAATATAGTTGCATAGGTATACAGGCACAAATTTTTAATTCTATATAATCAGGCTTAAATCTTTTTATGAATTTTTATTTAAAATTGGTTATACAAATATATACTAGCTTTAGCTGGATTAATTTTTATAGCTGGAATAATAGGTTATATAACCATGCTATATTGGTGGACATAAATTCAAACCCCCAGTTCTACGTTTAAATCAGACTTTACATTTAATCCAGCAGCATTAATATTATTTCCCATATCTAAATCAACATTGGCATAAATTATTTCTCCAGTTTCTTTATCAATATATACTTCATAGAATTCTTTAATCATAACATTGCCTTTGAACTTATCTCTGCTTCCTTTGATTATGAATACTACTCTGCCATTTTCACTGCTTTTTATAACCCCTGTTGATTTAAAGCCGAATTTGGATTCAGCGATTATTTCAGCTTGATTTTCAGTAATTATTTCATCTTCATCATCATAGCCATAATCATAGTTGCTAAATCTAATAGCTGCTTGCCCGATAACAGGTATTTCCAAGCCCATGTTTAGCTTTGATTTATCCATTTCTTTGCCTGCATTTTCAGCATTGCCAGAAACTTCAGTATTGTTTTCAAAATCAGCTTCAGCTTTAAGCATCTTTATTTCTCTTGTAAGCTCAAGATGATGCTTTATAATTGCCTCATGTTCAGCTTGAATCTCTGCAATAATCTCTTGTTTTTCCTCAGAAGTTAAATTTTCAGAATTAAATTTAGCAAAAGCCAGTGCTTTTATCTCAAGCCATTCTTTTTGCCTCGATTTAAGCTCTTCATTTCTTTCTTTTATGAGCTCAACTTTCTCTTTTTTATTGATTGTAATCATTTCTTTTATATCAAAGAAAACATCGTTCAATCTTTCTTTTATCTTTTTCCATTGTAGGTTTGGAAGATCAATTTTAATATTGGATGACTCCTCAACTAATGCCTGCTGGGGATATACAATAGGCAAAACAAGCAATACAAAAGTTAACGCAATAACGTATTTATATTTCATTTTATATTTCATTTTATATTTCATTTTCTCACCACCAATAAATATAATTATTAAATTAATATAATCTCCGTCAATATTATATAGATGTATAGGCACATAAATATTAGAAGACTATAATGAAGATTATCCCCTGATCTTATAAGAGATAAGACAGATTGATATAAAAGAAAATTTTCATAATATTTAAATAACCCTTTTTTATTAGTCTTTTATTGCGCTGATAGTTCAGTGGCTAGAATGTTGCCTTGCCAAGGCAGCGACCGGAGTTCAAATCTCCGTCAGCGCAGTTTCAAAAATAAAAAACAATTATTCTTCAGCATAACCCAAAACATTTTTTACATATCTTCTTGTTATAGATGGAAGCTCATTCCACCACCTATGTCCGTATTCAGCCATTAAAGTATCGACTTTGGTTTTGCCTCGGTTATAAGCTGCTAATGCAGTTCTATTATTGTCATATCTCTTAGAAAGTCCAATCAGCATTCTAACCCCTCCATCAATGTTCTCTCTAGGATCAAACGGATTTTTGACACCAAGTTCTGCAGCAGTTTTCGGCATTAGCTGCATTAATCCCATAGCACCTTTTTTAGATACAGCAAGACTGTCATAAGTGCTCTCATGAAATATCATAGAAGAAACTAATTCCGGAGTTATATTATATCTATGAGCATCATATTTTTCAATAGTTTCTTCGACAATGCTATCAATATATTTTTTAGTAGATTCTTTTGCATTAGAATCTATTGGTCCCAACAAAGTGTTGCCAATAAAGGCAATATACAGCAATCTTCCGAGTCTCATTTTTTTAATGTCTCCAAATATTTAAGAATTCGATTTCAGCTCAATCACTCATTTATAAATTTTACGCTACGACTGTGAACTCAAAATTTCCTTTATAATTTTATATACTTCAGGATACCCATCTAAATCAAGCAAGTCCAGATGCAAAGGAGTAAATCTCCCCATGCAGGTCCCATTAACAATGTAATTTTTAGCGCCATCAAGCTTTGCATTATCTTCTAATACAATTCCATCTCCACTTCCACCAGTCATTTCACAGCCAGTTCCGTATATATTGTGCAGGTTTTTAGGAATTTTATCTCTGTTAAGTTTTTGCATAAACAAACTTCCAGAAAGCATATCATCACATTCCCTTTTTTCTCCGCCGACAATAGGGCATAATGTAGCAACATCTCCAACAATTCCTTTATTTGGTGTGCCAAGTAAAATTATCTTTCCAAAACCATCGCTGCCAAACAATTGGACATGCCTTCTAATTACAAGCCCCCCCATGCTGAATGCAACAACATCAATTTTATCTTTTCCAGTTCTATATCTGATATTGTCAAAAACTTCTTTCATTCTGACAGCGTATGTATCTATATTCTCGCTCTTAGTTAAAACAACTTTATAGTTTTCAGGCTCATCAAATAAATCAAAATAATAACTTGCTCTAATTGAGAATGGAGCATGAACGTTCCAAATGCCAACAGGAACTTCTTTTTTGGTATACAATGTAATAGTGCCGGCATTAATATATCCCTCATCTTCTAGCTTATTTTGTAATTTTCCAAAACCTTCCAAGCTGAATTCGAGAGGCGCATCTTTTGTGACAGCATGTCCATGCACAAATACAACTGAATTATTTCCATCCTCGCCACAATTGCCTGTAATATTATTTAATATGCATTTCAATTTTATTTCTGGAAAATCAATTTTTGATTCATCTGCAGAAATATTTAGCAATTCAATTTTCTCAAAATTTATTTCATTTGCTTTTCCATCAACAATTGTTCCATTATCAGCTTCTTCAAGATCAAAATTATGCAATCTATCAAGGAAGTTATTTACCAAAAATGATTTATTTTCTAGGTAATCTCTCTGATCAAAATTAGCTGCAATGTTATTAAATTCATCAAAAAATAATTTAGTATTTTCAGCAGTATCTAATTCTAGGCTGAGATTGCTTAAATTATCAAGGAAAGATTTGGAAAATAATAATGCATCAATCAAAGAATTATATGTAATTACAGAGTCTAATATTTTATTATTAGCAACTTCAAATTCTTTTTTTGTATCTAAAAATCCTTCATTAAGTTCATTGAGCTCAGGAAGTTTTAAGTAGTAATTTTCATCAGAACTTAAATTCATCAGCCCATCATAAAAGTTGTCAATTTCAAATGCATCATCAATATCTACTATAACTGTTCTGTTTAGTTTTGATGTAGCATCATTAAATATCAAAATATTTTTTTCCATTTCATTTATATCTTGCAATATCTCTAATGACAATTCCTCAAATGCTTTTTTATTTTCCTGCTCAATTTCATTTAAGTCATGCTCAGCCACAATTAGCAAATTCCTTGTAGTTTTTTCTCTGTCACTATGGCATAAAAATCCGCCACTGCTCGTACATTCAACTTTAAATCTATAAAAATCTTTTCCTCTTCCATCTCCATCAGCAGAAATTTGATATGATTTTTTAAAAGGGCTTCCTGGCTTTAATGAAAACTCATCATAATCAATCAAGCTCATGTCATTTAGGTCTAGGAATTCTATTGAGCATGCAGCAGAGCAAAAAGGATTTGTAGTAACCTTCGCTTCAAAATCAACATCTCTTGATTCCCGATTTTTCAAAAATAAATATTCATCTCCGGAATCAATTTTTATGACAGTATCATTACCAATTAGAAAATTAAAAAGTAAGTAAAATTTAGCTCCTAAAAAAATAATTAATAATACTAGAATAATTATTGCAGAAATTAAAATCCATCTCTTTTTTTTCAATCTTTTAAAAAGCATGAAATAAAAAAGAAATAGAAATATTTAAACTTACTCAAAATCTTTTTTCATCAGCATCTATGTTGTCAAAATAGCTGAAGTAATCATTCCTTCCTATTTTTTTCTTCTCATTTTCCATCCATTTGATTTTATTGGGGGTTTCAGGCTTGGAATGCCTCATGTAATTATTGAATTGGTGCTTCTCCGCCTTAGTTTTGTCCTTCATTATTGAGCTAATCCATTTCTCAATCTTCTCATCAGTCTCCAAATCAGCAACTTTTCTAGCAAATTCTTCAGAGCTTATACTCAAAAATTCAAAAACAGCCTGATCTAAAGGACAATTATAATGATACTCTCCAAGTTTATTTGCATTAAATGCTTTGGTTTTATCAATAGTTCTTGGAAGCATTACGATTCCAGCCATCATCTCAAACGGGCTTCTCGGATAATTTCTAATCAAATCCATCTTTCATCACCAACAAGAATAAAAAGAAAAAACTTTAATAAAACTATCGTAAAATGAACCTATATGAAATAGATTCGCAAATGCTTGAAATCTGCCAGGATATTCTGAAATTAAAATATATAAATCCGATGAACCAGGATTCTGAAAAAAAGAAATTCTTCTCATCTAGCAATTACAATCCAAAATTTAGGTATTTAGAAAAAAACCTAAAGCTTAATAGATACAGAAAAATGCTTGAAAAATTTTATGAACAAGTAGAAGATTCTCTATTTAAAAAGAAAATTAAAAAATTAATAATTTGGATTGATATTTTAGATTCTGTTGGATACTCCAACTTTACTCAAAATTCAATAAAGTATTATGGAAAGACAACACCAAAATTAGTAAGAGATGCAAAGAGATTATTAAGATTAAAAGAAGAAAAAGAAGATAATAATTTATCAACTGAAGAAGTTACAGAAATCCTAAATAGAGAACTAAAAAAATTTCCAGGATGGAGCTCAATTGTCAAGGAAAATCTCGGCTCGAGAGTTGATAATGTCACGATGGAAAAAATATTGTATGTAAAATCGGGAGAAGGTTTTTCAAAAGAAGATGTAAAAAGATTGATAATTCATGAGATAGGAGTTCATACAACTCGTAGCTCAAATGGGGAAAAGCAAAGATATAATATTTTTCAGTATGGGACGGCAAATTATGAAGAAACAGAAGAGGGACTGGCAGTTTATATTGAAGAAAAGAATAATCTCTTGAGAAATAAAAACTTGAAAAATTATGCTGGAAGGGTTTTGGCAATAGACTTGGCTTTGAAGAATTCATTCAGGGAAACTTTTAATTTTCTGCAGAATTATTTTTCTGATGAGGAAGCTTATAATTTAACATAAAGATTTAGATTTATTATTCAAAGGAAGAATTGGAATTAAGGATTTAAAAGATGTTAAAAAATTACTACCAATGCCATGACTTCACAGTATACGAAGAACATTCATAATCATGCTTAATCCATCTTTTATTTCTAAATAATCCTCTATCTAAAACCCGAACCTTTTCAGCTAATCCTCTGTAATTCATTCCATCGAGTTGAACCTCTGCTCCTTCTGCAGAAATATAATCACCAGGGCGTATTGATGTGGAATCAGGATAAATAACTTGAGTAATTCTACCTTTACTATCAAAAGGACATCTTAAATCTAATTTAGTAACAAAAGTATCTACTTCTTGTTTTCCATCAAATCTTACTTGAGATGGGATTCTGGATAAACCGGTTACTTTTCCTTCAATATGAAATCTCTCTGTCATTTTATTACTCTGTAAGAGGAAAAATTTTATAAATATATCCATAAATCAATTCCCATTCTTAATCTTTTCAACAACATCCTTTATTATCTTAGCAGCCATATGGGGATGCCAAAAATTTAGACTGTTCATTGCAATCTTGTCTGCATATTTTGTTATCTTGTCAAGATCTTTTTCAATAGAGCTTTTATGCCCTTTGCTCATGTCATTAGGATTGAAATGCTCATATACTCTAATCAGGTTTAGAACAAACCTTCTAGTATCAGCAAGAATGGCATTCCTGTAATCTGTCTTGATTTTCTCAAAGAAGTCAAAGTATTTGCTGTTCATCTCATTCACAATTTTCTTAATTATTTTTCTTTTAATACCGGCATCAGAAAAAGTTATAATATCCATTATGCTCGGAACAGCTTTCATCTTTGGAAAATTTTTATGAAGCAGAATTATGTATTTGCCGTCGCCGACTTCATTCCAAAAATTCTGGTAAATCTTAAGCCTCTCATTGTAATCACTTTCATCGATTGCAACCCATGCATATTTCTTTGCATAATCTAGCAAGCTCCCTCTTTCTTCTGTATTGTTAAATGAATCATAATTTTTCATAGCTTCTTTTAATGAGGGTATTTTTCTGTTAAAGTCAATTCCCCACAACCTGTCTCTGCTTATCCCGCTTATTATTAGCTTTCCTCCAAGCTCTTTCCAACATAAGCTAGCGATGGTTTCAGAATGATCATCTCGATGAACAGGATTGACAATTGCATGCCCTGAATGAGGAGCAACGAAAACAAATTCATTATTGTCTTTTGAATAAATAGTGTATCCCCTTTTAATTTCAACTTTCATGAAAATAAAATAACAGGATTATATTTAAAGATTTGTTGGCTTAAACATAAGATTTATATTTTATAAATAACAACCGTTTAGTGTGGTATTTAAAATTATAGCTGACTTCGTTGGTAGTAATCTTTCTTTAAATGAAGCAATAATAGCAGGAAAGCCTTTAATATTATTTATAATTGGTATGGTTATTTATTCAATATTTATTTTCAAGTTCTACAGGTTTTTAGCAACTAGAGATATTTTCAAATTAAATCTTGTAGAGTACAGTAGGTCAAGATGGGAAAATGTAAAAGACTTTGTTGCTTTTTTATTTTATATTTTAGAGCACTTGATAATATTTCCTTTATTTACATTCTTCTGGTTTATAGTATTATCAATACTGCTAATATTTTTATCAGAGAACCAGCAGACAAATACACTTCTATTATTTTCAATGGCAATAGTTGCAACAACGAGGATCACATCATATTATAATGAGGAGCTTGCAAGAGATATAGCAAAAACATTGCCTTTGGCATTATTAGCAGTGTTTCTAGTTTCTGGACTATCATATTTCTCGCTTGAAACGGCAATAGAATCGATGAAAGAAATCCATGGTTTATGGAAAACAATTTTGTATTATCTGCTGTTTATAGTCTGCATGGAAATAGTCTTAAGAATCTTATTATTCATCAACAATAATATAAAGTATAGCAAGTTTAAAAATAAAGAGTAATGAGCAGCAAATGGAATACAAACAATCCTTCGAAAAAAGATATTCTGAATTGACAAATTTAAAAGAATTAAAAGAATCTTTCTCATCTCCGATTAAAAAATCTATTAGAATTAACACATTAAAGATTTCAGTTTCAGAATTTAAGAAAAGGATAGAAAATTTAAAGCAAGTGCCGTGGTGCAGCTCAGGTTTTTACATTGAAAGAAAAAAGATAGCAGTTGGAAATTTAAAAGAGCATTTTTTGGGATATTTTTATGTCCAGGAAGCAGCATCGATGATCCCGGCTCAAATTTTAGCTCCAAGAAATAACGAGCTCGTTTTGGACATGTCAGCAGCTCCCGGGTCAAAGACAACTCAGCTGGCAGCTATCATGGAAAATAAAGGAGCTATAATTGCAAATGATATAAAATGGGACAGAGTAAAAGCACTATCAATGAATCTGCAGAGATGCGGCATTTCAAATGCAATGATAACAATCTACAGGGGGGAAAATTTTCCAGAGATTAAATTTGACAGGATACTTTTAGATGCTCCGTGCTCAGGAACAGGAACAATAAAAAAGTCTCCGAACACGGTTAATATTTATAATCAAGGCATGATAAAAAAATTAGGTTATCAGCAGCGCAAGCTGATTCTAAAAGCATATTCATTATTGAAAGAAAAAGGAACTTTAGTTTATTCAACATGCTCATTAGAGCC
>JACOZQ010000029.1:0-678 GCA_016181275.1 Candidatus Woesearchaeota archaeon | reverse complement strand
AGAATTTGGCCGCAGGATAACAATACGGAAGGTTTCTTTATAGCCAAGATTAGAAAGCCTTAAAAAATATTATTCTTTTTGTTTTATAATGAAAGAAAACGAATCAGGTTTAATGGATAGAATTGTTAAAAGAACTCAAAAACAATTATTAGTGAGTGCTTTAGCTTTAACAGTAAGTGGTTATGGTGGGATTTTATACAAAATATTAGATCCAGAAGGATTTAAAAAAAATATCTCAGAAAGAGTAGAGGAGTATTTTCCAATAAGTAATGCTTGGTATGATGAAGAGAGGAGAAAAAGAGTAAAAGACTCATTGATAGATTTAAGTGGATTATCAATAAGTGTTATAGCACTTTATGCAGGAGCAAGGTATTTGTCTTCAAGTTCTTCTAGAAAAAGAAAAGATGAATATAATCCATCCTCAGAAAAAAGAGAAGTTGCTTAAATTTTCTCATAAACTTCCTGCAAATACAAAGCATCATTTTCGCCATCAGGGCTTTCCACAGTTAAAACTCCTTTAACTTTAAATTCTTTCAAAGCTTTCATCAAATCTTTGTAATTAAACTCGCTCTCCTTCAAAGTTAAATGATTTTTCTCGCCTTTGTCGCCATAATTCATGCCAGTAGCATGCATATGCATCTCACTCAAAGATTTTTTTCCTAAATTTTTCTCAACTTT
>JACOZQ010000037.1 GCA_016181275.1 Candidatus Woesearchaeota archaeon | reverse complement strand
TTTTCTTATAATATCTAACCACTTATTAACTCTAATTCTAAATGGGATATGGCAACTTCCGCAGGGGTCTTTTTGCCTAAGGACATATGCTTTCTATTGAAGTTGTAGTTAATCTCTAATCCTTTCATAATCACATGAACAGATTCTAAGCAACCACAAATGGATACCAAGAAAAAAAGAATATCCTATTTTATACCCAAATTGTAAATCTGCTTATTGGGATAAACCCGCTAGAAAGAAGAAATAATTTTTTTTGAGTCAAATAACTCCCGCTTACGTTACAATGTACTTCAACAATAATCTTTATATATAAAGAGCAATTATTATCTATCATGAAAAAATATGCTGATTATCTTTATTTTGTTTTTCGTGTTTTAGTTGGTTTCTTCTTCTTGATGCATGGCGGCCAGAAATTATTTGGATGGTTTGGTGGCTTGGGAGGAAATTCTGCTGAACTGATTAGCTTGATGGGATTGGCAGGATTAATTGAATTCTTCGGCGGATTAGCAGTTTTATTGGGAATATTTACAAGATTGACAGCTTTAATTGCAGCTGTTGAAATGATTGTTGCTTTATTTATGGCGCATTTTCCTAGAGGATATGTATTAATATTGAACGGAGGAGAAGCAGCAGCCCTATTCTTCACTTCATTCTTAGTTTTATTGGCATACGGAGCTGGAAAATTTTCATTGGGAAAATATTTGTTTAAGAAAGAATTGCTCTAAACTAAATTATTTCCTTAGTTTATTTCCTAAAAATAGCAGAATTATTGCTTTCATTTATTCCTATCATCTCTTAATATTATTCTATTATTTCTTTTTTCTTGACTTGGTCTTTTACATAATTTTTCCGCTATGGTTTGTTTATCACTATCTTCATATTCATTTTGAGGACTGCCAAAAACTATCTCTCTTGTCGCTTGCCCTTCTTCATATACCGAATCAATCTTTCCTTTTGAGCTGTTAGGCATTCCATAAAACCCCTCGGTAAACACTATATACCATCCATTAAATCTTAAGTTAGAGCATCTTTTTGATTCATAAGGATACAGTTCTCTAAAGCACCTTTCAACATCAACGAATCGTCCTTTTACTTCAGCTAAATATTTTAATTTTTCTTCTAACTCTCTTCTTCTTCTTTCATTCATATTTTAAATAATAAAAATAAAATTTTTAAAGCTATCTAGCTTGAAGCTTGACCAAAAAATTTAAGAACTGAAGTTTTCTTAATTTATATCATGAAAAATTCTGATAAAGTAAGGGGCAGTAGCTAATTCTTTTCAGTAGTTCTATATTTTTTACAATGAAAAAAGTAAAAGACCTTATTTGGAAGCCTGGAACAAGTATAAATGATTTGATTAGCTCATTTTCTAGTTTGGGATATCAGGCGACTGAATTAAGCGAAGCAGCAAATGTAATTATCAAGATGAAGCAGAACAAAGCAAAAATATTTTTGACATTTACTTCAAACATGACAACCTCTGGTTTAAGAGGCTTTTTTGCACAATTATGTAAATTAAAAATACCTGATGTTCTTGTTACAACCTCTGGCAGCATAGAAGAGGATATTATGCGTTCAACAGGAGAGTCATTCCAGATCTCAAGCTTCAATGCAGACGATACGCAGTTGCATGAAAAAGGCGAGAATCGTGTAGGAAATTTAATTATAAAAGTAGAGAGCTATATGAAATTTGAAGATAAAATTCATGAATTTCTAAAAGAGATTTATCAAAAGCAAAATAGAATTTCTTCTTCAGATTTATTAAGGGAAATTGGATTAAAATTAAATGACAATAGTTCAATATTGTATCAGGCAGCCAAAAATAATATACCTATATATTGCCCCGGCATAGCAGACTCATCTTTCGGCTTCCATTTATTTTTATTTCAGCAGAAAAATCCAGACTTCATTGTAGATACTATTTATGATATGAAAAGAATTGTAACAGATATAGGCTTTGATGAGAAAAAAGGGATTATATCTTTAGGTGGGAGCATTTCAAAGCATTATGCAATTTTTGCAGCTTTAATCAATGGTGGTTTTGACTATGCAGTTTATCTGACAACTTCACATGCGAGTTCAGGCAGCATGTCGGGAGCTACAACCCAAGAAGCCAAGTCGTGGGGAAAGATAAAAGATGATGGTGAAGCAGCAACTGTAAAAGGAGATGTAACAATCACATTTCCATTAATTATGTTTTCTGTTTTGGATAGGTTAAAGTCACAAGGGTTATTAGATGGAAGCTAAATTTATTTTAAATAAGGAAAAATTATTGGAGCAATATAATATTTTAAAGAATCTAGGCTTAAACGTTTCTTACAGCTATAAAACTAATAGAGATGTCGGTAATATTCTCCAGGACATTTCAGATTCAGAGTTCTCAATACATGATTTAAATGAAGTAAACTTCATAAAAGACAAGTCAAAAATTTGGTTCTTTTTGCAGGCAAATCCAAAAGAAGAAATAATCTCTTTGGCAGAACTGGGAGTAAATAATTTTGTAATTGACAATGAGCACGACATGAAAAATCTTTTGAGCTCAATAAAGTCAAAAATAAACTTAGGCATAAGAATGAAATTTCAGGAGCACAGAGTTGGTTCAGGAAAATACTTTGTTTATGGCATGCCATCAGAAAAAGTGAATTCTATAATCTCAAGAATAAAAAATAATAATTTGATAGACAAGATAGGAATTCATCTACATAGAAAATCTCAGAATACAAGCGAATGGCAGATTATAAATGAATTAAAGGATTCAATTTCTGAAGAATCATTGGCAAGAATAAATATTGTTAATTTTGGAGGAGGGCTTCCAGTGGAATATCGAAGCTATACATCAAAAGTTATCCCTTATATATTTGAAAAGTTAAGAGAAGCTTCTGAATGGTTGAGCTCAAAAAATATAACAACCTACATAGAGCCAGGAAGATTTTTAGCAGCCCCCTGCATAAAATTAGAAGCAGAAATAATCCAGACTTATGAAAACACAATTATAATTAATACAACCATATATAATTCAGCCCTGGATACTGTTTTGACAAATACAAAAATGTTAATTGAAGAAGAATTAAAAGATGGTGAAGCAGGAAATGATTATCTAATAAAAGGCAATTCCCCAACAAGGGATGATATATTTAGGTACAAAGTTAAATTAGCTAATCCAAAAGTTGGAGATAAAATAACTTTTATCAATGCAGGAGCTTATAATTATTCAACTGATTTTTTTGGCTATAAAAAATTAAAGACAATAATTCAATGAACTTCATGAATCTCCCCCAGGAATTTGCAGATAAAAATTCTAAATACTATATACTGCCTATTGAATATGAAGGAAACTTAACTGGAAAAAAAGGAGCTTCAAAAGCACCGGCTGAAATTATAAAATTATCTTACCAGCTGGAATACTATGATGAGCAGTTTGACCAGGAACCGTATAAAAAAGGAATTTTCTTATTGCCAGGTTTAACAGCAAAAACATCAGAAGAAATAACTGAAAAAATATCAGATGAGGTTTCAAAGCACAAAGATAAATTCTTAATTTCATTAGGAGGAGATCATTCAGTCTCAATTGGCATTGTAAAAGGCTTGGAAAAAGTTTATGATGATTTCTCAGTAATTATATTTGATGCTCATTCAGATTTATTTTATTCTTGGAATAACTCAGCATTAAATCATCGTTGCGCATCATTTCACATTTCTTCAAAACATTCAACGTCCTTAATTGGAATAAGGTCGATGGACAAAGATGAGCAGGGTGTAATAAAAAATAATAATATTTATGTTATTTATTCTCATGAAAATATTAAAGAAAAATTATTAAAAATCTTGCCAAAATTAAAAAACAAAGTTTACATTTCAATTGATGTTGATTCTTTTGATCCTTCTTTCATTAGAAACACAGGAACTCCAGAGCCAGGAGGATTTTTCTGGAATGAATTAATTGGATTATTGGAAATTATTTTCAAAAACAAAAACATAATCGGAGCAGACATAGTTGAGTTTTCTCCAAATAATGATTTCGAGTCAGAATCTTATTCTTTGTCAAAATTGATTTATAAGATCATGGCTTTGAAAGAAAAATTTAATTAAGGAAAAGATTATATATAAAAAATGATTCTGATTTGAAGATGAAAAAGCAAAATGGCAAACGCAAGACTAAAAACATCTTGTTAGCTATTCTTATAGGCTCGGCAGTAATTTCTTTTTGGAGGGGATTATGGGGACTGATGGATGTTTATTTATTTCCAGATAATTATCCACTAAGTTTATTGACTTCAGTATCAATCGGCCTTTTAATTCTGATTGTAACGCATTACACTACTAAAGAATTAATGTAATCATTGAATGTCGTGAGTAATTCCTTTTTCTCTCGCAACATCTATCGTTCCTTTCCCGGAAATACCAATAAAGTTCTTTGGTGTTTTTTTCAAATAATCCTCTGTCCTAAAGTCTTTTCCTGATAAAGTCAGCTCATTGAATTTTTTGAAATCAATCCATGTATGCCACTCATTATTTATTTTGAATTTATTTTTAGCAAGCAAAACAACTCTTGAAGGGATATGCTCAGAAACAATATCATATTCTGGAAGAAATTTTACAAGTTCTTTAGAAAATGAGACTATGTCTTCGTGTAATGGCATATTCTCCATTTTTAATCTTTGCCTGCTGGCTCCGACAAATATGTAAGCTTTTATTTCTACAAAATCAGGGTTTCCTTTCGTAATCATTTTGGCATAGTCTTCAAAATTTTTCATATTCATTCCTCTAATCATTGTCAGCCTTATGCAGGTTCTCTGGTTTTTCTCTTTCAAATACTCAAGGCTTTTATTCAATCTTTCCCAATGGTCTTTGAAAAGCGGAACATCAATTTCTTTCAATAAATTTTTAACAGGAGCATCCAAACTCATGTAAAGTTGGGTTATGGGAGCTAAATTATTAATAGCTTCAGGATACTGCGCATTTGTTACAAGAAAAGTTGAAATCCCATCACTGTGAAATTTTTTAATGAGCTCATTTATTTTAGGATACATAATTGGCTCTCCTGTCAAAGAAAGAGCAACATGTTTTATTTCCTTGGATTTTTCATAAGCTCCTTTATTTCTTTTCTCATATCCTCCATATCCTTCTAATAATTTATGATGTGCTTTTTTGCTTTCTTTTAAAATAATTTTAGAATCATCAATGTTCCATTTCCATTCTTTTGAAACAGTAGATTTTTCATCTCTCCAACAAAATGTGCAACGATTAGCACAGCTCATTGAGGTTGTCATCTGCATGCATTGGTTGCTCATTATTCCATAAAAAGTTAATTTATAACAGCCGCCATTTCCTCTAATCATGCTTTTAGTCCAGCCGCATGTTTTCACAGCTGAATGAGTTCCAATTATTTTATAATGCTGCTTCTCCCAGTTCTCTCTCTGTTTTAAAGAAATCATCTCTTCCATAGATAAAATTCAAGAAAATCATGATTAAAAATGTTTTGGAAAATTTATAAAGAATCTAATGGGCTTTTAACATTAATCATTTTTGGACTTGCAGTATGCAAATATCTCATGGTGGTTTCAGCAGAATTATGCCCCAATAAACTTTGAACTGAAGTAACGTCATATCCATTTTCAATCAAATGAGTGGCAAATGAATGCCTCAAGGTATGGGGATGGACTTTTTTATCTATCTTAGCTCTTTTTGTATTCCTTTTTATTATTTCCTGAACAGTCCTGACACTTAGATTACAATTTTTATTTCCTTTAAAGATAAATTCTTTTAAATTATTCTCAATAATAAATTTTTTTAACTCATCTTTTAAACTTTGAGCAATAATAAATAATCTGTCTTTGCCTCCTTTCCCATTTCTTACAAATCCATAATTCTTATCAAATTGAAAATCCTCAACTCTTAAATTTACTAATTCAGAAACTCTCAAACCAGAAGAATACATTAACTTAACAATTAATTTATGTTTTTTATTTTCTATAATATTAATTAATTTCTTTATTTCTTCTTTTGTTAATACTATTGGTAATCTCCTTGGAACTTTTGAATATTTTATATTATAGAATAATCTTTTGTTTAGAATATTCTCCATAAAGAATTTTACTGCATTGAAATAAAGGTTTATAGTATTGCCAGATCTGTTTTTATCCACCAATTTTATATCTATAAAATCTTTGACATCTGTTTTAGTTATCTTTCTTGGATTCTTGTCTTTATGATATTGAAAGAATTTATCTAAGCATTTAGAATAGGATTGGATGGTTTTTGTGCTATATCTCCTCCTTAACAATTCCCTTTTCATTAGATAGTCAATATCCATTATATTATGGAACAACAATTTTTATATATGTATTTAGCTTATATTAAAAATAGTTCAGAAAAAATAAAATCAATAATATACAACTAAATGATAATTACAGAAAATACAGCTTCGAAGTATAAAATTTAGTTAAGATTTGGCTTTTAGACTTAAAATATTAATAATTGCTGATATGCACTGTTA
>JACOZQ010000028.1 GCA_016181275.1 Candidatus Woesearchaeota archaeon | reverse complement strand
TTGATATAAAACATAAACAAATTATATTATATCTAAGTAGGATAATGCATTATAAAGGATTAGATATTTTAGTAAAAGCCTTTGCTAAATTAGAGAAGGAAAGAAATGATGTGTTCTTATTAATTTGTGGAGACGGTCCATTTAAAGTAGAAATTAAAAAGTTAATACAGGAGTTAAACATAAAAAACATTCATTTCGAAGATAAAATAATCAGTCCTTACGAAAAAGGGTTCTATTATTCAATTTGTGATGTCTTCGTTCTTCCATCAACATTTCGTGATTATGATGCTGATTGCTGGGGGGTTGTATTAAATGAAGCGATGTCTCTTGGCAAACCAGTAATATCAACAGATGCAACAGGAGGGGCTCATGATCTAATCAAACAAGGAATTAACGGCTTTATGGTTAAAGAGAAGGATATTGAAGGATTATATAATTCTTTAAGAAAGATTTTATCTGACAAAAGGTTAAAAGAGAAGATGGGGAAGGAATCCAAGAAGATAATAGAAAATAATTTTACTTATGAACTAATGGCACGTGGTTGTATAGATGCGATTATGTATACTTTATATCTCAGAAAAACTTAAAAGAGCATGCAAACTCAGATAAATTATGAAAATAGCAGTTGTGGGTGGAGGAATCTTTGGTATTACAGCAGCTTGGTTTTTAGCTAAGGAAGGCTTTTTGGTAGATTTATATGAAAAAGAAAATGACATTTTTAAAGCTGCTTCAGGTATAAACCAATACAGACTTCATAGGGGTTATCATTATCCCAGGAGCAAAGAAACAATCCTTACTTGTCTTCATGGAGAAAAAGAATTTAGGAATGTTTATCCAGAAGCTATTTTGGATGATGGAATTGAACATTACTATTCTATAGCCAAAGAAGGCAGCTTTTTAACTCCGGAACAATTCTCCAATGTGTGGAAAGAATGTGGTCTAGAATACGAAGAAAAAGATCTTGAAATAGTTAATAAAGAAAAAATAGCTGCCAATTTTAAAATTAAAGAATTTCTTTTTGATTCTGCTAAATTAAAGGAAATTTGCTGGCTTAAGCTCAAGCAATATAAAGTCAATGTTTTACTAAATACAGAAGGTAGGTATGAAGTCCTTAAGAATAAATATGATCTAATTATTGTTGCTACTTATGCTCATAATAATGCATTTTTAGGTGATTATCTAGATGCTCAAAAGGATTATCAATTTGAACTTTGTGAAAAATTAGTATTAAAATTACCCGAGAAATTTCATAAGAAAAGTGTGATAGTTATGGATGGCCCTTTCATGTGTATAGATCCCTATGGTAGAACGGGTTATCATGTAATGGGCAATGTAGTCCATGCTATCCATAGTAGAACTGTAGGGAAAAAAATTGAACTCTATGGAGAATATGCAAGATTATTAAATAATGGAATAATTAAAAATCCATCTTTAACAAATGTTAAAAAATTCTTAGAGCATGCATCAGAATTCTTTCCAGGAATAGAAAAGGCAGAACACATTGGCTCTATGTATACAATTAGAACCGTGCTTCCGCATAGAGAGCATGATGATGCCCGTCCTACAATTGTCGAGCAGATAAATGACAAAATAGTTACTTTATTTTCTGGAAAAATTCCTACATGCATAGATGCAACCAATCAGGTTGTAGCAATAGCAAAAAGAATGAGAAAATGAAAATAGCAATAGTGGGATTAGGAAAATTTGGTTCAATATTATTTAAGAAATTGAATAAGTATAATCAAGTTGAATATATTTGCGGTAGAAGTATTAATGACAGATTATTAAAAGTGAAAGAGAATTATGGAGTTGAAATTTCTGATAATTATGAAAAGATATTGGACAAAGTAGATTTCATAGTAATTTCAACGCCGACAAACTCGCATTATTCAATTGCAAAGAATTGTTTATTAAGAGGAAAAAATGTATTTGTTGAAAAACCTCCTTGTTCAGATTTGAAGGAAGTACAAGAGCTTTTTAATTTGGCTAAAGAAAAAAAACTTAAAATCTATGTCGATGATGTTTTTCTCTATAGAAAAGAATATTCCGAGTTAAAAAATTTAGTTATAGGTCACAAAATAAATAAGATTCAATTTACTTGGACTAAATATGGGACATTTGATGATTCTATTCTTAATGCATTAACTTATCATGATATGTATTTACTTATTGATCTATTGGGAAAAAATAATCTGAAAAATCTTGAAATTATTAATATAGAAGATCCTCTCAAGAAAAATAGAACAGATATTTTGGAGTTCAAATTCAAATACAATAATGTCTTAATTGAATATTTTTATGATAGAACTAATAATAAAAAAGAGAAAATTCTTAAAATTATCGCAGATGGTAAATTATTTGAATGGAGAAATAGACAAATCTTAATTAATAATCAACCTCATTATTTTGAGATTGAAAATGATGCTTTATCTTTAATGTTCTTAAATATTTTAGAAGAAAAAGCCAGTTATTCAAAAAATAACTTCCTGGCTTTGAATAGTGTTAAATTAATCAAAGAAATAGAAAATGCTATAAATTCTCAAAAATCTCATTTACTTTCTTAGCGACAATATCAACATCATAATTTTTTCTGGATCTTTTAGCATAATCTAGTGCCAATTTTTCTCTTAGTCTATCATTGGTAATTAATTCTTTAATTCTTTTCTTCCATTCTCCCAAATTATTGGCTTCTATTAGTTCCTCTTCTGTCATTGCATCCCTACTCCCGCCAGTGTTTGAAGCTAAAATGGCTTTTTTAGCCGCTGCTGCTTCATGTAAAATACCGCTAAATGGTTCCTGCCATACACTTGGCAATAAAATTAAATCTGATGCTGCATAAACATCAGGCATTTCTTCAGCTTTTAATCTTCCAGTTAAAACTATTCCAGGAATATTTTTATTTCTAATTTCTTCTAACAAAGGACCATCTCCGACGATCAAAAAGCTAATATTCTCATTCAAAATCTCGGGCATTATTTTAATCATATTCATAATGCCTTTAGGATAAATCAGACTCCCTATAAATGTAATTACTTTTTTCTTTAAATTATATTTTCTTTTTATATTTTCTTTATTACCATCAAAATCATGAAATTTTCGTGCACTTGTAATAATCCGAGAATCTTTTATATTGTTTATTTCCAATCTTTTTTTAACTGCTTCGCTTAATGCAAATTTTAAATCTGCCGTTATTAAAATTTTTCTGGCTCTTTTTAGATAAATCAATTTATATAGGTCAATTAACCATCTTTTAGCTTTAAAATGTTTTAATATGATTCTCAAGTCGCATTTATCATATTCAAAATTATCTGGAGCTAAACAGTTGCTATAAGGACATGCAAACCAATAGTCTCTAAAATGCACAATACTTTTAATTTTATTTTTCTTAGCTGCAAGAATCGCAGGAATGCTTGTCAATCTATCATGCGCATAAATTAAATCAATTTTTTCTTCTTTTATTATCTTACTTAAAAATCTAGATAAGTATGCTTCTTGAAATCTAAAAACTGGAATTCTATCGAATTTTTTGAATTTTTTTGTATCTATACCATAATATTCATCTGAAGAGGCAATGATCACTTTATTTCCTAATTTAGTTAATCCTTCCGCAAGTAGTTTTGTGCTAACCTCGGCTCCACCATAACCCAAACCCCTGTAGATTGTAATTAAGATATTCATTTTACTACTTCCAAAACAATCCTCATTTCCTTAGCTTGTATTGTATAAGCAAAATGCCTTTCGTAGATATTCTTTAATCTTCTGGATTTATTCACGATGTATTCAATTGGTTTCATATAATTATAAAATCTGATGTAATCTTTCATGACCATGAACTTGGCCCGGGTATAGAATCCCCAAGTGTCCCCTTCTGGAAGAAAGCATCTTCTAAAAGTCTGGGTATTCAGTCCTCTTTTATGGGTTAAATCAACATGCATTTCAAAGCTACCACTATGCGGACCAAAAATCAAAATTTTCCCAGCAGGTTTTGATATCCTCCAAAGTTCCTCCATGGTCTTCAACAAATCTTCAACGTGCTCCAGGATATGATGACAATATATTTCCTCAAAGTAATTATCTTCAAAAGGATAAGGAAATCTATTTAAGTCATGATAAATATCCGCCTTTAGATTTTTATTATAATCTAGATTAATATAACCTTCCATATAGCGTTCGCCAGATGCCAAATTCAATTTGTTAGACATAAATATTAATTTTGATTGAAAACTTATTTAAGATTATTGTTTAATTGATTACAGCATGAAGTTTGGAGTTAATTGCAGATATGATGATATTTTAAGAGACGATGTTGTTTCTAAGCTAAAACAAGAAAGGATTAATTTTGTGGAATTACATAAAATCCCGGAAAGAATCAATATTAATGAGTTGGATCGTATAAAAGGGCAATTTGAATATTCTCTGCATGCTTCTGTTGACTTTAGAATCCATCCACTATTAAGTTTTGGTTATCATATAAGCGAAGTAAAAAAAATAGAAAATGAAATTGATTTCGCTATAGCTTCAAATATAAAAGAGATCGTTATGCATGGAGGTTCATTTTTTAAAGGGTATATAAGATTAAGCAAAATTTTAAGAAGAAATATTGGATTGAACTTTTTTTTAGATACTTTCTCTAAAAATTTCGGCCCAATCCTCAAGAAAGCGCATAATCATAAAATAAAAATTTTAATTGAAAATTGTTACCCTTGCTATCTGTTGGGTAGACCATATGATATAAGATATTTAAAATGCAAATTTCCATTTCTGGGGTTCTGCTTTGATTTGGCACATTCAGAAATTTACAATCAAACAGAAGAACTGATGAAAATAAATATAGATCATATTCATCTCACAGATAATAATAAAAGAATGGACCAGCATCTCGAGATTGGAAAAGGTTCTATAGATTTTAAAGATTTCTTCAGAAAATTAAAAGCTAAAAATTATAATAAAAAAATAATTTTGGAATGTAACAAACTCCAAGATTCAATAGAATCGATTAATAAAATAAAATCTTGGGATATTTAAACAGTGCAAATTTAATCAAATCCATTGAAAACCTATTTAAAGATTACCTTCTTTTTGAATTTATGGATTTTACTAAGTTTAAGTATGATAAATTCCTTATGGTTATATTGTTCTTAATAATAGCATTAGGAATCTTCATTAGATTAAATGATGCTTCATTAGTAGGATATTGGAATGATGATATGACCACAATCCCTACAGGTTTATTATTCTTTTATCCTTATGAATTATATCCTGGATTGGCAGGACAGGGAGAACCAATCTTAGGAAATATTATAATTGCAGCAGGATGCATGCTCTCAGGGGAGGATTTTTCAAAAGTAAGTGAAGTTAAACCAATGTTCTATCCCGGGAGAGAAACTTTAATAGGAGAAGAGCTAATAAAAGCATTTCCTTATTGCCATCTTCCTATGTATCTTTTTTCAATATTATTTTTTTTAACAATATGTCTATTCTCAATAAATTTGTTAGATAAATATAGTTCTATTTTCGCAATTTCATTTTATGCTTTTTATCCAGAAATTCTAAAGTTCAGCAGGTGGATACATGTTGACATATTTGGTTATTTCTTTGTAGCTCTTGGCTTGCTATTTTTATGGTGGGCCTACAATTCAGAAAAAACAAGAAAAGAAATTTTATTATTCATTGTTTCATTCACGTCTTTTGCATTAGCATTCACAACAAAATTGCCAAATGGGATGTTTATAGTATTTGCAGTATTCATCTTATTAGAAAAATATTCAAAAGAATTTTTCGATATCTTAAAAAAGATTGGGAGCAAATTAAATCTAGAGTTTGTTAAAAGAATTAAAGAAAATGAAGAAATAAATTGTTCAAGATTAATAAATATCTTAGTTTATTCAATCTTATCTTATCTCATCGTGTTCTTAGCAGTTTTTTATTTCAATCCAAAAAATTTCTTTAATATTATTAATAAATACCAGTCCATAGAAACTTCTTATAGTACATTAGCATTTAATACAGAAATCTTTGATATGATATCCGAGTTCTTCCTTTTAGTGAATATTTTAGATGTAATCTTAGTAATCTTCTCTTTGTGGATATTTTTCAAATTAATTGCAAATAAAGAAAGAAATAATAATGAAAAATTTATATTATATCTGTTATTATTTTTAATTTTAAGTATCATTATAACGAAGGCTCTAAATTTTCCAAGGGTGTTAGTAGCGTTCTTATTCGGATTAATCTTTTTAATGTCTTTAGCATTCTCAGAAAAGTATTCAATTTTCAAGATATTTAGAGTTAAAAATATAAGGGTTTATAATATAGGATTCTTAATAATTTATATTATATTTTCTTTTTCAATAGCATTCTATTCAAGCCCTCATTTTTCTAATCGTAATTTTATCTTTTGTCGTTTCTCAGAGGTTGGTTGTGATCCACCGGATATAGCAGGTTTTGCCCAAAAAGACGTAGCAAATTATTTTAATGATGTATTAAAAGAAAATGAGACTTTTTTATCAACGGGGTTAATAATCCATTATTATGTTAGGCGTAATCAGCACCTTCAAGAGTTTTTATTTGACCAGTTTTTTTCAAATAAAGTTGGTAGAAGACCAACATTAATAGAAAAAATAGAATATTTTCATCCAGACAATCAGACAATCAGATATGTTGCAATCAGACCAAATAAATTTAGGACAGAAGATGAATTAATAATTAATCTAAGAAAAGATTTTATTCCTAATAAGACGATAAAACTAAAAAAAACTGATGCAGTTTGGATTTATGACTTACAAAATTTAAACAAGAGGCAGATATGACCGAAGAAAACAAAAAGGAGTTTCAAAATAAATTATTAAATTTTTTGGATAATAATTCAAATTTAATTCTAATTGCAATTTTAATATTTGCATTAATTTTAAGATTAAAATATTTAACAATAAACCAAGCAGTTTGGTATGATGAAGCAGAATATTTGGGAGTAGCTAAAAACTGGGCATTTAATGTAACCTCGTATCAGCTTCATTTTGTCAGACCACCATTTCTCCCATTTATGTTAGCCATTTTATACAAGCTTGGAGGGGGGGAAACTTCCTTCAGAATTTTAATGCTAATCTTCTCGATAGTGGGAGTACTATTTACCTATCTCGTAGGAAAAGAAATGTTCAATAAGTGGATTGCTTTGATTGCAACATTTATGATGTCGTTTTTTTATGTACACCTATTTTTTTCTGCAAGGATAATGACTGATATTCCTTCTGCCACAATATGGCTCATCTCTGTTTGGTTATTTTGGAATGGTTATGTAAAAGATAAATCAAAAATCTATCTGTTGTTGCTAGGATTGTCTTTGATTCTTGGAACACTGACGAGATTTCCATTTGGTCTGCTTATAATTCTATTAATAAGTTACTTACTATTAACCGAAAAATTAAATTTTTTAAGAAACAAGAAATTTTGGATTACATCTTTGATAGCATTAATAACAATAATTCCGTATTCTATATGGTATTATTCAACTTATAATAAAATACCCCTCTTTGGATCTGCGGGATTTTATAGCTCTGTAAATTATCTCAGCACTTATCTAAAAATTCTTCCAACAGTTTTCCAAAGTTCTTTGGTTGGTATTCAAAATATATTTCTCATATTTCTCATTATTGGATTGGTAATAATAATATTTAATATAATAATTGGATATGGGTTTATAAGAAAAAATGAAGTGCTAAAAAAGCAGTTATTTATTTTATTATGGACATTATTCCCTTTTATTTATTTTGCATTCTTTGCAGGGCAACTACCAGAAGACAGATATTTAATTTATCTTTATTCTGCGGCTTTTTACATAATAGGATTTGCTTTATTCTCACTCTACTTAAAATTTAAAAAAATAAATATTAAATTGGGGATTGTCGGAATAATTTTAATATTGTTCATACTGATTTCCTCATCTATAAAACAGATAGAATCTGCTGAAATGATTATTAAATTAAAATCCACATCATATGTTCAATTCAAACAATCTGGAGAGTGGATAAAAGAAAACTCTAATCCCGTGGATAAAGTAATTGCTGCAGGACAGCCACAATTGAATTATTATGCTGAAAGAGATATAATCTATTGGCCAGAAGAAGATGAAATAGATGAATTCATAGAAACACATAAAGACATTAAGTACATTGTTTTAAGTCTTCTAGAGCAAACTTCACAATGGACATATATATGGCCAGAAAAAAATACAGATAAAGTATTTCCTGTCAAAGTATATATGGATTCACAACAGAGACCAATCCTCATTATTTATGAAATAAAAAGGTAAGAAGAGATTGTTGTGAATTTATCCCCATTATAATTATCAATATATTTTTGTAATTTTTTTATTAATCTCTCTCCAGTATTTCTTTTAATTAATTTTGGTAAATCAATATTTTCTATACTCACAAATTCCCAAGGGTGAAAAACCAAACATGCATAATCTTTATTCCTGTTTGTTATATATTTCGAATAAAATAAAGGAAGGTTTCTAAAAGCCAACCAAAATAATGGCAATCTTAAAATTGGAGACACAGATAGGGGTAGGACCTTCACATCATTTTTTAAAAAGACTTTTCTTTTAGAAAAAAAATTATTATATCTGCCAGGAATAAATGTAGGGTGTAATGAGCTATCATAGAGTATCCCCGCTTTATTTAAAATTTCATAATGCGGTGGTTGAAACCTTGGAGCCCTATATCCAACAATCCTTTTATTAATTATTTTCTCAATTATTTCTTTCCCCTTTTTAATTCTCTCATAAGCTTCTTTTTCATTCATTTCTGAATAATTATCTTTATGCTCAAGACAGTGCAATCCAATCTCATGGTTGGTAGATATTCTTTCAATTAGCTCAGGATATTGTTTTGCAAATTTTGCACTAATAAAAAATGTTGCTTGAATATTATTTCTTTCTAATAGTTCTAAAATAATTTCTGTTCCATTTTTACTAACATTAAACTGCTTTTCATCAGAAATCTTCTTACCGAATTCTAAAGGCAAGTCAAATTCTTCTATATCAAATGTTAGTAATATTGTTTTTATTTTGACCTCCATATCTTTATCAAATCTTTGAACATGGTTTTGCAATGCTTTAATTTAAAGGTGCTCCCATCTACAAATTTGCTTGGAATATATATCTCTTTTATTCTAAAATTATTTTTTTCTATTTTTTTAAGCAATTCAACATCGAAAGCAAATCCACTTGATATAAAATTATAACCAATTTTCTCTTTAACCGTATTTTTAAAGAATTTAGCTCCTGCTTGAGTATCATGATAATTCAAATCTAGCAAGATTAACACCAAAATATTCCATCCCCTGCTCAAGATTTTTCTAACCATCGGCTCATTTACTTGAAAAATATTTTTGCCTTTCCATTTCGAAGCAATAAAACAATCATAATCATGTAAATTATTTAATGGGTTTTTAATATAACTAAGATCAAAGGCATCATCTGCATCAACAAATCCGACCCAATCACCCTCAGCAAGTTTTAGACCTTCAATTATTGCTCCGCCCTTCCCAAGTTTTTCAGGAAAATCAAGGTATTTAAGATTGGAGTTTTTTTCTTTCCATCTTTTTAATATTTCAACAGTGTTGTCAACGCTTCCGTTCGAGACAACAATAATCTCCTCTTTAGGAAAAGTTAGAAACAATGATTTCAAGGTAGACTCTATCCTTTTTCCTTCATTGTATGCCGGCACTATAATTGATATTTCTGACATTTTTTATAGTATAAATGATTAGACTTAAAAATAATAGCACCATAACAATTATTAAGTTTATCAAAATTTGGGTTATTGAATTATGAAATAATGTTATCAACAAAATTTCTAAAAAATTAAAAAATATTAATAAATAGAGGAATTTAATTTTATGAAGGGCAATGTTATAATAAGAGATTAAATAGCAAATAGAAAACATAGTCATAACAACACCAAAGATCCATATCAAATTAGATATAATTAAATATTCTTTTCCAAAGAGCATAGCAACTATGAACTCTGGCATTAAAAAATAAGTCAAACTTGCAGTCAATCCCAAAAACAAAGTTATCAGTATAGATTTAAACAGCAAGGATAAAGACCTTTTATTCTGAGCATTGAGCTCAAGTATTTTTGGGAACATCACCATACTTATTGATAAAGTAGCAAAAAAGATTATTTTACCAAACAAGCTTAATGCAGCATATTGTCCAGCTTCAACAGGATCAAAAAATCTTTTAACAAGAACAACGTCCCAAGTATATAAACCAGTTAATGCTAGTAACATAATCAGGACCGGGAAAGAATATTTGTATATTTGAGATGTGTTAAATCTCGTTCTTTTTCCTTTAAATATTCTCTTTACAAAATAAACTAAAATAATTAATGGAAGTAAGAAGCTCAACGCAAATCCAGTAATTGCTCCATTTACACCAAATCCCAAAAATATTAACGGAATACCAAAAAATATTTTAGAAAAACTTTCGATAATAAAAGTCAAACCAAGAAGTTTAAAATTCTGAATCCCCTGTAAAAATCCTCTTACTATCGGAACTAAAAAAGCAAACACAATCGAGCTTCCTAAAATTATTAATGGACTTATCATATTAATTTTCAAAAACGATGATAATAATGGACTTATAACAATAAACAATAGGCTCATCACTAAACCAATTACCGCGCCTTTACTAAGCGATCTTAAAAATAAATAAGATAATTTCTCCTTCTCATTTTTTATGTTTAGTTCAGCCACATATCTGGAAAGGGTCGTTTGAATAGCCATTAGAGGCATTACAATTATATAAATTAGAGATAATAAAACACCAAAGATTCCGTAATCCTCGGGTCCGAGTGTTCTACCAACATAAAAATGGAATACATAATTAATTACAAACGCTAGTAGCATGGATAAGAAAAGTGTCAAATTATCCTTAAGCAAAATCTTATTTTTATTTAAGTGAGATTTTATTAATCTTAACATTTCATATAATCCATATTAGGCTGCTGAAAAATAATTCTATCCCAAGAACGAAATAAACTACTTGTTTTTCAGTAAATTTTCCTGTTCTTGTTAAAATATGAGGAATAGAATAAATTTCTTTGTATAATGATTTTACATTTCCATTATGATAATAACCAAAACTCTGATTCTTAAATTTCCCCCTCATCTTTAACGCAAATTCTATGAAAAAAGGAATTGAAGCGACCAAAGCAGCTTTCTCAAGATTTCCAATTATGGCTATGCTCGCTAAAGCTCCACCCATCAAATAAGTCAAAGAATCCCCTGGAAGAATTTTTGCAGGAAATTTGTTAAAGAAGTAAAAAGCAAGCAAAGCTGAAAATATTATGGCAGAAATAACAACGGCAGCTACTCTTTCTGAAAAAAATTGGGTTTCTATATTAAAGTATGCATAAACTCCCAACATTCCAGTAATTATCATGCCTAATCCGGTTTCCAAGCCATTAAAACCAGCTAACATATTAACCATATTAGCAGCTCCAACAACTCCGATAGGAATAAACAATAAAGGATAAATTAATCCAGCATCAATTATTCCAAGAAAAGGAATTGCAATTGTACTAATTCCAGAATTCACAACAATAAGTGGAACTGCAGCAGCTAAAGTCAATAAGGGTTTTTGCCATTGCCTCAAGCCAATATGGGGACCGCTGCTAATCCTTAATAGGTCATCAACAAATCCAACAAAAGTAATCATAATTATTGAAATTAAACCGCTAAGGAGCAACATCAAAACTCGATTATTCAATGCCAATATCCCACCATCTGGGAAAAAAGTATTTAAAAAAATAAAACACATTATTCCGATGAACGACCCAGACATGACAGCCATTCCGCCAGAGATAGGAACTAAAGGCCTGTCTTTTTTATTTTGGTCTCTGCTTACAAGATTTATCTTTCTCAAATAGCGTATCGACCACGGAGTAATGTATAATGCTATTAAGAAAGATACAATCATACAGATAAGCAAAATAAATTTCATAATAATCTTCACAAAAGAACATTATAAAAATATTTCTAAAGGCAAATATTACTATTCTGGTGTCGACTTCATTCGTCATCCAATAATATTCTTTGAAAACTTTCTTTAATTGTATGTGGGGTGTAATCAAATTCTTCAATAGTCTTGATGATGTTATAAACCCTCTTAGTATTCAAATTTCTCAACTGAGACCATCTAACAAAAGGATTTTTTAAAAGGATCTCATTTATTTTAACTAATGGAAACAGTAAAAAAAGAGGGATATGAACCATTATTATTTTTTTGTTTAAGATTAATCCTACCTGGTTAATAAACTCATTTAAAGAGATCATTGAGTTTCCAGCCAAGAGAAAAGTTCCTTTTTTATCTTTTTCTATCGCATTTAGAATAAATCCAGCTACATCATTTACAAATATAGGTTGCATTAAACTTTTTCCATTTCCAGGTATAAAAATAACAGGCCAGTCTCTACACCAATTTATTATTCTACCAAGCCTAGCCTTATCATGCTTTCCATAAGCTACAGTAATCCTTAAAATCAAATGATCTTTAATATTCTTGACTAGGTTTTCACAAATTTTTTTACTCTCCCCGTATATACTTTGGTTATTATAAAGTACATTTTCGCTACTGATAAAGATTAACTTCTTATTTTTGCATAACTCTATAATATTTTTTGTTCCATTAACATTAACATTCCAGATTGTTTTATCATCTCCTATACTTATAGCTGCCATATGCAAGATTATATCTGCTTCTCTTGTATACTTCTGAAAAGAATTTTTTTCTAAAATGTCACCTATTACAAATTTTATGTTATTATCATTAGACTTAATCTTTTTTCTTGTAAGAACCATTAAATAATATCCTCCGGTCTTTGCAAGTAATTCAACTACTGCTCTTCCTAGGAATCCGGTTCCTCCTGTAATAAAAACCTTTTTTTGCATCTTTCCTAAAGATTACTCCCTCTATTGAATAAACATCTACTCTTTAACTCGATAATCTTAAAGACAAATTTTATCATTGTTCTATAAATCTTAACCCCGCTAGGACTATTACTATCTGTCCATATAACTGGAATCTCTTTAATCTTAAAATTACTCTTAGTAGCAAAAAACATTAATTCTGTGTCAAAAAACCATTGTTCATCCTTCAATAAAGGAAAAATAATATTGAAGGATTCTCTTTTTATGGCCTTGAAGCCGCAATGGACATCGCTAGTTTTAATCCCTAATATATACCGGGTAATAATAGTATGATATATTCTAGAAAAAAAAGCTCTTTCTTTTACTCTTCTTATCTTAGATCCGGGGAGATATTTTGAACCTAAGGATAAGTCATATTCTGCATCTACCGATTTAATCAGTTCGGGAAGTTTTTCAATTCCAGTAGATAAATCTACATCCATATAAACTACAATATCCGCATTGCTGTCCTTCCAGCATTTTTTAATCCCCGCTCCTTTTCCAGCTATTGGAGTATAAGTAAATCTAACTCCCCCATAGGTTTTCATCATCTCATTAGCAAATTTAAGAATTCCTTTATCAGGACCATTTATAGCTAATATTATCTCCCAGTTGTATTCTTTTAAGTTGTTTTTATAGAATTCTAACTGTTTCTTAAGACTCTTCTCAATCTCAGGCAGATTTCCATAATAAACTGGAATTGCAATATCCACTTTCTTCATAGTTCTTTATGTTTTAAAAAACCTTATTAATATTTCTTTCCATGCAATATAGAATGAAAGAACAATATATCACTAAATATCATAATCTAGAAGCCTTTCATTGGTGGTTTGTTAGTAGAAGAGATATAATCCTAAGATTAATAAAAAATTTTCCTCCAAATTATAAAATATTGGATCTTGGGTGCTCTGGTGGGATTCTTCTTAAAGAAATAATAAAAAGGGGGTTCAGTGATGTTATTGGAATAGATTTAGATAAATCAGCAATAGACTTGGCTAAGAAACAAGGCATAAATGCAATTATTGCAGATGCAACAAAAACCAATTTTAAAGATGAAACATTCGATTTAATAATCGCTTCAGATATATTAGAGCATCTGGAAGATGATAATAAGGCATTAAATGAATGGAATAGAACTTTAAAAAAGTCAGGAAAGATAATCATCTTTGTTCCGGCATTTAAATTTTTATGGAGAAAACATGATGAGGAGAATCAGCACAAAAGACGCTATTCTAAAAGTGATTTACTATCGAGGCTAAAACTTTCTGGATTAAAAGTAAAAAGGATCTCATATTGGAACATGTCCTCTCTCTTGCCATTAATAATAATGAAATTAATAAATTCAAAATCAGAAGATAATTTAAATAAAACAAAAATAAATGCAGTTCTTAAGAATATTATATATTTGGAGAATTTTATTGCAACAAAGTTTAATATCCCCATCGGAGTAAGTTTATTTGTAATAGCCGAGAAAATCAGGAAAATTTGAGCAAACAGGATTTACCAGCAACTTTTATCTCTTCTAGACCGCACTCATTTAAGGTCTTACAATAATCATTGTAAGTTATTACATTAACGACATTTAGTTCTTTTAAGTCTCTATTAAGCTGTTCACAATTCATTTCTTCTAGTGTATCTTGCAAAGATTTCCATTTAAGGTTATATTCTTGGCTTATTGTTGCATCAGACCATCCTCCCACAACAGGAATCTTATATTTTATTGGAATGAAAGAATAGTAAGCTTTTACATAAGATGTTGGATGATTTAAAATAGCTAACATCCCATCAACCTCCAGCAACAATTCTATTGTTTCATAATCATAAGATGTATATTCTGGAAAGAATGAAGTATATATAGAGGAAACTACTACATTGATAATTGCAAAAATTAAAACACCAAAGAATATTAATCTCTTTACAAAAACATTATAAATTTTAAAATCTGTTTTGAAAAAGAAATATATGGATAAAAACATGAAGAGCATCAAGTAGGAATCTGGGGCGATGTTTTTTAGAATGGGTATAAAGATAATAAATCTTGTAACAAATATGAAATTGAGAATAAAGATTGGAAGGAAAAATACAATATTATTTCTCCTGTTGTTATAGCTTTTCAAGTAGAAATAGAAAGTAACCCACAATATCAATGATAGGATGGCGCTCACGATATTATCCACAAGAAATCTTCCACTAAAACCAAGAAGCCATCTGCTAAATGAGTAATTAAAAGTTGCGCTTTTACCAACATTTATTAGATAAGGAATCAACCAAAAACTAGAAATCAACAAGCTAAATAGAAAAGACCCAATTATCAATAGCTTCTCTTTTTGTTTTTTGATCAGGAATAAGGATATAAAAAATATTGAAGATATAATTGTAGTTGTTTGGTGGGATAATATGATTATGCCAAAAATAATGGGGACTAATATAAATTTTTTATTTATCCTATTGTCTTTATACCAAAGAATAAGTCCAGCAAAAGCTAAAAATAAGGTCCACGCAAATAATTCAGTTACTCTTCCTAGCCTAATAAAATTACCAATATTAATAGCATTAACAAAATAAAACAGGAAAAAAGCAATACGTTCAACTTTGTTAAAAGAGTTTTTCATTCCAATAATCCAAATAAAAATAAAACTCAATGCAAACATAGAAATCAAAGAAAGATACGTCGAAACCTGTACATTACCTGTTAATAAGTATAATGGATAAGTAAAAAACATCCATCCAGGAGGATATAATAGAAAAGTTGTAAAACCATTATACCAAAAATCACAGAGTGCATGAAAGCCACAATTTTTCAAAAAAAATAACTGAGCCATATAAGAACTATGGTCATTTGTATAATCAAGGGGGAAAAAGAATATTAACTTAGAATGATCTACTAATCTTATAAGAAAATATATTATCAAAATTACAATCGGAAAATACAGCCAGGATTTTGGGATATGCCTTCTCATTTTTTAGCAACAATAATCATCTCCCTGCTCATCTTTAGAAAACCAGCAGCTTGTAATAACATGCTAGCAATTGAAAATGGAAGCTTATAAAATTTGGAATAACCATATCCATAGCCAATTTTATTTAATTCTATCTTAAAACCAACATCATTCAATAACTCATTAATACTATTAAAATTCCAATTATAAAAATGCTTTGCTATATCGCTTTTAAAATTCTTAATCGGTTTATTATTTTTAGAATAAGGAAGAACAATAACCAGATTTCCACTTTTCTTTAATACACGAGAAAACTCCAAAATGGCTTTATAAGGATTTTTTAGATGCTCTAAAACATGAACACACAAAATCCCATCAAAACTTTCATCTTTTATTTTTTTTATATTGCTTTCCACTAAAATATCTCTTTTCTTGCATTCTTCTAGTGCAAAATTGCTGATGTCCATTCCAAGACTAGATCCTTTATGTAAAAAGATATTCTGTCCAACACCACAACCAAATTCCAAGACTTTTCCATTTAGATATTTCCAATAAAACAAGTCGGCGCATTTTGCTCTAAATAAATAATAATCTTTATTATCTAAAAGATTCTTATGAACCTTAGAGTGATATTCTTCTTCGTACATAAATCCCCCAGATCAGTATCTTCCATCCAATTTTTTAACATTCTCATTTGGTAATTCATCTTTGTAATAAAATTCGGGTACTTCTAAATTTTGTGGATAGGATATTTCCCATATTTTTAAAGGACCGATTATCCTCCCGTTGAATAATGCTAATGGGATCTGATTATCGTCACTATAAACAAGTTTAAAATATTTTCCCTTATCAAATAAATACAATCTAGCAAAATTAGTTTTCCTAACCTTTTCAGAAATATATAGAGCAGCTCCAACAGGATTAACATTGTTTCCATTAATGCTCGGGATTATCATCAAACATCCTTTAATTCCAATCTGATTGAACTGTATTTCTTGCCCATTAGCAAATATACATTCTAAAGGAATCTGTTTTTGCTGTCCATTGTTTATGACAACTGCTTGAGGATTTTCCATAACAGTTGTTCCATTTATCTCTTTTGTGGGAACAAAGAAACCAACTATTGCAGATCCTCCCTTTGGGAATAATTCTCCCTTGTATGTAAAATCCCAATCAAGAGGGGTAGCTCCAGTATAAACATTAACAATATAGTCTCTCGTCTCTTGAGCTTTATTAGAATCTAATTGAAATGGAGGCAGCCAAGAATATCTGTCCCAATTTTCATCAGCACCTATTGAAGAAAATGCCGGATACTTTCCAATCTCGTCAGAAACAATAAGTAAATGGGTTGTGTTATGCGCCTTTAAAAATTCCAACGCTTCAATTTCATCCTGTCCAGTTAAAACTGTTCTACCCATAAAATGATTCAAGCTTGATTTACTGTTTCCTCCATCTGTAACTGTCGCTCTTCCAAAATTAGTCTGCACCCAATAACCATAATCCCACCAATGAGAGAAAATAGAATGTTCAGGAGTATTTTCTCTTGCCCATTTTCCAGCTATCTGCCATTGTTGATTATAACCAGTTCCTGTAAATTTTGCCTGATTTAATGTTATTTCAGAATGCTTGATTATAATCCCTTCATCAAACAAGCCATATGCAAAACCAGATGCTATTAAAAATGGGTTAATAAATAATAAAAATAATAATATCCATAATGAAATTTTATAAATATCTTTTTTTAATTTTTTTGAATAATCAAATAATCTTATACCTAAATATGCTGTTAGAAGAGAAACTATTGTAGAAAAAATAAACAGCAATCTTATGGCGCTTCTCGAAGCTACTAAAAGAACGAAAAGCCATATCAAAACAAATATATAATCTATTTTTAGATCTGAGATTTTTTCATAACTATCTTTATCTTTATAATAAGTGTAGAGATAATAGCCAGCATAACTTAATATTATTAATAGCATTCCTCCAAAGTACATAACTGTCTGTGAAAAAAACGTTGTTCCATTAAATGTAGATGAGCTTTGTGAATATCTGCTGAAACTAAATCCCAATAGAAAGAAAGTAAAGATTATAAATCCAAAATATCTTATTTTTTTATTTAATGGCTGAAAAAGAGAATAAACCAACATAAGCGCTCCTGCAACATAAATCCAAAAAAATTTCCAGTCCACATTATTAATAAAATCCGTTAAGTATGGTTGATGTGCTTCTGCAACTGTCAATTGCCATCGATCATTTCCGAATGGACTTGTTAAAGTTATATATATCTGATCTAGCTGATTAAAAAGAAAATTTGGACCCATCAATATGATCATAAATATTATCCCAACTCCAGTAACCAAAAGCAATGAAACTATCCCATATGGTAGATTTGTTTTATGTTCTATTATTTCTTTAACTTTGTATTTTAAGATTAAAAAATTCGATAACCCTATAAAAAGAGAAGCAGTTGCAACCGCCCCGAAATACACTCCGATAATATTATTAAGATGATAATCTCTAAGTATAATCATTATTAAATAAAAAGATAAATACCATAAAATATATGTAAAAAATAATTTTTCTTTAAATTTTAGGAATACGAACATTATTAATGTTGTCAATCCAATAATGCTAACTACAAAAGCGAACCCGCCCCAAACCAGCCCCATAATACCAGTTGATAATCCAGCTAATGCTCCAAATAAAATATTTTTCCTTAAAGTTTCTGACTTCCAACTACAAACAAAAAAATATAACGCAGCAAAGAAAAAAATCATCCCGAATGCTTCTTTATCTCCAACACCAGCTATTGTCCTAAATAAATATGGAGGGATTATTGTTAATAACAAGCTGGAAAGCAGAGCAATCCTATAATCAAATAATTTTCTAACAAGCAAAAAGAAAAATATCAACCCAATTACAAAAGCAACCGGCGGGTAGAGAACATGGGCATATCCAACCGTAACATCAGAATTAAAAAAATGCAGGAACTTATAAAAATAAGCAATAGCATAGCTCAATAATTTGAATTCAACCATATTTCCATATCCCCATGGATAATATCTCATGAAATCAATGTCCATCAATCTCCCATTTTCAACAATGTATCTTGCATATCTAAGAAAAGCAGTAGCATCAGGATCGGCCTGTATAAAATCGCCAGTTGTAACATCTTTCAACAGAGGAATATTTCTCGTTCTTATCCAATATCCAAACCAAGCAATCAAAATAAAAATTCCCCAAATCAACCATTTCTTGTCTTTTTTTAAAAAAGAAAATATTTTCTTTTTTCTTTCTTCCAAGATATTTGCAGCAGAGTTATCAAAAACAGCCTCTTCTTTCAAAACTTCACTAACAGGATTTGCTTCCATTTCATTAGTTTTAGAACAAAGATTTAAATATCTTCCTTTTATTTTTTATTTCACATCATGCCTTCTGACTTCAACTTTTCCATTCTCGGCAACAAGCACAACTTCTTCTCCTTCTCTAAATCCGGAGATCTTCGTCATCAATTCAGGCAGTCTTATCTTTCCAGCTTTAATATCTAAGTTGGTTAAAACTGCTTTCTCATTTTCCTTTTCATTTTTAGTTTTAATTATTTTCATAATCTCTTCAACCCCTTTCTCTTTCTCTCCTTTTTTGAATTCAGCAGTTTGCTTGTATAAGAACTCCGCAACAAGTTTAGCAACATTCTTTTTAGTTGCATTCATAATCCCTTTTAGTCCAGGGCTGAGGTTTACTTCTATTATCATATTTCCCTTTGCGCTTTCAAGCATATCAACTCCGCATATATCGGCTCCAACAGCCCTAGCAGCTCGAATAGCATCATTCTCTCCTTGATAATCGAGCTCGTATGGAATTCCAACTCCTCCTTGATGAATATTGCTCCTTATTTCTCCAGCTCTTCCCTTTCTCTTCATGCACGCAATCACTTTTTTCCCGGCAACAATTACTCTTACATCCGTAGCTCCTGTCTCGATATATTCCTGCAAAATTACAGGTTGTTTCAAGCTTTCTAATGTATCTAACATTGATCTCGCACTAGCAAGAGAATCAGCTGACATAACTCCTTTTCCTTGCGTCCCTGAAGGAACTTTCATTATAATTGGAAAATGAATATCTTCCAGCAGCTTTTTTGCAGCCTTCATTGTAGCAGCTAGATATGTTGTAGGCACTTTAACGCCATTTTTCTGCAATGAAAGTATTGTCAGAAATTTATCATGAGCTACTGTAAAAGTATCTGGTTGAAATGGAATATATGTATTTTCATTTTTTAATATATAAGCCAGGCTTCTCTGCAATAATGAATAATTAAAGCTTCCTCGAATATAAATACAGTCATATTCTTGTATTGGTTTTTTTTCATAGATTACTTCCAGCTTTTTTAAATGAGCATGAATTTCTATTTTTCTTATGTCAAGCAGGTCAACTTTTTCAAAGAAATCTTTTGCTTCTTTTGCTATTAGCTCGCTGCTAGTTCCCCCCAGGCTTATAATCGCAAGTCTCATCTTTTTTTATTTTTACTTATTCGGGTCTATTAAAAACCCATTTTTTAAAGCTTCCCTTCCCACTAAAAAGTTGTATTTCATATGTCCTCTGTTGCTTATATTTATTTTCACAGCCATCTTCCTTCCTTTGAGCTCAATTTCCTGGATTACAACAGGCCTTATACTTTTTCCATGAGCGCTTCTGTATTTCCTGCTCCCAACAACAGGGCCTAGTTTTAATTTTCTAGCTAAATCTCTGTCAATGCTGCACCTTCTTGCTCCAGTGTCAATCCTCGCCAAAATTTCTTCATTTTTTATTTTAACTTTCTCAACTAGCTTGATTATAATTTTTTTCTCGTCATTGTTTTCAGAATCATCTCGCATAATTATTCATCGAGCAGTTTCTATTTAAAACTTTCCACAATGTTTTATAAATCTATTATATAGAATAAATAAGGATGGAAAAGAAAGACCAATTTGATATTAAATTTTTTCTAGGATTAATTATTATAATGGTGGGCATACTTGCAGTAAGTTTTATGGGGCTCGGATTTATTTTTAACAATGCCTCTTTAGTTTGGGTTGGCTCTGTTGTATTGGGTATAATAACCCTGGTTTCAGCAATACTGGAAAAGGTGTTATTAAAATGATACATCAAATAATTTTGTTAATATTGGTAATTTTAAACCTGGCTTGGATTAGCATATTGGCATTTAAAGGAGAAAAAAATCTATTATTAATATTTGCATTTCTTGAAGCAATCTTAAGTATTTTATTTGCTATTACAATATAATAAAACTTGCTCCGCAATGTTTATATAACAAAATCTCTTTTATTCAGATATGAAAAAGTCATATTTCTTGACAGTATTCATACTAATTTTAATCTATCTAATTTTCACAACAATCAAGCCGTTGATATCCTCAATATTGTCAAGTTTTATCTTGGCATTTGTATTTTATCCGCTATATCTGAAAATAAATAATAAAATAAAAAACAGTAATGTTTCCTCTGCAATAACTTTGATAATAATCCTGCTGTTAATAATCCTGCCTTCTTTATTGATAATTAATTTGTTAGCTCAGGAATCTCTCTCTGTATACCAAAAAGTCAGGTATGAAGATCTATCCTCCCTAGTGTCAAAATATCTTGAATCTGATTTTGATGACCAAATCTCTGGAGTAATTAATAATGCATTATTATTAATTGTGAAATCAACTTCAAGTTTTATCTTATCCCTTCCAGGATTAGCGTTAAATTTCTTTATAACTTTATTTTTGACGTATTATCTATTGAAAGAAGCTCAAATCTGGATACAAAATATAAAGAATTATCTTCCCTATTCTGAAAAGATGAAAGATGCAATACTTGAGAAAATGAAAAGAGTTACAAAGGCATTGATATATGGGACAATATTAACAGCAATAATCCAGGGATTTTTAGGAGGAATTGGTTTTGCAATATTCAATATTCCCTCTCCAGTATTATGGGGATTTGTAATGGCATTCACTTCTGTAATCCCAATTTTAGGGACGGCAATTGTATGGCTGCCAGCAGGGATAATCCAGCTCTTCCAGGGGGATTATTTCTCAGGATTTGGAATCATTTTGTTCGGTGCATTAATCGTAGGCACTATTGATAATGTTATAAAGCCAAAATTAATAGGGAAAAGAGCAGATATTCATCCTGCAATTGTTTTGATAGGGATTATCGGCGGCTTGAATTTTCTTGGATTCATAGGACTAATAATAGGCCCATTAATTCTTGCAGTTGCATTCGAGCTGGTGAAAATAAGAAAACATACCTAAGTAATAATCTGCATTATTTTAAACTTTTTAGCATAGTAAGAGGTTATTTTTATACACTTTCTAAATAGAAAAGTTTAAATATAACAGAAATATAGTTCATTTATGTATGATATAGAAATACTTAGTAGATTCAATAAATTTCCAGTATTCTCTCTCTCTGATGTGAATCAAGTGATAGATAATCGGGACTATGCAAAAAAATTCTTAGGACGAATGGTAAAAAATGGAAAAGTCTTTAAGATTAAAAGAAATGTATACACTCTTCATAAAGATCCATTTCTAATAAGTGCCTTTCTTGTTAAGCCGAGTTATATCTCTGGAATGTCAGCATTATATTATCATAGGCTGGTAACGCAGATCCCGAATAGGGTTTTCTGCGCAACATCAAAAAGCCCGGCTAGAATAAATTTTGCCGGCAATATAAATTTTTTTCATACAAACTATTTTTTTGGTTTTAAATATGAGGAATATGAAGATTTTAAAATTCCAATAGCAGATCCGGAAAAAGCAATAATAGATTCTATCGGCAAGGTTCCAATCTCCGTATTTGAAGAGGCTCTTGATTCTATAGACGAGGAAATGATGATTAATTATCTCAAAAGAATAAAAAAAAGTAGTATTGTAAAAAGAATAGGCTATCTTATGGAAAAACAGGATTATGATGCTCATAAATCTCTTAAGAGGTTTATCAATTATAAGTATATATTGTTAGATCCTCTTTCCAAGAAAAATGGAGAGAAAGATAAAAAATGGGGGGTAATTATTAATATCAAATAAATGATAACAAAGGAAATCCTTATGGAGATAGGAAAGAAAAAAGGGCTAACAAATAAAGAATATATAGAAAAAGATTATTTTCAGGACCTTTTTCTCTTTCATCTTTTTAAAAAGACAAATAAATTAATTTTCAAAGGGGGGACGGCACTTTACAAATTATATGGTCTCAAAAGATTTTCAGAAGATTTAGATTTTTCATTGCTCGAAAATCTAAATACCAAATCAATAGAACAGATAATTAGGGATATGGTGGAAAATACAGGCTGTTTTAAAATAAAATCAATAAAAGAAACAAAAGATTCCTTATTAATTAAAATAAGTTGCAAAGGGATATTAACAAAATACAATACTTTAAGAATTGATATAAATTTTAAAAATAAAGTAATAAAGGGATTTGACATTAAAAACTATATCTCTGAGTTCATCGATATAAACCCATTTTCTTTAAGGTCACTTAAGCTGGAAGAGATAATTTCAGAAAAAATACACGCTCTTTTTACTAGAGAAAAAGCACGCGATGTCTATGACCTGTTCTTCTTATTAAGGATTTCTGCATTAGATAAAAAGCTTACGCAAGAAAAATTAAAGATATTTGATATAAAATATAATCCACAAAAAATAGCAGGAAAAATAGAAAATATCAAGGCAGTGTGGGAGAAAGAGTTAAATCCTTTCGTATTAGATGAACTGCCTACTTATAAAAATGTAAAAAAATTTGTAATAGAAAAGTTGAAGCTAAAATAAAATCGGCGTTATAAACACCTCAATAAGAGCAGCAATAAATAAAATCAAAATTGAAATAACAATTAAATCAATAGAGTCATATAATATTTTGTTAAATTTTTTTGTTCCAAAATCATGCCTTACTACAGCAATTGAAATTATGCCGCCGGCAAGACCAGCAGCGAAATAAGCAAGTATTTCAGGAATTCCATGTATCATATATCTCAATAATCCCAGGCTTCCAATATGAAAATATCCTGTTAGTTTTCCAAGGCCTGCAGTTTGAGCATAGCTCGCAACATTATTCTTTATGAATGTGCCTATTGCAGCTGAAATGACAGATGCATTCCAAGTCAAAATGAAAATTGCGCCAGCTCCAAAAAGAAAAGCAAACATTATGCTGAATATCATTACTTTAATATTGTTGCTGAAAATCTGCATTACAAATCCTGTGCCGGCGCTAAAGCTTGTTACTCCGGCATTTATGCTCCTTATTGTTTCGAGCTGGACATTGAACATGTTTGTTACAGTTGATTCAGGAAGAACAACAAACCAAAGAGAAAAAGCAACTGTATATCCTAAAAATAAAAACATTAAAACTGCCAAAGCTTTTCCATGCTCCTTCAGCAGAAATTTCTCGCTTACATCAATAGTGTCTTTTTTCTCCTCAATCGCAATCAGCATATATACAAGAGGGACGCTCGCAAAAACAGTTAGAAAAACCATTACCAGACTTGAATAATCCTGGAAGATCCACAAACTCAAGAAAACAGCAATGGAAGCATATAAAAAACCAAGGAAAAAAGTTTCCCAGGGCCTCCCTTCTGCCTTGGCAGGATTAATAAGGGTTTCAATAACCATTATAATCTCTTTTCTTTCATAATTTAAATACTTTATCATAAATAATAATTCAAATATTATTTTCCAAAATAATCGATAAATATATAAAAGAGAAAATTTTTTAGCTTGATTATGGGGTTTATCGACTGGGTTTTATCAAGGAGCAGAGATTTTTCTTCGCTGTCAAAACAAGTTAAAACACATAAGAACATCATTGACAAGCACAAAAAAAATACAGTAAGTTCTTTCCAAAGGGTAAAAAGGGACAATATTTTAATTGCAAAAAAATTAAAGCAGCACGAAGATGGCATCCTAAAGCTGCATTCTGTATTGAATGACATAATGTCGGAAGCATCAGAGCCAATGAGAGTATACAAAAAGAAAAACAAGCCAAGATAATTTCTAATCTTTATTCAGATTTCTGTTTTTAATTCTAAGATTTCTTTATTTGAGCTAGGAAAACTTTATATATTTGAAAGTAGGATAAATACTACTAATAATATAGGTAGCATAAGTAGGATAAATAAATATAATGAGAAAAAATAAGCTTTCAATTACATTGAGCGAAGATCTTCTGAAAAACATTGATAAAAGTCGCGGGTTAGTTCCAAGGTCTACATATATCGAGTATCTTCTGAAAAAAGGAGTTAAAAAAGGAAAATGAACAGGAGAAAAAAGAATAAATTTTCCAGGGAAAAGAAGCTGCAGATTTCAATATTCTTCTGCTCGATATTATTGATAGCCATTGTCTATTTCATTTTTCCATTCGGTGGAATAACTGGATTAGCAGTAACTAGCTACCAGTACAACTCAAGCAACTCTTCTGGAATAGACACTTATCTAAAAGGAGGAGTTTTCTCAGGGCAGAATTACGGCAGCCAGACAGAATTAATAGTCGGGCAGACAGCTGCATCAAGTCACAGGTCTCTATTTCTATTTGAAAACATAACAGATGATATTGTATCAACAGACACAATTCAAAATGCAACATTGGAATTTTTTGTATTTAGTGTAACCTCAAGCACAAGCATAACAGTAAACCTTCATAGAGTTACAAATTCATGGAATGAAAGCGAGGCAACATATGATGATAGGGGGACGGGAGTAGCATGGGATGCAGCAGGAGGAGATTATGAAGCTGCTCCGATATTCTCTACAGAAATAGGTGCAACAGGATGGTACACATTTAATCTAACAGCTTTAGTTCAAGGATGGGTTAATGGGAGTTATACAAACAATGGCTTGTTATTGGTTGCTGACAACACCACAGGAGAATTGAAAAGTTTCAACTCAAGCGATGTAGATGATATTGATTTTGCTCCAAATCTGACAATTAATCATATAGCGAATGCAGAGCCTGTAATCGATGATGTCTCAGATGATTCAAACAGCACAAGTCCAACTAATGTCGGCAACGATGTTAATTTTACCGTCGACTGGTCTGATTTGGATTCCACAACAGCCAGATTGTATGTATGTGATAATGCAACAATAGATGTCTCTGGATGTGCAAATGTAACATTCTGCAGCACAGGAAATGCGACAACAGATCCAGTTAGCTGTACTTATACAACTTATGAAAATGATACAAGCGTTATTGATTATTTTGTAGCAATGTGCGATGATGGAAATGCATGCAGCTCAGCATCAGGTCCTAATAATTTTTCAGTAAATCACCGTCCATTAATTAATATAACAAGGCCAAATGGCGATGAGAGCTTCAACCAGACAGAGCTGATTACCTTCGATGTCAATGATTCAGACAATGACACATTAGAAGTTTATTTGTATTATTCAGATGCTGCAGGAGACAATGACACTTTGATAGTTGCAAATTATGTTTTGAATGAAACAAATTGCGACATCGGCGATTTTACGCAGACAAATAATTGCAGCTACAGCTGGAACACAAGCGAGCTGTCTGGAAATTACTTTATAGATGCAAATATCACAGACACTTTCTTGGAGCACAGCGATTCAAGTGACAGCAGTTTTACAATAGTTTCGGTTACAGATATAACTCCGCCGACGATAGCGGGAGAGAATATTACAGAGGATTTGTCTTCAGGAGAATTAGCAGATATTCTGGCTACAGTAAATGATTCCTTCCTGTCTATAGTCTGGGTTGGAATTACAAACACATCAGGAGATCAAAGGAATTTCACGATGGTGAATGAAGCTGGAGATTTGTTTAATTTTACATTCGGAGTTGAAGAAAATGAAACATGGGAATTCACAGTATATGCAAATGACTCTTCAGGAAATGAAGGCAATGGTACAAACACAACGTTTACAGTATTCCAGCCTAATGGAACAGCTGAAAATGAAGTCTATCCTGAGCTGGCTCAGCATCTCAGCACGGTAAGAATTAGCGGTGATTTTAATGCAACTGATTTAGTAGTTGAGCTCAATGCAACTTTAATTATAGAGGGAAATTTTGTTTTCTTGAATGATTATCCAAATATAACTGAAATTGGAAATCTAACTGAAAATTCAACTGGAACTGCAACATGGTTTGTTTCAACACCGAACACAGGAGGAAATTACACGTTGAATATCAGCTACCAAGACCGCTACTATAATAATTGGACGAGCAATAATCTCAATGTAAATGTGACAGGGCCTGGAGGAGATGGAAGCGGAAGTAGCAGCAGCGAAACCTTGAATGGAACTTTCATTGAGCTCATCAGCTTCCCAGAAGTAGAGGCTGGAAATGTTTACACAACCGAAATTTATATTCGCGACAGCGGGGGGAATTTAACTGGTGATGCTACAGATATTAAGGCAAATTTAATAGACCCAACAGGAAATTTCATTACAGAAAATGTAAGCACTACTGAGCTAGGTTTGGGAAGATATAATTATAGTTACACAACAGCTTCTGGAAATACCCAGGGATTCTGGACAACTTTAGTCTATGCAACAAGAAATAATGAGGAATATCTTGCAAGAGACTTCTGGAAATTAACTGGAGGTCCATTTGATGTTCGCGATATCTCCGTTGCTGACAATATTGTTCCTGATCTGCAGATTTCTGTAATCTTGGAAAACACAGGTAATAATGGTCAGGACATGGTTGTTAACTGGAATCTAACTAGAACAGATACAGATGCAGAATTAGACAGCGGACAAGATACTGTTTTCGTTGCAGGGAGCAGCACAAAAACCCATGTAGTTACTCCATCAACAAGTTTTGAAGGGAATGTTAAAATTACCTTCTTAGGATTTTATGGATCTGATTTTACAGAGAGGGCAGGGGCAACTGAAACATTCACTACAGTATCTGCTGTCGCAGCAGGAGCCGCACCAAGTTTTGAAGGCGGTGCTAGAGGTACAGGAACAAAAAGAGTTCCAGATAGGGAAGTTTCAATTGAGTTTACAGATTTTCCAGAAACAGTCGAAGTTGAATACAACGGGACAAAGCAGTTCAATGTTGCATTAAAAAATACAGGAGCAATAACTCTGCATGAAATTGAGCTCGAGCTGCAGGGGCTTCTCCCTCAATGGTATAATATAGCTCCAGAAAATTACTCTTCGATACTTCCGGATGAAATCAAGTCTTTTAATATAGAGCTGCATCCGTCGTCGTATGCAAACCCATCAATATATCCATTCAATTATGTAATTAAATCAAGAGAGGGAGATGCAGTTAAAAAAGGAAAGTTAAGAATTAAGAGCATATCAGATACTTTGATTGTAGAAGTTAGGTTGTTGGAAAGAAAATTAAATGATTTAGAGTTCACATTGGAAGAGGCAAAATCACAAGGATATGATATATTTGAATCAAAAATACTTATTGATCTTGCAAAGAAAAGAATTAACGAAGTTGTAAGCTTATTGCAGCAGGATGAGATTATCTTTGCGCAAGATGGAGTTGCAGTTATTAAAAAATACATGGAGGATGCTGAAAAGCAGCTGGGATTATTAGGCTTCAAAGTTTTGCAGAAGCCAAAGCCATTGATACAAAAATATCTGGTATGGATAATCACCTGGATATTAATCATATTAGTAATTGCAGTAGGTTATTTATTATACAAGAAACTTAACTTGATGAAGCTGCTGCAGTGGAGAAAGAGCAGGCTGAGCAGGCAATTAGGATCTCAATATCGAGATTATCAAGAATATGAAATTCCAAAGTCCAAAGGCAAAGAAGAAGACTACGAGAAAAAGCTCATGAGAATAAGGGATGAATTATTAAAATAAAACTATTATTTACCTGCATCACTATTTCTGGATATTAAGTTATAAGCAGAATAATCAGCAAACCCATTATAAGAGCTAATATTATCAGTATCACAGTCAAGTAATATTTCCTTTCTTTTAATTTCCATTTGAAGTTCCACCAGAATAGCTCCCATTTTAATCTCTTAAATCTGCTGATGGCAGACCAATTAAGTTTTATTATTATTGCAAAAACTAAAGCAATGAGCGCAATTACAATCCAAGTTAAAGTCAAGATGCCTACTTTTTTTGGAATGAATGTTTTTTCAACCTCGAAGAAATCGCTGGAAATGGAAGTTGAATCCAATATTCTAGCGCTGAAGACATAAGCTCCAATCTCGGCATCGCTCGGCAGCTTTACTTTTCTTGTTTTCAATGTTTCCTCGCTAAGGTATGTTTCTTCAATCAATGAATAAATCAAATCGCCGTTTATTTTTTTAAGATTGTAGCTCACATTGACGTCTTGAGGATCTTGAAATTCATAAAAAACAATTGTGAATTCTATATCATCTCCAGGATGAACCCTTTTAAATTCTTCAGGAACAGAAACTTTGATGTTCGGCTTTTTAATTTGATTGTCTTCAGGATATTCGTATGCAAAAAACCCAGTATACTCCCCGATCAATGCAACAACCAAGAGGCAAAAAATTACTGTAATTATTACTGCTGCGCTTCTTTTTTCCATGGATTATATTAGGGATATTTTCTATATAAATTTAACCTAAGAATTTTTTAGACATCTTCTATCTCCTTCTTCAATTCATTGAATCTTTTTTCCAGGAAGTTAACTTTTTTCTGGTCTTGAAAAACAGCGGCAACATTTATGTCAGGAGCTAATTTTCTAATCTGTAAAGTCTGGATAGAAACATCTTTGCCTTCTTTTCTTTTCTTAGTGAGCAAAGATTCTATATCAGCATGCAAATTTTTTAAATTCTCAACAGAAGGGGATTTTTTGTCTTTATCAACCCATTTATGTACATCTTTTAATGTTTCATCTTTTGATTTGATAAATAATTTCTGCTCTTTTACTTTTTCATTCTGCTCTTTCAATCTTTCTTTTAGATTATCAAATCCATGAATTTTAATTTTTTCAAGGCTTTCAATTTTTTTATTTTTCTCGCTCAAATCAGCAGATATTTTTTCTATTTTTTTATTAAGGTTCTTAATCTCTTCCTCTTTCTGCTCCAGCTCTTCGCTAAGCAGCTCGATTTTCTTGTCGCTTTTAAGCTTCATTATCAAGCTGTCTTTTCTTCCAAGCTCTTTTATCAGCTCGTCTATTTTTTCATATTTTTTCAGCAGCTCATCCTGGTATTTTTCAACCTTTTCAAATAAGAATTTCTTGCTGTCATAATCAATATTTTGGTTGTTTTGATCATCATTATTTTTGCTGCTCTTCTGGTCTTCTTTTGTATCTTGCTCCGCTCCAGTTATCCTCTTCTTGATTTTATGCAAAACCATCTTATTTAAAGTAATTCATCAGTTTCAAGAAAAATCCTCTCTTGTCTATATTCTCTCCAATTAACTGAGCAGCAAGCCTTCTGTAAGCCAAGCCAGATCTTGAATTTGGAGAATAAAGAGTAACAGGAATCTTCTGCGATATTGATTCAGGAATTTTTTTGTCAAAAGGAATTTCTTCAAGCACAGTCACTCCGGTAGATTTTTCTATTTCATCCTTTCCCAATTCATATCTTCTTCTAGTTACTTTGTTGAGCACAATTCCCATCGTAGGTATTTTTGTCAGCTTTGTGTATTCAACGGACATCATCGTAGCTGCAAGGGCAGGGAGCTCAGGATTTGTTATCAGCAGAACACCCTGAGAAACTTGCATAGCAGCTAAAGTTTCGATGCCAAATCCGGGAGCTGAATCAAGCAGCACCAGATCATAATATGGTGATAATTTAGAAAGGAATTCTTCATAATGGGAAGATAATTTTTGAATCCTCTCTTCTATTTTTAAAGGCGTTTTGTCAGATTTCTCAATCAAGATGGTAGCAGGAATCACATGCAGGTTCTGGCTGTAATTGTAAATGGCTTTGTCTATCGAAAATCCCTTTCTTAATAAATCTTGTATTGTAAATTCAGGATATAATAAGTTGAGATGGTATCCAAGCGATGCAGTAGTTACATTTGTATCAACAGCCAAGATTTTTTTCCCATAATAAGTTGATAATGCAGCGGCAAGATTTGCAGTAGTGACAGTCTTCCCAGCTCCACCTTTAGGAGACATTATCATAAGCACATTATTGTTTCTCATTTCAGCCGCCTTTTTTTATATTATTTTTTTCTGCTCTTCATTTTGCTGGAAATTTTATCTATTCCCTTTGCAGTATTGCTGGATAATTTTATTCTCGGTCTATTTTTAGTTTTATCCGATTTTAATTTTGAATCCATTACTTTTATGTTTTCAAACTTTTTTCTTTTAGAATTTGATTTGTTTTTCAGCTCATTTTCCTGTAAAATTTTCACTTTTTCAGTTTCAATTTTTGGAAACGGCTTGCTCAAGTTTTTAACAGATTCATTCAGATCTTCAGTTCTTTCAGAAAACTCCTCTTCATTGAGTTCATTTCTATTTTCTTCAGCTTCTTCATTTGCATTTTGCTCGACCTTCCCGGTAACTTGCCTCTCAGCATTTTTCTTCATGTAGTTTGATACTCTCGCGAGCTCTTGCTCTTTTTTTATCTTAAATCTCTTGAGAAGTTTTGGCAGATGCTTTGTCAAGTCAATCGGATTTATATTATTACCTTCCTTGTAAAATTCTTTTATCTCTTTCCCATCTTTTATTTTTCTTCCACTGCCAGAAGATAATTTTCTGTTTAAACCATCCAATATATCACCAATGATCTTCATATTTTTGTCAAGCTTATTTTTGAGCAGGTCAACGCTAGTGTCTGCTTCAGATTCCCTTCTTCTGATTTTTTCAATCGACTCAGCAACGGTGTCATTAAGCTGCGCCAATGTACCAATATTCTTCTCAATCTCATTTATTCTTATCATCACATCTTCTATCTCTCTTTTGTCTGCAAAATCCTGCTTCTTTCCTGAAAATTCCAGGCTGCTTTCCCTCAAGCTCTCTATTTCATCTTTGTTCGCAAATGATTCAAGCCTGATTTTAATCTCTTCAACTTCGCTGTCAACTTTAGATATAGAGTCTTTTGTTTCTTTTATTAATGAATCAAGCTTTTGAACATCAGTAAATTCTTTCTGGAGCTGTATAAAAATCTGCTCGGCTTTGTCAGCTCTTGATTCAACTATGGATTTTATTTTCTGTGTTTGTATCAAATCATTTTTTATTTCCTCGTTTAATTTCAAAATTCCCTCAGATCCTCTAAAGAGCTCGATGTGCCTTCTCATCTCTTTCATTTCTTCTAATATTGTGTTGGAAATTTCTTCATTGCTTTCAATTTTAGCTCTTAATGTTTCTATCTTGGCTTCTTTTTTCTGTAGCTCAATTGCAAGCTGCTCCGGATGAATTGCTCCCAAAATATCAGATGCTTTTGTAGCAGCAACCCTTGCATCTTTTATTTCCTTCTCATTGTTTATGATCATGCTTCTAAGCTCGCCAATCTGCTCGTTAAGCCTGTTAAATCTCTGGTTGTCTGCATCCCTCATAGTCTCCATAGCCTGCAGCTGCATCTTTATTCTTTCCAAATCAGCTTGAAAAACAGGCGAAAAAATCCCAGAACTAGAATTAAAATTGCTTTGAGCTCGCGAAATGTTCTGTGCTCTTGAAGTGCTTTTAGGATACTCTTCTACATCTTCAACATCCTCTCCATCTTCTATATAGTCATCAGCTACAGTTCCTTCCTCTTTATCGACTTTTATCTCTGTAGGCTCCTTCCCGACATCAGGAGGTTTTTTGAATATAGACATTTTCTTTATCTTTTAATTGCCTCTTTTTTTATATAAAGTTTACTATGGATATTTTCAAGCATATAGTTTAATTTACTTTTTAATTTTCCAGTAGCCTCCTTTATCCGGACCAACTCTCTTTAGTATTCCATTCTTTTTTTTAGTTTTGAAATATTTTTATCAACAGCCCTCATTGTTAATTTTATCTTATCTTCAGCATTTTTTCATTTCTCCTTCGACATCTGCTCAGCATTATTTAAATCAAAAGTTTTATAAACTTTCACATAATACACATAATACACATAATTAACTGTATTAATAGGAGGTAAATCAAAAATGCCTACGTTAACATTAGCAATATCTGAAGATTTGAAATCTACAATGGATTCATTGCCCGAGATAAACTGGTCTGAAATAGCTAGAGAGGCAATATCAAATAGGGCTGCAGAATTCCTTTTATTTAGATCAATTGTAGCTAAATCTAAGCTTTCGAAGAAAGATGCTCTTAAGCTAGGGTCTAAAGTAAATGAAGGATTGTATAAAAGATATAAAAAAGCATTTGAAAGGTTGAAATAAATGCTATTGGTTGTAGATGCTAACATCGTTTTGTCTTCTTTAATAGCAGGAAGCAAGGAGCATATAATCTTCTCTCCCAAGCTGGAATTAATAGCTCCAGACTTGTTATTTACCGAAATTATCAGGCATAAATCTGAAGCAATCTCCAAGTCAAAATTTTCAAAATCAGAATTTGAAACATTAATAGAATTGCTTGAATCTAGGATAAAATCCATTCCGCTAGGAGAATTTATTTCTTTATTGCCCAAAGCAGAGCAAATATTGGGGGAACATAAGAAAGATGTTCCATATGTTGGATTGGCATTAAAATTCAATTGCCCAATCTGGTCGTACGAAAAAAGATTTATAAAAATTGGCAATGTCGAATTCATATCCACTTCTGATGTGAGATCAAGATTGTCTATTTTATCTTCAACATTTTTTCATTTCTCCTTCGACATCTGCTCAGCATTATTTAAATCAAAAGTTTTATCTCTTTAATTTATTCTTCAGTATTTTTATCAGCCCTTCTTTTTTAGCTCCAGTCTCAGCTCCGGCAATTTTTACTTTTTCTTTCTCCTCACCTTCTTTTTTCTCAACTTTTATTTTCTCAGCTTCCTTTTCCTTGGCCGCCTTTTCTCTTTTTCTTGCTTCCTCAGGTCTTGCAGGGCTTGGCTCAGTTACATAGCTTTTCTCCTTTTCTTTTTCTTTCTCCCCAGTTTCGAGCTCAATTGCCGTTTTAACTTTCTGCTTTTCAAGTGCCTGCATATATTCTGCTCTGGCTCGCTCAGCCAGCTCAATTCCTCTTTGTATTTCTTTCTCGCCAATTAATCTGACTTCAAGTTTTTTCGGTTTCTTTCCAATTTTTTTCCACTGGTCTAAAATCCTTGGCTCGATGCTCTCCATGTAAATATCGGCCATGTTGAACTGCCCTTGCTGGGCTTTGACAGCTGCCAAATTCAGCTCTAATTGCAAATCATACACATCAACTTTTAATTCTTCAAGCTGCTGCAGCTGGTATCTCAATTCTCTAATTCTTTCATTGTATTTCTCGTAGGCATCAACAGCTTTCGGAGTTAGAGCAAATGTCGAATGCAGTATTGGCCTGAAGCTCACAAAGTACGGCCTGCCATGATTGTATTCTGCATTAACAACCATTCCAGTTCCGACAGCTTCTCTTACAACTGACTGCTGCACCTCTTCTCCATATTTCATCTTCACTCTCTCCAAGTCGCCTTCATAAACAGTCCTCATCTGCATTTCAGTTCCGATATTAGCTTTAATCTCGCCGACGAAGTCAGACAATACTTGTGAAATTAATACCAAGCCAATCCCCCATTTCCTGAATTCTCTTGCTCCTCTCTCTAATTGAACTAGGCCTTGTCCAGATCCTCCAAATTTAGGAAGAAGTCTATGAACCTCATCGTATACAATCAAAGTTTTCAATCTGTGGCTTCCTGGAAGATTCTGCCTGAATATCTGCTCTATCGTCGACGCAACAATAATGTCAAGGTCTTCCGGCCTTAATTTTGAAGTATTAAATACTGCAATTGTTCCGGGCTTTAAATAGGTGGTTATGTCAATAAATTCTCTTGGATTTGTTATTGTATGCAGCTCTCCTTTGAATGATTGTGCATCATCAACACTCATCTCAAAGTATTTGAAGCGCTTCAGCATTTTCTTGTCATTGCATTTTCTGAAGAAACCACTCCATTGAGAAGTGGGATCGAATATCATTACAGCAACTTCTTTCTTTAAAGCCTCTTCAATTATGTCCATAGCAGCAACAGTCTTTCCAGACCCAGTAGCTCCAGCAATCAATGTATGCGTCTGCAGTCTATCTAAATCCATGAAGGCCCTAACACCGGTTTCAGCTATTTTTCCAACGAATGCAGATCTGGCTCCTGGCTGCGGCAGGCTGCTGTAGTCAATTACTTTTTTATATCTTAATTTCTTTTCCTGCTTTGCTTTATAGAATAGATATGCAGACCAGTTCAGCATCATGATTAAAGCTATTATAATATACTGCCCTATTGATATGCCAAGATACTGCCTCTGCAATAAAGGCCTGGTTACAGTTATCGGCGACAAGGCAGTTGCTTCTAAAATTCTTCCCTGGCTTTCATAAGTTGCAATTCCTTTTACAACATACCTTCCAAGCAGTATATCTTTTGGTATTCCTAAATCGCGGACAAC
>JACOZQ010000050.1 GCA_016181275.1 Candidatus Woesearchaeota archaeon | reverse complement strand
AAAAATCCGCTCTTATGGAGTTGATTAAGAAAATAAACTCTTTTTAAAGAATAATAAATTGGGTTATTTGCTCCGACTGTAAAAAATGGGAATCTGTTTTTTTCTTTAATATGATAAAGCAGTCCTTCGGCTGTATATTTTTTCAGCCACTTGTTTGCTGCTAATTTTGTAATTTTTGCTTCTCTAGTTATTTCTTGGAAATGCCATTCTCTTAAAGGGCTGTTTTCCAGAATCAATTTCAACACATTTTCTTCTTTGCTTTGGCTTGCCATAAATGGTATAACTAAGATATACTATTTAAATATTTCTATTAATGGTTCTGTCAACAATAGTAAGACTTAAATACTAGTATTATTTTATTACTTTATGACACTTAAAACAATAAAAGGAATAAACGAAGAGTCATGGGCGGAATTCAAGAGTATAGCTGCCAAGAATAAAACAAAAATGGGAGCTTTGTTTGAAAAAATGCTCGAAGAATACAAAAAGAAATCAGAAGAAAGTTGGAAAAAAATATTAAACGGGAAAAAAATGCTAACAGATAAAGAAGCCGATGATATATTAAAGATAATAGAAAAAACAAGAAAAGAATACGGATTCAGAACATGATTGTAATAGACTCTTCAATAGTAATTGAAATAGAAAGAGGCAACAAATTAATAATCAATGAAATCGAAAAAATAAAAAAGCGGTATTTAGGCCCCGCAATAATTACATTTATAACCTATTTTGAGGTGATTCAAGGTATATTAAAAAGAAATCCAAAAAATAAAGAAGAGATTATAAATTTTCTGGATGAATTTACATGCATAAACCCCACAAAGAGAACAGCAGAATTGCTGGTGGAGTTAAAAGTAAAATACGATGAAAAAGGTATACAGCTGCCTTTAGCAGATTTATTGATAGCTTCGCAGGTTCATGAAGGAAATCATATATTTATAACAAAAGACAAAGATTTCTCGAGAATAGAAGAAATAAACAAAGTTATTTTACAATAATTTTAATAAGTACATTAGGATGTATATATTTATAATCTTCATGTTCATTGCAATGTACATATCTTTTAAAGAGTTAATTACCACATATTTATAAATATTTTGATTACTACCACAAAAGTTTTAATCATCAACACCACTATAAAGTAGTATAAAATAGAAAGATTTAAAAAGCCATTTTTCAGTATTTTATACATAAAAATTATATAAAATGACAAAAACATTTACAATAACAAAGAAAATCGCAAAGCACGGGAAGCAGAACGTAATAGTTATCCCTAGTTTTTTGCAGTCAGAATTAAAGCCGAGGACTATTGTGGAAGTTAGAATAAATATTATTAAGGAGGAGGAAGATGTTTAAAGCAAAAATTTACAAAAACACCACAGAATTAGCTAACCTTAATGGAGTTCCGATTTATATGGAGGATATGGTAGACGCCGCTTTAAGAGGCAGATTAAACGTATTTTTACAGGGTAATACCGGTTCAGGAAAGACTCAATTAGTCAGGGATGCAAAAGACATTACAGAAAGAGTTAATTATCATTTAATTGCTGTAGATGAACTTCCAAACTGTCATTCTGCAGTTAGGGCGCAATTGTTTAATTTATTTGACGGCTTTATAGAAATTGATGGTAAAGCTTATCCAATTGGTTCTGGATATAGTGTAGGAATGGCAACAGGAAATATAGGACAGCAGTTTACAGAATCTTCAAATGAATTAGGGAGAGCATTAAAAGATAGAATGCATTTAATTATAGATACAGATTATTTCATGCCTCAGCCAATTGATACTTTTGACATGCTTGCATCAGACAGAAATCCAAGAGTTGCTTTTGAAGATGGTGAAGATAAAACTCAGGAAATTATTGAAGCGCACAGGAAATTAAAAGAGCGGGATGTTCCATTTGAAAAACTTATAACAGCTAGTTATCTAGTTCATGGTTTGGATTATTTACCTGATGATTATGGTGGAAGCAAAATCGGCTTGAAATCAGGATGGCCTAATAAATTAGAAGGCCATGAAGCTGGAAGCGATGAAGCTTTAATCCTGCCTGTCTCGCCAAGGGCAGCTAAATCTATTATAACTTTATCTCAGGCTTTAGATCAGATTGTAGAAGAGGGGGGAGT
>JACOZQ010000027.1 GCA_016181275.1 Candidatus Woesearchaeota archaeon | reverse complement strand
GATTAAAGAGACAATCATATCTGTACTAGCCACATGGAATTTGAGAGGATTTAATACCTATAGCATGCTAAGGCAAACTCTTAGCAGCTAAACGGTTACGGTAAAACAAAATCTTTATATAACTCCATAGATTTATAATCTTAGGTGATATAATTGGCAGCAAAGAATAATCCTCAAAAAACAATGAAAGCGGCGGAAAAAAGCCCTTCATTGCAGCAGAATTTAATTGATTCTAATGTGAAATTGCAGCAGAAATTAATTGAATTAATCGAAAGCAATAATCAGGTTTCAAAGCAGTTGTCTTCAACATCGAAGCAGATAGAAGACATGGTTAATTTCTTCAGAGAGGCAGGAAAATATATGATAGCTGAAAATGATGATGAAAGATTGAAGCCATTGTTAGGGAAAATTTCAGACCTAGTTGAGCAAAACAAGACAATAATGCGCGGCTTGATTTTAGTTCAAAAGTATATGAAAGCAGGCCAGCCTTCAGAGCATAAATTATTCCCAGAGTAATAAATTAATAATTAATAATGACGATCCAATTTATTTCTCCGAATCCAGAACAAAAAAAAGCATTGGATGAATTGGAAAAGCTTCTTTCAATTCTCGACAAAGAACCTTCCAAGGAATTGAGGCAGAATGTCCGCTTTGTTAAATCTTTTACAAAGTCTTTATTGTTTGCAGGAAAAAATTACCCGTCAAGACCAAGAACGAAAAGATTTGAGAAATCATATGAGCATGCCGAGCTGAAAAATTTTGAGCAGGAACCAGAGAGAAAAATAGTAACACATGGGGAATGGGATAAGTTTCCGAGGAAAATTATATTGCATGAGAATCTTCCAGAAGCGCCACCATTACCTCCGGCTCCGCCAGCTGTAATTCCAATTCAAAATAAAGAAGCAGGAATGAATGTAAAGGGGGGTGGTATAAACTTTCAGGATTTCATGCTGACAATAAGCAAGGAGAATGGAATTTTAAAGTTTAATATCGTCGAGCCTGAGATGGAATCAACTGATTGGAAAATATTCCAGCAGGTAAAGAATAAATTGAAGCAGCAGATAATAAGCAATCCAGAAGTTTTGGAGCAGGAATCTTTTCTGATAAATGAAATAAAAAACACGTGCAATGAGCTAAATATAAAATACTCCGACAGTTATCTGAAAAAAATAAAATATTTTCTTGTGAAGTACATAAAGGGATTTGGAAAAATAGATCCATTAATTAATAATCCGGATGTTTCCGAAATAATCTGCAGTTCATATGATGATATAAAAGTGAAATACAAGAAGGAGATTTTGAAGACAAATATTCAGTTTGATACAAATGAAGAGCTTGACAACTTCATCATTAACATGGCAGACAAAATAAATCTAAAAATTTCAGAGGAAAATCCTGCATTAGAAGGGATCTATAAAAATTTAAAGGTCTCAGCTTTTTATAATCCTATCATGGGCTCGAGATTCACTATAATAAAACAATAGTTGCTTCACAACAAACTTTATAAAAGCCCTTTTCAAGTTCTGTTTTATGGCAATAGATAAGGATGAGAGCAATCTTGTCTGGAAAGATAAAACAGGAACATACAAGCTAGGATATTCTCAGAGGTTGATGCGTGAGCAGGTACGCTGGCAGAAAATTAACTTTGCAGGGAAATGCGCATTGATAGCCACCATTCTCATTCTAATAGTAATAATTTTATATATTATGTATCAATTAGATAGAGTTAATTTCTTCTCGACGATAATGTATCGATAATCTAATTATTTTCTTTTAAAGTTAATTACTATTAAGTGACTAAAATTAGAAAGATTTATAAATTGCAAAAATCAAGAAAAATGCATGCAATCAGCACAATCAGAACAATTAGAAGCAGAGTCAACACAAATAAGGAATATAACTCAATTTGAAAAAGATATTTGCAATTGTGCAATTGAGAATTTTAAAGGTCCTGTTTTAAAAATAAGAATTTGTGAAGTTGTTACTCCGGATATAAGTGGGGAAAGAATGTTCATGCATCATTATAAAGCAGATTTCTTTAAAAACAATCGTGGAAAAAATAGAAGAATTCCAGGAAGAAATTTAAGAAAGATTGGGGAATCAATTAAGGATTGGAAAAATCTTACTTATAGCTCATTGGATTCCATTGAAGTTCTAAGAGATATTAGTTGGTATTTACAGCACCAATATCCCATTGAATTAGCTGAAATGAATGCAGAAATTAGAGGGCCTTATTTAGAGAGTTATCGGACTTTCGGTTTGGATTTGTTGAGTAGGATCAGGCGTCAATCCTCCACTTAGGATTTATCTCAATTTTTTTTAGCTCCAAGCTTTTTTTATTTTTCTTGTAATTTAAAATTCCAGTCCATGCAATCATTGCAGCATTATCGCCGCTCCATTTAAATGGAACAACTTCAAATTTAGCATTTCTTTCTTTGCACATTGTTTCAAGCATTTCAATTAGTCTTTTATTTGCAGCAACGCCACCAATCAGCAGCAGCTCATTTTTATCAGTATGAGCAAGAGCTCTTTCAGCAACTTCAGTCAGCATTGAAAACATTGTTTCCTGCAGAGAAAAACATAAATCTTCTTTTTTAGCTCCTTTTTTATAAAGACGGATTGCCTTTGTTATTATCCCTGAGAATTCGACATCCATTCCCTTCACAACATAAGGCAGCTCAATGTATTTTCCTTTTTTAGCAAACTCTTCAATTTTAGGTCCGGCTGGAAATCCGAGTCCAATCTCCCTTCCGAATTTGTCAAGAGCATTTCCAATTCCGATTGTTAGACATTCTCCAAAGATTCTATATTTTTCTCCTTCAAAAGCAATTATCTGCGTGTTAGCTCCAGTAGCTAAAATATAAACAGGGTCTTTAGCTTTGCACATTAATTTTCCAATTTCTAAATGTGCAATCAGGTGTGAAACACCAATTAATGGTGAATTAAATATTATTGCTTGTTCTTTAGCAGCATTAGCTCCAACCCATAAAGATAATGGCATTCCAGGACCTTGTGAAAAAGCAATCAGCTCAAACTTTTTAACTCCCGATTCTGTGATCACTTTTTTAATTAATTTGTCTTTTACGTTTTTAAGAAATTCGGCGCATTTATTAGGAATTATTCCCATGTCAGGAGATTTATACATCTCTCTTTCTTCGCTTAAAATTTCTCCTTTATCATTTACAACAGAGCATGAAAATGTATGCGCAGTTGATTCAATTCCAATGCAATTTATTCTAGATCTATTTTTCATTCAAGTATAGATTAAAAATGATAATTTATAAAATTTATCTAAAAAGGAAAGCATGAAAACGTAGTTTTCGTCAGCAAAGCGGTTGAAAATAATTATCCGATGTATTCAGTGTCAGGATCTCTTGTTCTTGTTGCTGGCGTTGCAGTAACTTGTTGTTCTTTTACTTTGTCCATCATTTCTTTCAGCATGACTTCAAAGTTTTTAGCAGCTTTCATTAATGGCTTATAGTCAATGTCCATTCCGAAGTATTTGTCCAATGATTGAATTGTTCTCGCAGCAGCCTCACTGTCTGGAAATTTGCTTGGACTTTCAGCTAATATAACGGAAACAGGAATATCTTCCAATTTTAGCATGACAGTTGCTGTTGCTCCCATCATCACTCCCTCTTGCAGTAAAGATAATCCCATTCTTTCTCCGGCTTTTGTATTATTGCTGGAATAAAAGAAAGTCTTGAGAGCTCCCTTTGCTTTATTCTCTGCTGGCAAGCCTTCTAGAATAATTACTTCTTTGATATTTAATATTCTTGTTAATTCTTCAATAACATCGCCGATTTTCCATTCAAATCCAGCTAATTCGGATAGTGTTTGCAGTATGACTAAATTATACTTTTTATTGTAAAACAAATCAAGAGGGCCAATTAGTTTATTTTTATGAATTGCAGCCAAAGGAAGAAGCTTGTTTGATTCAATCTCGCCGATTTTTTTAACATCAAGGTGCTCAATCAAGAATTTTGTAGCAATTGTACCAACCAATCCAAAACCAGGAAAACCTAAAACTAATCTAACATTCTGTGGTTTTTCATGAAGATGGATTTTCATAAACAAAAATGGGATGTTATCCTATATAAAACTTATTATTTTCATTTTCTTGTAACAACCTCTATTACGTCTCTGTTTTTCAACTTATAGTCTCTTCCAATTGGTTTTTTATCTTTTACATTTATGGCTTTTACAAAATTATCTCCTAAATCCTTGTGGATTTTATATGCAAAATCAAGAGCAGTGCTTCCCTCTTCAAGCAAAAAACAATCAGGAATAATCCTCCCTTCCGAATCTTTCAAGTTGTTTACACCTCCAGGAAAAACATAAATGTATTTTAATTTTTCAAAAACAATTTTGTTCAAAATGTCCTGAATTCCAGTGGATTTATTTTCTTCTAAAAATTGCTCAATAAAGTGCAAAGCATTTTTTTTATCCGAGCTCAATTTGTTTTCATTGTCTTTTTTAATCTCAAATTTGTCTTCACCAGGAACATATTTTATGAGCTCATGCTTGGCAGCTTCTCTCAAAGCCAATTCAACTTCAGCGCTGCATGCAATCATCTCATATTTTTCTTTTAATTTTTCAAAATTGAATTTAGCTCCTTCAATGTCGATTTTGTTGGCAGCAATTATTATCGGCTTGGTTCTTTTTCTTAATTCTCGGGCCAGATTAAAAAGGTCTTGTCCGCTCCAGGAAGAAGGATTATGATTTAAGTTCAAAGATTTTATTGATTCCTGCGCAGTTTCTTCATTAACTCTCAATCCTGATAATTGTTTAGCAAGGGATTTTTTAATGTCTAAATTTGTTTGAGTTACTGTTCTTGAAAATTTATCCCATCCCTTTTTAATAATGCGCAAATACCATTGATCAAGTTCTTTTTCAAGGAATTTAATATCTTCTTCAGGATCATGGCTTAATTTCTCAACTTGGTTTCCATTTTTATCAGTGCTTCCGGAAATATCTATGATGTGTATTAAGGCATCAGCTTCATTTAGACTGTCAAGAAATTGGTTTCCCATTCCTTTTCCTTCACTTGCTCCTTCAACTAATCCAGGGACATCCATTAGTTTTACAGGAACAAATCTTTTATGATTCAAGCAGAAGCCATATCTAGGATTGCATTGAGTTTTAAATTCCTTGTCGACGCAATCAACTTTGACATAAGCTTCTCCCTCTTTTGCACTAAGGGTGGTAAATGGACGGGCCGATATCTCTACTTCAGCAAGAGTAGCAGCTTTAAAAAAAGTGCTTTTTCCTTTACTAGGTCCTCCAACCAATCCAATTAACATAATTGATAATATTTTTAAATGGCTTTTAAATATAACTGTCTATGAAAATACCTAAAATACCAAAAGAAAAAGGATATGTTATCAAAGCATGTAATTGGGCTTTCCATAAAGTAAAAGGAATTATGCCTGAAAGAATTAAAGAATCACACAATTATGATCAAGAAATGGCATCTATTTTAGGATTTACAATTGGAGGATATGGAGTAGCAAGAGCAGGGGAATTTGTTATTGAGACTGCAAATAAATTCGGAGCTAATTTAGATTTAGAAAGTATTACATCTCATTGTTTAGCAGCAACAGTAGCTGCTATCCCTATCGCTTATGGCATCGCTCCAGATTATGTAAAAAAATTTCGTGAAGAAGACCCGGTTTATACATCGGGGGTTATATTTGTTATGGCGGGGGCATCTGTCAAGGCTTTAGAAGTTCTGTATTTTTAATCCAAAACATTTAAAAGAATATTATTTCTAAGACTTGTTATGGGCTCGTAGCTCAGTCTGGTTAGAGCACCAGTCTTATATGACTGTCCAGACTACAACTCTAAGAGAGCTGGTGGTCGGCGGTTCAAATCCGCTCGAGCCCAACCAAACTTTTAAAAACACTAAAACAAAACTTTTTCTCAAGCTCCCTTGGTCTAGCCCGGTCAACGATCCGGCCCTTTCGAGGCAAGCTTTAGAAAAGCTTGAAAAAAAAGAAAGGCCGGGACCCGAGTTCGAATCTCGGAGGGAGCGAATTAATTTAAATTTAAGAACTAAGTGATTTTGAGCTTCGACAATAATTCATAAATCTGCTTCATCTTAGAAAGAGCATCTCCAATTTTCGATTCCAATCCGCTTCTGTCTTTTCTAATCTCCTTCATTCCAAAAGAAGTTAAAGACGCGGGCATTTCAGAATAATGTGTGATAAAGTGACATATGTCAAAATTTTCAAGTAAGTTTAAATAACTAAATATCTTCTGATATATTAATGACACAAAAAGCAACATTTGCAATGGGATGTTTCTGGCATCCTCAAAGAGTATTTGATAAAATAAAAGGCGTGATAGATACAGAAGTTGGTTTCATGGGCGGAGATGAATCATTTGTAAATTTAAGTTATGCTCAAGTCTGCTCAGGAACAACAAGGCATGCAGAAGTAATTCAGATTACATTCGATTCGAAAATTGTTTCTTATGAAAAATTACTAGAAATATTCTGGAAGGAGCACGATCCAACAACAGAAGACAGGCAAGGCCCAGATATAGGATATCAATATAGGTCTGTTATTTTCTGTTATAATGAAGCTCAGAAAAAAGCAGCTGAAAAATCAAAAAAAGAACAGCAGAAAAAATTAAAAAGCAAGATAGTAACAGAAATAAAAAAAGCGGGAAAATTCTACAGAGCAGAAGAATATCATCAGAAATATTTTGAAAAGAAAAGATTTGGTTTGTTTTGAAATTATTTCAAGTAATATTTTTTATATTTATTCCTGCATGGATTTCCATCGCAGATCATCATCCATTTTTCTTTTGGGTTCATTATAGCTGAAGCAACTGTATTGATTTTAAATACGCCTTTGCTATGGTCGCAAATCTTGGCTTTATGGTCGGAAAGGATTTTTTTTAGAGTATCAACATTTAATTTACTTTCATTCAGAATGATTTCAACAGCCCGATTGTATCTTGTAATAGATTCTTTTCTAGTATTTTTCCTATTCTGATCTTCTTTCAGCAAAGGATGATTAGTATGAACAAACCAGTTTTTTTCTTCAAATTTATCAATATGCCCCCAAAATTCCTCGATGTCAAGAATCTCGGAGTTCATCCATACAAACATCGTATTCCCTGTTATGCTGCTCTTTTTAAAATCAAGAATTTTTGAGATGTCTTTTATGTTTTTTATTTCAAGCAGCTTAGCGAGCTGGAAACTTCTCGGTATTTTATACCTAAGTTTTTTAAATTCCAGAGAATTAATTGTGAATGCAAATCCATGATTAGTAATAGCACATGAAGATGCATGCAATGATCCTATAAAATTCAACGAGAGAAATTTATTCTTTCCAATTTTTCCATTCACAATGTAGAATCCATTATTTTTATATCCAGGAATCCAGTCTTCATTATGGCCGAGCAAAATTTTATTGTCATAAGTTCTCAAAGCAGCATTCGTGCATCTTGGAAATGTCAACTTAGAATCGATAAATTCTTCCTCGCACATCAAAACAAGTAAGTCATCAAAGTCAACATCAGCTCCCAAGCTCATCGCCTCCACTTGATCAAATAATTCTGGATAATATCTCCTTATAGCAGGAAGGAATTTTTTTGAAAAGTCAACAAATTCAGAATAGTTAGTAAAGCCCATATTTCTATAAATCTTTTTATTGGCTTTAATCCTTAATTTTATTCTGCTCTTTAATTTGCTTCCAAGCTGGAATCCAAAGTCAGAATAATTCTTGGCATTTATATTTATAAAGGGTATCATAATCTATACTTCCTATAAACTCCTGTGCAAGGAGCTCCTTCACACAGCATAATCCATTTATCTTTTGGATTTAGAATTACAGAAGCCAGAGTGACCGTATCATCATGAAGGTGCACTTTTGTATGGCCACAAATTCCAGTGGTATGCTCCCTCAAAATTTTCTTAATTGTTTCTATAGATAATCTCTTTTCCTCCAAATATGAAGACGCAATAATCTGCTTTGCCTTCTCACATCTTCTCACAGACCATTTTTCAGTGTTGTATTTGTTCCTATCTTTTTTTAATAATGGATGATTTGTATGTATCAGCCAATCGCGATCTGTGAAAAATTCCTCGATGTTCCATAATTCTTCAACATTGGTAATTATTTCATTTGACTTTACAACTAATGTGCTGCTTACAATGCTTCCATGTTTGTCCAAAATTTTTTTAGCTTCAAATGGTGTTCTAGCCTCGCATAAAGCTCTTAGATGAAAACTTCTTGGAACATCATAGCTAAATCTTGTATAGCTTAAAGAGTCATCTGCATACGCAATCCCATAATTATTTAATCCGCAAGAAGTGCCGATCATACTGCCAAGATAACCTAGTGATAAAAATTTTGTATTTTTAATTTTTGCATCTACTAAAGCAAGCCCATTTCTTCTGTATTCTAAAAACCAGTCTTCATTATGACCGAGCAAAATCTTATTGTCGAAAGTTCTGATTGCTAAGCTTGTGCAATGCAGCGGCCTGAACATCCTAAAAGTAACTATCTCTTCATCAGTCATCAGAACAAATAATTCTTCAAAAGGCACTTCAGCTCCTTCCGCTATTGCTTTTGCTTCTTCCAATAAATGAGGAAAATTTTTTTCTACTGCAGGCAAGAATTTTTTTGCTTTTTTTATATAGATAGAAAAATGCCTACCATTCACTGCATACTTCCTGTACATTTCTTTATTTTTATTAAGTCTGGCTTGAATCTGTTTTTTTAACTTAGAGCCGAATTTAAATCCAAAATCAGAATGATTTTTAGCATTAATCTTAACAAAGGGAATCTTCCCCATCTTAATCTCCTTTTTATTTCAATATTAAATCTTCCACTTGCCGTTTTCCTGGACAATTTTTCCGTCGAGAATAATGCTTGCTTTTTTCATATCTTTTACAATGTCCCAATGGACTATCGAATCATTTCCTCCGCCATTTTCCCTGTAAGCATAGCCCAAAGCAAGATGGATTGTCCCGGAAATTTTCTCATCGAATAAAAGATTATTTGTAAATCTCGTTATATAAGGATTAACTCCTATCCCAAATTCGCCGACATAAGAAGCATTTTTATCAGATTCAAGCGCAGCCTTAAGCATGTTCTGGTTCTTGCTTGCAGAAAATTTTATAACTTTGCCTTTTTTAAATTCCAAAGAGATATTTCTTATCTCCCTGCCATCATATATTGAAGGATAATCAAATTTAATCCAGCCATTCATGCTTTCCCTTACTGGCGCCATATAAACTTCGCCGCCAGGCATATTCTCTTTTCCATCATCATAAACAGCATTCTTATTCTTTATAGAAAATTTCAAGTCAACTCCATCTCCAAGCAGATGAACCTTTTCACCGTTGGTAAAATGCTTTGCTAAATTTGAATATTTTTTCTCAAGTTTTTTCCAATCAACCAGGCAGGAAGAGAAGACAAAATCTTTCCATTCATCCAAGGACATATCTGCTTCTTGAGCATAGGCAGGGCAAGGATAAGAGACAAGAGTATATCTCTTTTTTAATATCATGTCTTCAATTGGTTCTAAGGTTGCAGCTCTTATTTTAATTTTTTTAGGATCGCAAGAAGATAAATCTCTGGTGTTAAATTCGGTTTCAACAGTTATGTGTGCATCTGCTTTTTTCAGAGCATCAAACCAATGTTTTGGAAAATGTTTAAGTTGTTTTTCATTTGCATGTTTGAAAAAAAAGTAATCAACATCTTTGAGATGCATCCTGACAAGAGGGTTTGCACCTTTTAATATTATCTGCCTGTACAATTCTTCTATAAATTCTTCAGCCTCGCTAGAGCCAAAAATAATAACATCATCATTCGGTTTGACACTAACACAATATTCAACAACAAGCTTAGCTAATTTTCTAACTCTTGAATCTTCCATTAGCAGAATAAAAGAAGAGTTTATTTATATACTTTTTTATAATAATTAAAATAGTTGTAAGTCTGATTGCACAAAAACAAATCCTTCTTTCTCAATTAGTTTTTTAGTTTGTTTAGTGCTTGCTTTTTTAGCTTTTTTAACCAGTTTATAAAATCCTCTTTGGGTCATTGCTCTGTTTTTTTCAGAAATTTCCAAAACATCGCAAGCTTTCTCATATTCTTTTAAAAAATAATAATGTATGGTTGGCTTAATTTTTGTTATTGCAATATTAATAATTTCCTTTGGAATATCCGAAACATAAAATGTAATTCCCTTTGATAGGTCTTTATCAAGTAAATCATAGCATTTAGCTCCAGAAATTTTTTCTTTGCCCGTTCGAATTGAAAACGAAGAGTTGATTTCTTTTGCAATTGATAAAGCAATAAAAAGGCACATATTTCTTCCAATAGAATACTCTCCAGTAGAGGTTTGATTCCCATGGCTAATATTATTAAAGTAAAATTTAGAAGCATCTTTTTTATATCTAATAAATGCTAATTTTTCAAGATTAGAATTATAAGTTTTCGCAGCACCTCCATTCACATCAATTTCAGGAGATTGGCTTCTTGTAGCAAATTCTGCAAGACCCTCTTCCCTTAGATTGAACAAAGAGTTATATAAATAGTTAATGCCGTAAGCAGACTTCCTTCCAACAATGTTTCTGATTTTCCCTTCATATTTTTTATCCCAGCTAAAATAATCTTGGACTAGGTCTATATAATGTGTTAATTCATGAAGAAAAAATCTAATGATTATTGAAGCATTTATTTTCTTAAAGTAAAAAAATGGAGCAACGATGTTTATTAAAAACCAGATGCCAGCACCTATAAAGCAAGCATTTTCAGCATTTATTGCATCATCAACGGTCTCAAAATAAAATTCTAAATCCTTTACACGACGAAAAGAGATCTGTATATTTAATTCATCAGAAAAAATAAAATCATGTCCTTTCCTAATCATATCAAAAATAACTTTGCTAAATAATTTAGGTCCATATTCAATAAAATACTCATAGGGTATTTCAGTAAACTCAGAAACATTATATAGAGGATACTCAATAAAATCACCAACTTTTTTCTCTTTAGTCTGAAGCAAAATAAACTCATCAAAATCATCTTTAAAATTTTTTCTAGAATAATTCTTAAAAATAAAAACACACCTTACAACTTTACCATTTATTTCATTTTCAATTATTACATTTTTCATTTTAATTTTAATCTGCAGTACATATAAGTTTCCCCGCTGTCCTGCCAGTTATGTTTAGCTGTTAAAAATTGAGCTCCAAACTTTCTAATCAGGCGATAAGATCCAGAAGCTTCCTTCCTGAAATGACCTTCCAAAATTTTATAGCCTCTTCGCTCTGCTTCTTGAATAAATGATTTCAATAAAATACTTCCTAATCCTTTGCCTTCAAAACCAGGAAGAACAACAAATGTATCTATATAAAGCATGTGTGAATTATATTTTTTATTTTCGAGCTCAAGCTCAATAATTTCTTTCTGAGGCGGACAATGCCCCAGCACATCGCCAACAAATTGAGAATCAATAAAGATTACCTTTCCAAAAGAATTAGGAATGCTCATTAAGTCCGCCAAGTCTTCATCTCCCAATGCCATATCATAAAATCTAGATTCACCTTTAGTCAAATATTCGAGAGAATCCTTAAAATTATTTGAATCAACATCAACAATTTCTATGTTCCTATTTACTCTCTCTTTTTTAGTAAAAACAGAGTTATCTTTTTCGAATTCAAATATCAATCCTTCAAAAATCCAATAAGGACTTTCTTTATTATTAGTAGGATCTCCAAGGATTTTATCTTCCAAGCATTTAACAAAACAGAATTTAAGCTGTTTAACTAATTTTTCTTTAGAAACTCTATTTTTTCCATACAGCACAATAAATGCCAAAGTTTTCTTTATTATATTAGGTTTTCTTCTTAAATCAAGCAGCATATTTTTTATTAATTCAAGATACTGTGACATAACAAGTGGATAAATTATAAATTATTTAAACTTTGCTTAATTTTAAGATTTTAATTTATATCCTTTCTTGAATAAATACACAGAATAAAAAAATCCGGCAGTTGCAAGAACAGAGACAATAATCATGCTATAATAAACATTGAAGTCGCTGCTTCCTATTATTGAAAATCTAAATCCATCTATCATGTAAAACAAAGGATTAATCAAGCTCAGCTTTTGAAAAAGTTCCGGAAGTAATTTTATCGAATGAAAGACTCCGCCGAAGAATAAGAGGGGAGTTATAAAAAAAGTATTCAGTACAGCAAGATTATCAAATTCCTCAGCCCATAATGCAATTATCAATCCAACGCATGCAAAGAATAATGAAACAAAGAATAAAAAGAAGAGATAAATAAATATATGTGCAATGCTGATTTTAACAAAAATTAAAAACACAAGGAATATCAAAGTAGAGATAACAGCAGATCTAAGAATGCTCCCGAATAAAAATCCTAATACGAGTTCTATATAAGATAATGGAGATATTAATAACTCCTGAATGTAATTGATGAATTTTCCTAAAAACAATGAGCTCGAGCTCTCTTCATATGAGGTCATTATTATATTCATCATTATCAGTCCTGGAACTAAAAATACTAAATAAGAAACATCTCCAACATCGAAATTAGCTCCTAATGAAAATCCAAAAATGAATATATAAAGCAGCGAAGAAATTATTGGCGGCCAGATCACCTGATTGATTATCTTGATAGTTCTCAAGTTCTCTCTTTTCACTATTGTCAGCAAACCAATCCAGTTCATTTTGTCAGCCTCAAGAATATATCCTGCAGAGAATCTTTAATGTTTTTCATGTCTTCAACAATGGCTCTTTGATCTTGAACATACTTGAAAATCTCTTTTAGCTTTTCCTTCCCCTTATTTCCAATAATTATTTTATTATCTTTAAATTCAACATGCTTCATGATTTTAGGTTTTATTTTTTTATTAAGCAAGATTTCAGTATGCCCTGTGTCCAAATCCAGCATCAATTTATCTTTTGTATCATTTGCAATTAATTTTCCTTTATGGATAATAGCAACTTTATTGCAAAGTTTTTCAACCTCTTCAATGTAATGTGTCGTCAGCAAGATTGTAGTTCCTTCCTTGTTTATCTTTTTTAGATAATCATGCAATTCTAATCTGAGCTCAACATCAACGCCAGCTGTCGGCTCATCCAAAATAAGCAGCTTAGGATTATGAACAAGAGCTCGAGCAAGTGCAAGTCTTCTTTTCATCCCGCCGGATAATTTTCTGAAATCAACATCAGCTTTCCCATCTAATTTAAATTGTTTGAGGAGCTCATTTACTTTAGGCATCACATCTTTCTTTCTTATGCCATAATATCCAGCCTGATAAACTAAAACATCTTCAATTTTTAAATAAGGATCAAAATTATATTCCTGAGGAGCTAATCCTATTAATTTTCTTGTTTCTCTGTAATCTTTTTTAATATCCTTTCCAAAAACTTTTATTCCTCCATGAGAAAAATTAGCCAATCCAACTATACAATTTATTGTTGTAGTTTTTCCAGCTCCATTAGGTCCTAAAAAGCCGAAAAAATCACCCTGCTCTACTTCAAAATTCACATTATCAACAGCTTTCAAATCTTTATAGAATTTGTTTAAATTAGTTATTGAAAGAACTTTCATTCCCTTCCAAGAATTTTAACGATTTAAAAATTTAACTCATATTTGCAAAGATTATACAGAGCCATACAGAGAATAGGTTTAAATACATTTTTGGAGGGTATTTTATAATGAAATCACAAGTAAAAGAATCAAAATCAAATGTACTACTTGAAGTAAAAGGAAATTACGAAATCACACAAATTAAGGATGGAGATTTAACTGAAAAAGTAAGAAGTGGAATAACTAAAGTTAGATCACTAATTAGAGGCATTTTACCAAAAGATAAAAGAGTTAGAGTGATTATTAGCGGTGGATATCAGGATAGCTGGGGTGTTCATTATTTAGATGTTGATAGATATGAGATTCCTCAAGGAACGCCAAGAGTTTATGCTGGTTGTGTATTAGATCTAGTGGTTCAAAGAGGAGAAGATGGCAGATTCTATGAAGTTAGAGAAACACATTCAAACAATGAACCCCTTAAATTAAGTTATTGTTTCCTTGCAAGAATTCCAAGAGTAACTACCTTAATCACGGAAGATGGCAGGGTATTTCACGACAGATCATTATTAAGAAGTAAAGATAATAGTGACAGACTAGCAGATCTGTTAAAAACTCTTGCAGATGAGTATGGATCTAAAGGTAGTTTTGAAAGTCAATACCTTCAAATAGAAAAAGGAAGAGTATAAAATTATTGCAGTCCAAATTTCAATAATTATTTATTGTGTTTAAAGAATTGTATCTGCCCTTCTCTTTTAACTGCTTCTTTTTTAGTTCTGAATGTTCCAAGTTTTTTCTTCTTGTCTTTTGAATACAGAATCCATTTATATCCTTCTTTTTTTATAACCATGTCAAAACTAAAGATTTTAAAACTTAAATTTCTTTTGTTTATTCATGCCGACGTTGAGCAATCTGGTCGCTTGAAGGTCTCGAATTGAAAACAAGAAAACCTTTGTCGTGAGACATGCAGGTTCAAATCCTGTCGTCGGCGTTTATTTTTAATTTAAACCAAAAGTGAAATGATTTTTCAAAAACACAAAGATTTTTATATGTGTTGGTTTTTTACTTAAAAAATAAGGGGGTATAAATTATGGAAGATTTTAATGTTGGAAAAGATTCTGGTTCTATAACTTTTAAAAAAACTACTTTGTGGAAAATAGGCACTTTTGTTTTTGCTGCCCTTTTCGTGATTTCTCTTTTCACTGGAGGATTTGGAATTGGAAGTAGCGTGACTGGAGGTACTGTCGATATTCCTAATATTCCTGACATACCGACTGGAATTGCAAGCGTAAATGCCGAAGACTTTATAGATGATGATCCTGTTTTAGGAGATAAAAATGCTAAACTGACCATTATAGAATTCAGCGATTTTCAGTGTCCATTCTGCAAGAGAGCAAGGGATGATGCTATTAAGCAACTAGAAGAGCAGTATATTAAAACTGGGAAAGTAAAATTAGTCTATAGAGATTTTCCATTAACAAGCATACATCCTATGGCGCAGAAATCTGCTGAAGCTGCTGAATGCGCAGATGATCAAGGAAAATTTTGGGAGTATCATGATGTTATTTTTGAAAGACAGGCAAGCTTAAGTATTAATAGTTTGAAACAATGGGCTTCTGAGCTCGGGCTAAAAACAGATGATTTCAATAAATGCTTAGATTCTGGAAAATATACAAATGAAGTCAATAAAGATGCAAGTGACGCCCAAAGAGCTGGCGGACAAGGAACTCCTTACTTTATAATTGGTAACCAGCCATTGAGTGGAGCTCAGCCATTTGCTGCATTTCAAGCTGCTATTGAATCACAGCTTTAATTTCTTATTTTATTTATTTTTTTAAATTATTTTTTCTGAAAATATGGGATGATCTATTTTTATTGAGCTGCTTTCTTTTAATGTGTTCAGAACATACTTAGTATTTGTATCTTCTATGTTTTCATTACTAGCCATTTTTTCTATGAAAATATTTAATTCTTCTCTATCTCTGAACTTTGTAACTGCTATTACATCATAGGGGCCCGTAACACTGTATAAAGAGATTATATAGGGGTTTGCTTTGAGCTCATTATAAACTTTGTCTCCAACATGCTCTATTCCTTTATGCAATTTTATTTCTATTATTGCAGTAATTTCAAAACCAATTTTATTATGATCAATTAAACTACTGTAATTTTTTATTATTTTATTTTCCTCTAATTTTCTAATTCTGTTTAGAACTGTTGCAGCTGAAACATTTATTTTCTTTGCTATCTGCCTATAGCTTAACCTAGAATTTTCAACCAAGATTGACAAAATCTTTCTATCGGTTTGATCTATTTTCATAAATTTCATTTAGCAAAATTAACCTTTAATACTATATTGAACAAATATTTAATCTTTATCATTTTTAATTCCCTATTGTTTAGAATATTTTCGAGTAATTTTTTATATAATCTTATTTTATGTGTTATGTGGGGGGTGAAATCATGAAAAAGAAATTCAAATTAAAAAGAATTAGGGATATGGAAAAATATTTTCCGTTTGATGAAGAAGACTATCCAGAAGAGATTATTGAAGACGCATTAGACAATGATGAGATGAAGTCATATGAAGCCGGCTTCTTGAATGGATATAAGGAATTTTAATTTCACCACAAGATATATAAGCTAGCTATTTTTTGCAGAGATTATGAAAAAATTTTTCATTATATTTGGAATATTTCTGCTTGCATTCCTTGTTATTGGAGCTGGATGCAGCAAAGAAAAACCTGCTAGTCCTATAAATATAATTAACGGGCCTTCTCAAAACAATGACAATAATGAGGAGAAGAAAGCTGATTTCATCGGCGATGAAGGGAGGGTTTTAGTTGACAGAGTAAGATATGTTCAAGCTGGAAATGCACCCTTTGATTTTACTAATGTTATATTCGCGCAGAAGAAAAATGCTGGTTATAAAGTTGAAGTAAATTCTGATAGAGATTTAAAAATTGAAGTTATGACTGACAAAGATTGTTTGTTGAAAGCGCAGGGTGATGAATATAAAATAATTGACAGTGATGAAGGAAGCAATGTTATGATTGTCGACGAGAAGCTTGAAGGAGAAAGCAGAAATTTATGCGTTGGAGCTACTGCTTCTGGAACTGGAGAGGTAGAAATAAAATTCAAAGTAACTGAATTGATCTAAAAAACATTCACCAAAAAGAATTTAAAGTAACTTTTTCTTTTTTATTTCCATTGGGCCCGTAGCTCAGCTTGGTAGAGCAATAGCCTTTTAGCAAACTTTTCTTTTTGATGAGGAGAAGAAAGCTATGGGTCGCGCGTTCAAATCGCGTCGGGCCCGCCATAAATTTAAATTTTGCCGACGCTGATGGACAACAAAGTTTTCCATTTGCCTTTCCTTAAACTCTATTTTGAAAATTAAAAAGAGAAATTAGAGGAATTTTTAGTTCTTGCCAGTGTAAGCATTTTGATTTTTGTTTACAAATTTCTACCGAAACCTTTATAAAGTTTTGGTTAGATTTTTTGATAAGATGCTCAAATTCACTTCAATTTTTGTCAATTTAGAGAGAACTAACTTTCATAATATTCAATTATAATTGATAAACAATTAGTGGGAGCGCTGGAGGCTAAGTTGGCTGTCAAACAATCAACAAATCAAGATCATATCTTGCTCTTGAAGCATGTAAAACTGGATGAGAAATCTGCCGAAGAAATTCTAAAAAAATATAATGTTAGCAAGAGGCAGCTACCGATTATTCTGAAAAAAGATCCTGCACTGAAATCATTAGAAGTTGATAACGGAGATATTATTGAAGTTGAAAGGCCTAGTGCTACTGTAAATAAAGCAAAATTTTATAGGGTTGTAAGAGGGTAAATTGGTTGAGAATTATAAAAAATTAATTGCAAAATATTTTGAGAACAGGAGCTTCATAGAGGCAAACATAAAATCATTTGACAACTTCATTGATAAAGAATTAATTAAGATAATTGAGGAAGTTGGAGAAATTCGTCCCACTATAACTCCTGAAAACGTCGAGGACTTCTTAATAAAGCTGAATAAGATATGGGTTGGCGAGCCTCAGCTAATAGAAGCTGATGGAAGCAAGAGAAATGTTTTTCCAATGGAAGCCAGATTAAGAAGCTTGACTTATGCAGCTCCATTGTTTTTAGAAGTTAGCGCCTATGTCGACGGTTTGCAGATAGAAAATTTCACAACCCAAATTGGAAAGATTCCTATAATGGTAAGGAGCAAGCACTGTAATCTAAATGGTTTGAAAAGAGATGAATTAATTGAAGTTGGAGAAGATCCTGATGACTGCGGCGGCTATTTTATTTTGAATGGGAATGAAAGGGTTTTGATTATGGTGGAGGATTTAGCGAGCAACAAGATGTTTGTTGATAAAGCCAACATCGGACCAAGCAGGTATACATTAAGGGTTTTTTCTGAATCAGGCGCTTTAAGAATTCCCCACTTGGTTGAGCAGATGAAAGATGGGACTTTATACTTATCATTTACAAGATTCAAGAGGGTCCCAATAATTGCTGTAATAAAAGCACTTGGCATGGCGAACGATCAAGAAATAACTAATATGATAAATTCTGAAAAGGATTATGAAGATCTTTTTATAAATTTATACAAGGGAATTGAATGGAAAACAGAGGAAGATGCATTGGATTTCTTGGGAAAACAAATTGGTATAACCCAGAGCAGAGAAATAAAAATTGAAAGAGCAAGAGAATTTTTAGACAGATATTTGCTGCCTCATCTAGGAAACAAGCCTGAAAATAGAATTGACAAGGCATATAATTTATGCAAGATGATAAAGAGATTTTTAATGGTTGCAAAAGATGGAAAAAGTTTGACTGATAAAGATCATTATTCGAATAAAAGAATAAAACTGCCAGGAGATTTGCTTGCAGATTTATTAAGAGTTAATATGCGGGTTTTAGTTAATGACATGCTGTACAATTTCCAGAGGCTTGTAAAAAGAGGAAAGTTCAACAGCATAAAAATAATCATAAGAGATAAATTGTTAACTAGCAGGATTACTAGCGCGATGGCAACTGGAGGATGGCCTGGTGGAAGGCAGGGAGTCAGCCAGAATATTGACAGGACAAATTATCTTGGAGCTATGAGCCATCTCTCAAGAGTCGTCAGCTTGCTGAGCAGCACTCAAGAAAATTTCGAAGCAAGGGCTTTGCACGGAACTCATTGGGGTAAATTATGCCCTATTGAAACTCCTGAAGGAACCTCGATTGGCTTGAGAAAAAACCTTGCAATGCTGTCCACTGTTTCTCATGATGATGTTGAAAAAGAAAAAGTAATAGAAGTACTTGATAAATTGGGAATCCAAAAAAATGGAATAAGCTCGAATTCTAAAAATTCAGGAGGAAAAAGATGACTGACATTTTTCTAGACGAAGTTTATTCTGGAAAAGTAGACAACGTCAAAGAATTCATTTCTAACTTGAAAAAAGAAAGAAGAGAAAAAGAATTTTTAAGAAGCCTGAATATTTTTTACGACGAGGAATTTGATGAATTATTTTTAAACATATCTGACGGGAGGGCGAGAAGGCCTTTAATCGTCGTGGAAAATGGGAAAAGCAAATTGACAAAGGAATACACCGATAAATTGCTGAATAATGAGATAACCTGGGATAACTTAATAAAAGATGGAGTAATAGAGTATCTTGATGCTGGAGAAGAAGAGAATTCTTTGATTGCTTTGAATGAAGATGAATTGACCGAGAAGTATACGCATCTCGAATTAGGAGCTATAACGATATTAGGAGTTACAACTTCTCTTGTCCCATATGCAAATTATGATGCAGCTGCAAGACTAAATGGGGGAAGCAAAAATCAGAAGCATGCTCTTGGCTTGTATCTTGCGAATTATTTATTGAGGATGGATACAGATGTAAGTGTATTGCATTCTCCTCAGATGCCGATTGTGAGCTCATTCATGGCCGGCATCTCCAATTATGACAAGCATCCTAGTGGCTTTAATGTCGTGATAGCTGAGATGTGCTATGAAGGATATAATATGGAAGATGCTATAATATTCAACAAGAGTAGCATTGAGAGAGGTCTTGCAAGGAGCACTTACTTCAGGCCGTATGCAGTTGAGGAATTGAGATACTCCGGCGGTTTAATGGATGAAATCGGAATTCCAAATAAAGAAGTTAGAGGTTATAAAAGCGAAAAAGATTATAGGTATCTTGAAAATGATGGCATTGTTTACACCGGGCAGAAATTGAAAGCAGATGATGTTATAATTGGAAAAACAAGCCCACCAAGATTTTTAGGAGAGATGGAAGAATTCTCTTTTTCTGCAAGCACAAGAAGAGAGAGCAGCACAATTGTAAAACATGGAGAAGCTGGTGTAGTTGATATGGTTATTCTCACCGATAATGAAGAAGGAAACAAGCTAGTGCAGGCAAGATTGAGAGATCAAAGAATACCTGAAATCGGCGACAAATTTACATCAAGACACGGACAGAAAGGTGTAATTGGATTGACAGTCCCAAGCATTGATCTTCCATTTTCATCAAAGGGAATTAGCCCTGATATTATCCACAGCCCTCATTCAATTCCAAACAGGATGACTGTAAGCCACTTAATAGAGATTCTTGCTGGAAAAGTCGGAAGCTTATCTGGAAGAATTGTCGACGGAACTACATTCGATGCCGAGCCTGAAAAAGGTTTGAGACAAGAATTACTTGAATTAGGTTTTAGAGATGATGGAACCGAAACAATGTATAATGGAGTTACTGGTGAGAGATATAAAGTCAGAATTTATATCGGAAACATGTACTATTTAAAATTAAAGCATATGGTTGCTAATAAACTGCATGCAAGAGCTTCTGGAAGAATTCAACTATTAACAAGACAGCCGATTGAAGGAAGAAGTAAAGGAGGAGGATTAAGGCTGGGAGAGATGGAGAAAGATTGCTTAGTAGCTCATGGAGCTTCATTATTACTAAAAGAGAGATTTGATTCTGACAAGACAACAATTTACGTCTGTGAGAACTGTGGCCTGCTTGCTGTTAATGATTCATTTAGAAACAGGCAGTATTGCACGAGATGCGGCGACAATGTCGAGATAAATGCAATTGAGCTGAGCTACGCATTCAAATTGCTGCTTGATGAATTAAAAAGCATGTGCATAAATCCAAAATTGATATTGGAGGACAAATACTGAAACAAAAATAAATAAAACTAAAATGGCAGAAAATTATATTCATAAAAAAGTAAGGAGCATTCAGTTTAATTTTTTTAGCCCTGAGGACGTTAAAAAAATGAGCGTTGCAAAGATAGTCACCCCTGAATTGTATGATAAGGAGGGATATCCTGTCGACGGCGGCTTGATGGATATTCGCCTTGGAGTCATCGATCCTGGATTGAGATGCAAGAGCTGTGGAAGCAAATTGAAAGAATGCATGGGTCATTTTGGATTTGTCGATCTCGCCCGTCCTGTTATTTATCTAAAAGGAGCTAGTGTAATTCATGAATTTTTGAGGTGCACTTGCAGGGAATGCAACAAATTATTATTAGATATTACTTTAAGAGAAAAAATGCTCGAAAGAAAAGGCTCTAAAGAAAATGCCAAGCTGATGAAAGAAAAATGCAAGAATATAAAAAAATGCCCTTCATGCAACGCAAAACAATATTCAATAAGAATTGAAAAGCCAACTTTGTTTTTTGAAAATGATAAGAGAATCTTCCCGATTGAAATAAGAGCAAGGCTTGAAAAAATCAGCGACGAGGATGTTGCTCTTCTTGGATTCAATCCCAAGGCTGCCAGACCAGAGTGGCTTGTGCTGACTAACATGCTCATCCCTCCCGTTACAATCAGGCCAAGCATAACATTAGAATCTGGAGAGAGAAGCGAAGATGATCTAACACATAAATTAGGAGATATAGTAAGAATAAACCAAAGATTATTTGAAAACATAAATGCAGGGGCTCCTGAAATCATAATTGAAGATTTATGGGATTTGCTGCAATACCACATCACGACCTTTTTTGATAATACGACTGCGTCTGTTCCTCCTGCTCGTCATAGATCTGGAGAACCATTGAAAACTTTGACTGAAAGAATAAAAAGCAAAGAAGGAAGATTCAGGCATAACTTAACAGGGAAAAGAGTAAATTATTCTGCTAGAACATTAGTAAGCCCTGATCCTCAAATCCAGCTCGGAGAAGTTGGCGTTCCTCTCGAAGTGGCAATGGAATTAACGGTAAATGAAAGAGTAACTAGCTGGAACATTGCAAGATTGAAAGAATTTGTAAAGAGAGGAGCTAAGACTTATCCTGGAGCTAACTACGTTGTAAGGCTCGACGGGAAAAAGAAAAAAATAACTGACGAAACTGTTGAATCCCTGCTTGATGAACTGCAGGAGGGGTATATTGTCGAGAGGCATTTGATGGATGGGGATGTCTGCATATTCAACAGGCAGCCGAGTTTGCATAGAATGAGCATAATGTGCCACAAGATAAAAGTTCTTCCAGGAAAAAGCTTCAGGCTAAACCCTAGTGTTTGTACTCCTTATAATGCTGACTTCGACGGAGACGAGATGAATATTCATATTCCACAAAATGAAGAAGCACGAGCTGAAGCAGAAATATTAATGCATGTCCAGCATAATATCATCACTCCAAAAAATGGTTTGAATATAATTGCATGCATCCAAGATTCTATAACCGGAAATTTTCTATTGACTAGAAACATGGAATTTTCAAGAGAAGAAGCAATTGAATTATTATTGAGCATAGGGTGGGAGGACTTTTCAGGATTCCCAAAAACAAAAACAATAAATGGAAAGCAGCTGTTGAGCACTTTGCTTCCCAAAGATTTCAACTTTGTTGGATATAACTTGTCTTATAAGAGAGGAGCAGAGGACAGCACTGTAATTGTCAGGAAAGGAAATCTTGAGAAAGGGATTGTCGACAGGGCCATTATAGGGAAAGAATCTGGAGACTTGTTGAGAAGCTTATATATCCAATATGGTCCTGAAACTGCATTGAGAATATTAAACAATATTTCAAAATTAGGAATAAGAATCGTAACAAACTATGGTTTTACAACTGGCTTGGTGGATACTGATGTCGACGAAAAAATATTTTCTGAAATAAATAACCTGATGGATGATGCTTTGAAAAAAGTTGATTCGCTTATCGAGGGAGATAAAAAAGGAGAATTGGAAGCATATCCAAGCAAAACTTTGAGAGAAACTCTTGAGCTGAAAATCCTGGAAGTCTTGAATAAAGCGAGAAATAAAGTCGGTAACTTGGTTGCTGAAAACTCTAACAAAAATAATCCTACAATTGTAATGGCAACTTCTGGAGCAAGAGGGAATGAGCTCAATTTAGCTCAGATAGCCGGCAGCGTCGGGCAGCAGGCTTTGAGAGGACAAAGAATAAATCATGGATATAAGAAAAGAGTATTGCCAATATTCCAGAAAGATGATCTCGGAGCTGCTCCTCATGGATTTGTTAAAAATGGATTCAAGCAGGGATTAAAACCATATGAATTCTTCTTCCATGCAATGACCGGAAGAGATTCTCTCATGGACACTGCCTTGAGAACTCCAAAATCAGGATACTTATATAGAAGACTGGCCAATGCCTTGCAGGATTTAAAAGTTGAATACGATCAGACTGTAAGAACTGCAAACAAAGCAATTGTCCAGTTTAATTATGGCGACGACAATATTGATATTTCAAAATCAGAAGCTGGCACAATTAATGTCAGAAAAATTGTGAGGGAGGCTGTGAGCAAATGAATAGATTCTCTAATTTTTTTAGTAGAAACTACGTAAAGATTTTATCAACTGGAATCTTGATGACATCTTTGAATATAGTTAATGAAACTACTTATTTGTTTTATCCTCAAAGATTAAGAGAAGCAGCTAATGTTGAGATGGTTTATACAAAAGCGGTTCAGGAAATTGATAGTAGACTTAAAGGAATAGAAGCATATCTTAATGAACCAGTTTATTCGAGATTAGATGCATTCAATAAACCTGTTTTACGTTTATCTGCAGTTGATGACTCGTTGACAGTCCAATATTCTTTAATGAAACAGAAAGATGATATTAAATTTAGAAGAGGCCTTGCAGGAGGCATTGCAGAAGACATTCGAGACCTTCATGATTTTAATAAAAATATGAGAGCATTAAATGTAACTTTTTTGGGATTAAGTGCAATTTGTATTGTTGGAGGAATAATGGGAGCATTATATGGTTTAGATAGAAGATCTTTAGGACAAACTCAATTGGAATCTGAAGGAGGGTATCATCATGGATGAAATATTCAAAGAATATCATGGAATGATCCCTGAAAAACTATTGGATGATGTAAAAAAAGAGATTTCAAAAATTAATGTAACTAAAGTCCAGCTGAAAGAAATACTTGAAAGAGTTAAAAGAGAATATGAAGGAAGTATTATCTCTCCTGGAGAAGCAATCGGAATTGTAACAGCTGAAAGCTTTGGCGAACCAGCGACGCAGATGAGCATCCAAAAAGATGAAAAAATAATTGTTAAGATAAAGGATAGAATAAAAATATTAAAGATTGGAGAATTTGTAGATAGATTGATGGAGAAAAATGGTTCTTTAAGATTTAATGATACAGAAGTTTTTCCATTAAATGATTATGAATTTTATGCACCCAGTATTAATCAAGAAGAAAAAATTGAATGGAAAAGAATTATTGAATGCAGCAGACATAAATATAATAAAAAATTAATGAAATTAAAAACAGCATCTGGAAGAGAAATAACTGCAACAAACAATCATTCTTTTGTTATAAGAAAGGATAATAGAATTGTTCCAATTATTGGAGCTGATTTAAAAATTGGCGATAGGATTCCTGTGATTAAATATTTGCCTGAAAATTGCATTGAATCTATAAAGATCAATGATTACATTAATAATGTTAACGAAAGCGAAGATGGAATGTTGTCTAGATGCAAAACAAGAGCTAAGAATATTCCAAATAAGATTGTTTTAGATAAGAAATTCGGCCACTTTGTAGGTGCTTACTTATCTGAAGGTCATGCCAATAATGGTCAAGTTTCTATATCCAATATGGATGATAATTTTATTTACAATATTAAAGAATTCATCAATGATATAGGATTAGATTGTAAAGAGGAAATAAATTCAAGGGGATTTGCATTGAGCAGAGACTTAAAAATTTCTTCTTCATTACTTTCCAAATTTGTAATTTCAATATGTAATTCAGGCTCAAGAAACAAGAAAGTTCCAGAATTTGCCTATTCTTCTGAAGAAGGCTTTGTTTCTGGATTACTGAGAGGATATTTTGATGGAGATGCTAATTTTACCGTGAGTAGAAAAATGATAAGAGTAAGCAGCAATTCTAAGGAATTAATAGATGGCATTGCTTTATTATTAAACAGATTCAAAATATTTTCTTATAAAGTAAAAGATAAGAAAGGACAATTTTGGCTATTGGTTCCTTATAAATATGCTCCTTTATTTTTACAATTTGTAGGAAGTGATATTGACAAAAAAAGAATGGCTTTGGAAAAGTTGGCCGAACTTTCAAGAAATTATTGGAATGAGAGTTCGCAAGATTTTACGGATATGGTTTCAGGATTTGGAGATTTATTCAAAACAACTGCTCAAAGAATTGGAATGCCAACAAGATATATTAATAATTTCACTAAAAGACAAAAGATAGGAAGAACTGCATTATATAGATATATTAAAAAGTTTGAATTATTAGCTGAAGAAAAGAAAATTGATATTTCTGAAGAATTGAAAACTATGAGAAGAATGTTTAATTCGGATATTATTTGGGATGAAATAAAAGAAGTTCAATATATAGATAATGATAAATTTGTTTATGATTTATCTGTTCCTGGATTAGAAACCTTTACAACTTTTGACGGCATTATAACACATAATACATTAAATGTTAAGCACTTTGCAGGAGTTTCAGAGATGCAGGTCACATCTGGACTTCCAAGATTAATAGAAATATTTGATGCGAGCAAATCAATAAAGACTCCGAGCATGGAAGTTTATTTGAATGAGGAATTTTCAAAAGATGCTGCTAAGGTAAGAAAAATTGCCAGCCAAATCAAAGAGAATATTCTTGCTGACATTGCAACTGAATTTGCTATCGACATATCAAACATGAATGTAAAAATAAGCATTGATAAAAATAAATTAAAAGACATCGGCATGACAGAGCTCAGCTTGATGAAAGTTCTTAAAGATTCTTTAAAAGGAATTCAGATAAGGGATAATAAAGATGGAATTACATTAAAAGGAAAAGAAACTGACTTGAATGAACTATACATGCTGAAGGAGAAAGCAAAAAATGTTTTCATAAAAGGAGTCAAAGGAGTAAGTTATGTTCTTCCTGTAAAAAGAGAAGGCGAATTCATAATACTAACCTCCGGGAGCAACTTGAAAGAAATTTTAAAAGTAAAAGAAGTTGACACATTCAGGACGACAACAAATGATATTCATGAAATCCTCAGTGTTTTTGGAATTGAAGCTACTCGGCAAGCTATAATAAATGAAGCAAGCAAAGTTATACAAAATCAAGGTCTTGATATAAATATAAGGCATATAATGCTGATTGCTGACGTGATGACTGCAAATGGAAGCGTAAAAGGAATTACAAGAAGTGGAATAACAGGAGAGAAAGAATCTGTTTTAGCAAGAGCCAGCTTTGAAACCCCGATGAGGCATTTGATTGGAGCTGCTTTGACTGGAGAAGAGGATTATTTGAATTCAGTAATTGAAAACGTTATTTTAAATCAGCCTGTTCCTCTCGGCACTGGACTTCCAAAATTAGTTGTAAACGGCTTGAATAAAAAAGAGAAATAAATTCTGACTTGTTTGTTGATGGACAACTGCGTTTTCCATTTGCCTTTCCTCGATTGGAGCCCACCCCATTTTATGGAAAAATAAATTCAATGACTAAAACTAATCTTTTTCTTTGGCCACGATTTCTTTTTTTAAAAGAAAATGTGAGAGCGGAGCGATTGAAAAATAATAAGTTTTAAAAAGTGTTTTTTACACTGATTTTGCATGGAAAAACTAAGAAATGACTTGCTGAACAACAGGGAAAAATTAATTTTCGGCTCTGATAGGAATTTGAAATTATTGAAGAATGATATGCTGCAGAGAATTTACCTTTCAAAGAACTGCAGGCGGGATGTCAAAGACACAATAAAAACATTTGAAAAAAGAATAGAATTAGTTGAATTGGAAGAGACTAATGATGAAATAGGCGTTGTTTGCAAAAAACCGTTTTCTATTTCTGTGATAGGCTTGAGTAAATGAAAATAACATACGATGCTGATTCGATAAAGTATATTGCTCTAATCGAGACTTTAAGCAGGGTAAAAGTCAAAGATCTTTTTATGCTAAATGGAATTCTTTGCTGCGTTGTCTCAAAAAGTGATATGAGCAAATTAATAGGCTCTAACGGCGTGAAAATCAAAAAAATTCAAAACATGCTGAAGAAAAGGATAAAAGTCATTGGCTTTGACGACGATATAAATGAGTTTGTGAAAAATTACCTTCATCCATTGAAAGTTGACAAGATTGAAAATCAAGATTCTAATTTAATTATATCATGCAAGGACAGCAAAACGAAAGGTTTATTAATCGGCAGGAGCAGGTCTGGTTTGATAGATTTAAAAAGAGTTGTTTCAAGATATTTTAATATTAACGAGATAAAAATTAAATAAAAATCAACAATCGAAGATAAAATGGGACATAAACCTAATGGATTTGGAGCTGGAAACAAGCTGAAGAGAAGAAGAAATTTAGGAAGATTAAAAGACAAGGCCTTCAAGAGAAAGCTTTACAGGTTGAAGATGAAGTCTGATCCCTTGAGGGGAAGCAGCCAGGCAAAAGCCATTGTCCTAAGCAAGGTTCAAATCGAAGCCAAGCAGCCTAATTCTGCCATGAGAAAATGCGCTAAAGTTCAACTGACTAAAAATGGAAAGAAAATAACTGCTTTCCTGCCGAGAGATAATGCACAGAAATTTGTTAATGAGCACGATGAAGTTATTGTTGAATGCATTGGCGGAAAAATGGGAAGAGCTAAGGGAGATATTCCCGGAGTTAGATGGCAGGTTATAAAAGTTAATGATCAAAGTCTTAATGCTTTAATAAGAGGAAAAATAGAAAAAGGAAGAAGATGAAACTGAAAGCAAGAGTTACTACTGGCGGGATTTTGGATGTTTCAGAAAAAATCTTTCTGGATAGAGCAAATGAGCATTTGTCAACGCCTTCTGGTGAGAAATTGTTGCTGGGATTAAAGAATGTTTCTGGTTTTGATTATGAAAAATATTTTCAAGAGGATTTTGAATTAGGAAATGCTTTAACTGGAGCTGGAATTATCAATCGTGATGGATTAACTAATTATGGAAGGGAGGTCATTGCTAATTATGAAGTTGTTTGATACCTGGGATATTTCTGGAATAAAGGTTTCTGATCCTGGAATTCAGAGATATATTAATTTAAACCAAGTTTTGGTTCCTATGAGCTCAGGGAGAAATGTGAAAATAAAATTCCATAAGAGTCATTATACAATTATCGAGAGATTGATGAACAAATTAAACATTCCAGGGCATAGAGGTAAAAAGCATAAATATACTTCCGGGCATAACACTGGAAAAAAAGTAAAACATTATAACTTGATTTTTAAGACTCTAAAATTAGTTGAGGAAAGAACCAAAAAGAATCCTGTTGAAGTCTTTGTAAAAGCTGTCGAGAATGCAGCTCCGAGAGAGGAGATAACTGCAATAGAATATGGCGGAGCAAGATATCCAAAAGCTGTCGAATGCTCACCTCAAAGAAGGATTGATTTGGCTTTGAGAAACATGGTGCAGGGAGCTTATGCTGCATCTTTTAATAAAAAGAAAAAAGCATTCCATGCGCTTGCTGACGAAATAATAAACGCTTATAGTTTGAACATGCAGAGCACTGCGATTGCAAAAAAGCTTGAGCTCGAAAGACAGGCTGACAGCGCGAGATAAAATGTTCAATTTAAGAAGGTATTTATCCGATTATTTTCGAGATATTTAAATGTTGAAAAAAGACAAGGACCGCTTCTTTCTCTTGAATCGTATAAGCGTGTTGAAGAGATAGCTGAACGTCATGGAGCACATCCTTCAAGAGTTCTTAGAGATATGATTCTCTTTGGAATCTTAGTTTATGATATTGGTAGATAATCCAGATAGCGGTGTATCTATTATATATCGGGATAGTGAAGGAGATAAAACCTTGATTGGAGAAAAAGATTCTCTTGATGATTTATTTAATGAAGAAGGCGATCTTAATTTAGAATAATTTACACAAAACTTTAAATAATCTTTTAATTGATTTACTTTTATGAAACACAAGATTGGGTTCATCGGAGCTGGAACAATGGGTTCTGGCATGATAACTAATCTTGTTAAAAAAGGATTTTATGTTAAATTCTTCAATAGGACTTTTAAAAAAATTGAAGGAGCTTATTATACTAAAATTGAGAAATTAGAAGCTGATGTTTTCTTTATGTGCGTTTCAAATGATCAAGCTGTTAGAGAATTATTTTCTAAAATTAATTTTAAAGCTGGAAACATATTTGTAGATACTAGTACAACTTCATTGGAATTAACTAAAGAGCTTAAAGACAAATGCGAAAAGAAAAAAGTCAAATTCTTGGATGCACCTATAACTGGCTCTAAGCTAGGCTCTGAATCTGGTAATTTATTATTCATGGTTGGCGGCGATAAGAAAATATTTGACGAGCTGAATGAAAAGTTTGATGCCATGGGGAAGAAAGCTGTTTACTGCGGGAAATCCGGCAATGGGCAAAGATTAAAACATGCATTGAATCTTACACAATCTAATATTTTACAAAGCTATCTGGAAGGAATTGTATTTTCTTTAAAACAAGGACTTGAGCTAGATGTGATATTGGATGTAATGCAGAACTCTGCTGCTAACAATGGTGTGGGGAATTTTAAACTTCCCTATATAAGAAAAAGAGATTTTAATCCTCATTTTTTATTGAACTTAATGCATAAAGACTTGAAATTGGCTGAGAAAGAGATTAAAGAATTGAAATTAAACCTGCCGTTAAGCAAAGAAACAATAAAAATCTTTGATGAAGCTATGAAAGATAAACTTGGCGATAAGGATTTTTCTGCTATTGTAAAATTATTAGAGGAAAAAAATAAAGTTTTTATCAAGTAAAACATACCTATTATCATATAATAATATATTTAAATTCATAAAATCTAGAAAAGAATATGGTTACACATTATAGTCTATCAGAAGCTGTCCGTAATGACCCAAGTTTAACGGGGATTCTTAATGATATTATTGCGGTTGCAAAAATAGCCTATCCAGAAGACCCTCCTTATCATTCAGAAAGCTATGTTATGGGTTTTATTATTGCACATGAAGTATGGCAACAAGAGTCTCCTTTGTTTAGAAATCAATATCCTAATGTAAAATTAAATTCCTTAGATTATTTAAGATTATTTAAAGAGCGCTTGGAGAACTGGGCATATCATTCCCATACTGGAAGCCAAGAAGGTGATTGGTATCAAGCTTTAAATGGTTGTGCAATGTTGGTTAGGATGGGAAGACCTCATAAACCAGAACTTGATTAATTACCTTATTCTTACTGCTTCCAGATTTTTCGGCGCGGTTGTTTCTACTTTGTTTAATTTGTGCAGTGTCGAAGCCAAATCCAAGCAGCGGGAAGATTCTCCATGGACAATAATTATTTTTTTCGGCCTTGGCTCTAAATTATAAACAAAACGAGTCAGCTCATTTCTTGATGAATGCCCTGACAAACCTTCAATTGTATGGACTTCCATCTTCACTGAGACATTTTCTTTTCTTCCTTCAGGAGCGTCCATCAAGAATTCTTTTTCTCCGGATTGGATTCTTCTTCCCAAGCTTCCTTCTCCTTGATATGAGACAAATACTAAAGAATTTCTTGGATTATCCGCTAATTCTCTAAAGTATTCTACGCTTGCTCCTCCCGTAAGCATGCCGGAGGTTGCAAGAATAATGCAAGATCCGGTTTCCTCAATTACCTGCTGCCTCTCTTTTCCAGATCCTATCTGCTTAAATATCTTTGATAAAAAAGGATTATTATCTTGATGAAAGATTGCTTTCTTAACTTGATTGTTGAGAAAATCAGGATATGCTGTATGGATTGCTGTAACATCCCACACCATGCCCTGAATGAAAACAGGAATTTCTGGAATTATATTTTTTCTTATTAATTCTTCAACTATTAGCATGACTTCTTGAGCTCTTCCAACTCCCAAAACAGGAATCAGTATTTTTCCTTTTCTTTCTATTGTGTTTTTTATTACATCAACTAGCTGCTTCTCGCATTCCTCTCTTGAAGGCTGCACATTATCTTTCCCTCCATAAGTTGATTCCAAAGTCATTGTCTCTAATCTTGGAAATTTTGTTACAGCCGGCTCTAATAACTTGGTGCGAGCATACTTAGTATCTCCTGAATAAAGAAAATTATGCAAACCATTTCCAATGTGCATATGGACCATGGCAGATCCTAATGTATGGCCTGCATTGTAAAATGTAATCCTAATATCTGGAGTTATATCACAAACTTCCTCATAATCCAGCCATACAGAATGCTTTACCATCTCTTTTACATCTGTTGCTGAAAAGATCGCTTTCTTCGCTTCTTTGAATGCAACACTTATATAATCCAAGCATAACAGGGCTGCAATATCTTTTGTTGGTGCTGTCCAATACACTGGGCCGCGATATCCCATTTTAAAAAGCAATGGAACTAAACCGCAATGATCTAAATGAGGATGAGAGATTATGACTGCATCTAATGCATTAATATTGAATTCAGGTGTTTCAAAGTAGGGATATGCATCTTTTCCAGAAGCTGCTATATTCACTCCGCAGTCGAGCAAGACGCGGGATTCTTGAGTTTGCAAATACAAACAAGATCTCCCAACTTGACGAGCTCCTCCCAAAAATGAAACACGAATCCAACCCTCTTTTTTTTCATTTACCCAGTTTGCATATATCCTTTCCCCGATTTTGTGCAAAAAATTTCTTCTATAATCATTATTTTCATATAATACCTGGCGAACGTTTTCAATTAATTTCGACCTTATTGCAGGAATTCTTTTTACTAATGGTGTCCATAAAGTTTTGTGCTTTATCTCCCTCAAGACCTCTCCTGATTTTCCTATAACTAGCCCTGGCTTTTCAGCTTCTATAACAACCTGGCTTCTTTGGGAATCAAAAATAATATTTATCTGGCCTGCTTCGTCTTTCAAAATTTTTTCTATTTCTTTTTTTGCATCTTCTTGATCAACTGTCATGCTAGGATCAATGCGTACTTCAATTCTCTTTTTTATTTTGTTTACTATATCTTTGATTACTCCATTATTGTCCAAAAAGAACTCGCGATTTTTTGTATAGAGGACTATATTGGCTGCTTCAAACAAAGCAATTGAAATTTCCACATCCTTTGGAATATCCTTAAGTATCTCTTTTAATATGTCTACCATTTTTTCAGAAACATTTAAACCACAAGCCCAAAATTTAATTTATTTGATTTTATTTTAAATTTCAATTTTATTTTGTATCTCTTTTGTCAAAGCTGTTTTTACTCCAGTATCTGTAATTGTAATGACATCAATTCCATCTCCTGAGTTCATATCTCTCTGGATTGCCGCGTTTATTCCTTTTACAGCTAATTTTATCCCCTCTTCTATTGACATGTTTTCTGTATACAATGTCTCCAATACACCATACGCCATCACTGAGCCAGATCCTGAAGATAAAAAGTCAGAGCATTCTGACAAGCTGCCATCTGGATAGACATCAAAGATATGAAATCCTTTCGAGTCTTTTCCTGCCAGAATAAAATGTGAAATTCCTGGTATCATAGATGGCCTTCTTATATTTTGATAAACAATTCCAGATAACAAGTTAGCTGCTTCTTTTACCGAAACAGGCCTGTCTTTTCTTATCTCCATCAATTTCAGCTCTGCTGTTATTAATTTTGTAATCAATTGAGCGTCTGAAGCTGTTCCTGCCATTGTCAATGCTATATAATCAGTTATTTTATAGACTTTCTGAGCCCTTTTATCGACTATAATTCCAGCACCAGCTCTCTTGTCCGCTGCCAATACAACTCCATTTCTGCACTTTAAACCTATAGTGGTCGTGCCTGTTTTCTTATAGTTTTCTTCCATCTCTATCATAGAAACCTATCTTATTGAAAATCAAGGTATTTATAAACTTTATGGAAAAGATTTATATATAACCTTTTTTGAATTAGTATTATTTCTTTATTGTCTCTGATTTGTGATGAGATTGGGCTTCGGAAGGTTTTAATCACCTCTTTTTTCCTTCTGGAGCTCTGCTTTTTTTAAAATTAATCTTAACCACTGCGTTGACGGACAACAAGTTTTCCATTTGCCTTTCCTTCCATTAAATTTTTATAATCCTATGATTTTTAATCTTTATGAAATTTCCAAAAGTTATCAAAGGAAAAGATATTCTTAAGGTGCTTGTTAAACATGGATTTGAGATTAAAAGCAGAAAAGGAAGCCATGTTTCTCTTTCAAATGGTGAGATTCACGTTACTGTTGTTCTTCCATTGACTACAATTGGGGTTTATAAGAAAATTGCTTCAAAAACAGGAATACCACCCAATGAATTTTTATAAAAATATTTTTGTTATCATTGGCATTTCAAATCTATTTTCTTCTGTTTGAACAAGGTTTTCTTTTTCTTCTGGAAAATTATCTAAATGAAATCTTGCTCCCTCAATAAATTTGCTAACCGCTTCATCTACTGTTTTACCTTCTGCAAAAACATTTATGTCTGGACTTGTTGCAATGAAAATATCATTATTAGAAATCTTTTCTCTTTCTATTACAATATTCAAACCTATTTTTTTCATCTTATTTTATGATATCATTTAATACATTTTTTAGTATAGACTATAATCTAGACTAATATTTATAAAACTTTCTTTTATTTTTATATTATTTGATTGCACCTTTAAGATAGGGTATATAAATGTGTATAATCGCTAAAATTACTAAAATGGAAACTAAAAAAAATAAATCATTATTTTTGATGCAATTTGGTGATACCCCTCAGTTAAGGATATTTGATTTTCTTATAGATAGTCATTTCTTTGATTATCCGATGACTGAAATAGCAAGAGAAAGCAATGTAAGTTATAACTCCATTAAAAAATTTTTTCCTAGTTTGGTTAAGTCAAGAATAGTCGTAAAAACCAAGGCGATTGGAAAATCAGATTATTATAAACTTAATTTAGATAATCTATTTGTTAGTAACTTAATCAAGATGGATTGGATTTTGGCTAAAAATAATTCATTAAAAGAGATTGAGCTGTTAGCTTAAAAATAAATTGGATACTTTTACAGGATTTTTATCTCTCTGACCTTTTCTTTTATGTAAGAATCTTTTTTTATCAGCTCATTTAAGAATTGGTTTACATTTGTGTGCTTTCTTTTTAATTCCACATAAACGCGGGCTCCATCTTCCTTCATCGGATAATGGGAATATCTTTTCTTGAAAACCTGCAAGTGCTTGCTTTCTTTTATCGGAGGACCATAATGCTTTTTTTTGTCTGGCAAATTTTTATTTTTTACAAAGTACCAGAAATATGCTTCATTATCCCAGTGCCAATCATGATTTTGTATTTCATATTCCTCTTCTCTTAATTTTTTATGAATATATTCCATGCACTTTATTAATTTAGCTCCTACAATATCTTCTTTTCCTTTCAATGGCAGAACTCGAAGAATTGCTGCTGATTTTATTTTATCCAAATCGAATTTTTCCTTTGTGAAATATCCTGTTGAGGGATTATGCAAGAATTTTTTTGCAAGCTTGATAAATTCATTGAACTTTTTTTCTGACAATGCTGCTGCGGTGTTTCTGTCCTGCTGAACTGGGTCTATTACAATCAATGGAGAAATTTTTGACTTGTTTAATTCCTTAACTCCATGTTTCTTTACATCTATTTTCATCCCCGATTTCCAGAGAGATGCTGCCTTCATCAAATTGTTAAATGAGCTATGTGCTATAACTAAAATTTCTAAAGTGTATCCTGAAAATCCCCTAATATAAGATTCAGCTCCATACAACTTGTTCGCTTTGCAGAACGCTTTTGCTAATCTAATTTCATCTCTCAAACTTTTCCCGTGTTTCTTCACCCAATATGTATGCAATGGCGAGATATCAGTTATGTTTTTTGCTTCATCTGCTTTTTTTATTTTTAAGATGGGTATAACTTCAAATGTAAATGGATCTTGTATTACTTGAAAATAATCCCGAGAGCCATGGATTTTATGCAGTCCAGAGATTTTTGCAGCTGATTTATAAACTTTTTTTAATTTCTCATGCAGTATTTCTGATATATCTTTATTCTTGTAGAGCTCTTTATTGAACTGAACAAAGATATCAATGTCATAGCTACCTTTTAGAAAAGTATCTTTTGCAACCGAGCCTCCGAGAATTGCTTTTGCATTTTTTAATCCCGCGTTTAATTTTTTAATGAAATGCTCGGCTGCCTTCTTCAAAATCTTTTCCTCCTCTTTGCTTGGAACGATTTCATTCAGCACAGTTTTCATATTGTTTAATAAGAGCTTTTTATTTAAATAGTCTATGGATATAAAATATATATTATTTTTTAATCATTCCAGCTTCTTACTTTTCTTTCAGAAAGAAAATTAAGTTTGAAAAGAAATAATTTAGGCTCCCATTTTTTTATAAAAATGAATCCGTAAAAAAGTGTAGAAATTCTGTTTATAGAAAAGTTATTAAGTAGAAATAATATTTCAAGAAGAGAGGTTGGTTTTGTGAAAAATAACAGATTGTTAATTTTCTTTCTTGCATTCATTGTCTTTATAGGAATTTATTTTATTCCATTTGGATTGGAGCATCAGGCTAAGGCAACTATTGCTATCGCTGTTTTAGCGATGATTTTATGGATAAGTGAAGTAATTCCTCTTCATGTAACTGCTATTATTGTTGCTCTTCTACTAATCGCTTTTGGTAAGTTTCCAGCAGATAGAATTTTTGCTCAGTTCTTTGACAAAGTTGTTGTGCTGGTATTAGGTGGATTTATTTTAGCTGTTGCAATGAGAAAGCATAAGCTCGATGAATACCTGGCCCACAAGCTGCTGGGAAAATTTAATTCTTCTGCTAAAATGATTTTATTAGGAATGATTTTAGTTACTGCTTTTTTATCAATGTGGATAAGCAATTCTGCTGCAGCTGCTTTGACAATTCCAATTGCACTTGTAGTCCTGCATGATAATAAATTATATCCTTTGAAATCAAACTTTGGCAAATCAATGGTACTAGCTGTTGCATACGGCTCGACAATAGGTGGGATTGGAACTTTAATAGGAAGCACCCCAAATGTAATTACTCAAAAATTTTTATCAGAAAACGGCGTTTCTTTTGGATTTTTGGAATGGTTTGTCAGAGGTTTTCCTTTTATGATAATAATGATTTTTGTCTGCTGGATAATTCTTTATTATTTATTTAAGCCTGAAAAAAACAAGCTCAAAATGAAGAGATATGATCTAATTTTTACATCTCAGCAGAAGAAAGTTATCTCAATACTAATCATTACTATACTCTTATGGATAACTGAATTCATTCACGGAATACATAGCAGTGTAATTGCTTTGGTGCCAATAGCTTTGCTTTATATATTTAATTTGCTTGATGAAAAAGATTTCAATAAAGTTGACTGGAATGCACTCATCCTTATTGGAGGGGGGATTGCTCTTGGAATGGCAATTGATATTTCTGGGCTGGATGATATTTTTTCATCCTTCCTTGGAAATTTTATGAAAAACCAACCATATTTCTTTGTTCTTTTAATACTGGGGATTATCGGGGTTTTTATGACAAGTTTTTTGAGCAATACAGCAGCTTCTTCTGTCATAATCCCTATTATCACTTCTTTAGCTGTCCTGCTGAAAGTTGATATGACTAATCTGGTTGTAGCTTCAGCGATAGGAGTAAGCTTGGACTTTATTTTTCCAATGGGAACCCCTCCATCTGCATTAGCTCATTCTACTGGATATATTAGAGTAAAAGACATGATAAAATCAGGAGTTGCTATTTCTATTGCAGGAATAATTGTCCTGGCAATTATGGGATATTTCACCTGGTGAATTTATTTTTTGCTCATATAATAATTCTTTTTATTTTCATCAAATTTTTCTATTGCATATCTCAGCATTGTCCTCGGCATTTCCTTATATTTTTTTTTCAGAAAATTTTCCAGCAAATTCTGATTTCTTTTTCCTACTTCTCTTAACATCCAGCCAACTGCTTTATGTATTAAATCATGTTTGTCTTTCAATAAAATTTCAGAAATTTTCAATGCATCCTCAAATTCGTTATTTTTTATGAACTCAAAAGTTGAAATAATTGAAATTCTTTTTTTCCATAAATTATTTGAGCTGGCAAAGTCATACAGAATTTTTTTGTCTTTATCAATCAAATATTTCCCAATTATCTTGTCTGCTACACAATCAATCAAGTCCCAGTTGTTTGAAGCATAAATATTTTTCAAATAAAAATCAAAGATCTCTTTTTTATTTTCATTCCTCTGATATTTGTAAACCAGAATAAATAATCCTATCAATCTATATTCATGAATTTTATTTTCAAGAAGTTTTTTAATATCTGTAAAATTTAAATCAATATACTCCTCAGCTAGATTTCTTTGCTCTGGAACCGTCAATCCGATGAAAACATCTCCTTCTCCATATTCTCCCTTTCCAGTTTTAAAAAACCGAGCATAGATTTTTGCTTTTTTATCATTTGCTTTTGAATTTATTTCCTTTATTAATTGATTTAACATGTCAATATCTTTATTAATTAATTTTATATAATCTCCCATTTTTTAAATCAGAATGGACAAATTAAGATTTGCAACACCTGGAATTCC
>JACOZQ010000026.1 GCA_016181275.1 Candidatus Woesearchaeota archaeon | reverse complement strand
TATCTTTTGAGGAGGAAAGAGCCACATTTGGTTTCCCGTTAACATATCTTCTTGGAGATCCAGAAGTGATAGAAGAAACCTCTGAAGTTGAAGTTTTTCCTCATCCTGAGTTAGACTTATAAAATAACAAAAACTTTTAATCAATTCTTAAAATATTTATTAGATACAGTTTTTAATCAATTCTAACAACTTTCAATCAATTAGATTTTATTATAGTCCAATTTCGTATTTTGCCATTACAAGCCCAAACAACAAGATATATAAAGAAGTTCGTCTAATGCTAATTAGATGAAAAACGATGAGATGATAGAAAAAGTAGAACGTGAACTAAAACTACTTGGCCATAGCCCCAGAACAATCAATTCTTATCTAACTTACCTTAATGAGTTATTCAATTTCACTGGAAAAATTCACTCAAGAATTCTATTTGAAGATATTAAGAGATTCTTAGAATATTTAAGCATAGAAAAAAACTACTCTGGCTCTAGTTTAAACCTTGCAAGATCAGCAATTTCTTTCTATTATGAAAAAATGTTAGAAAAATATACGGTAAGCAAGATTAGAGTTAAGAAAGTAGGTAAAAAACTTCCTTCAGTATTAACAAAACAAGAAGTAAAAAGAATAATTGATGCAGCTGATAACTTAAGAGATAAATTAATAGTCCAGATAATGTATTCCTGCGGATTAAGAGTTTCGGAAGCAGTTAATCTCAAATTAGAAGATTTAGATACTTCCAGGATGGTGGGGATTGTCAGATCCGGCAAAGGAAATAAAGACAGGGTAATCCATTTAGATATCCCTTTAGTAGAAAGTATTGATTCTTATATAAAAACCAAAAAATTGCCATCTAAATTTTTATTTTCTAAATCAAATGAAACACCCTACACTACTAGATCCTTCCAATTAATCATAAAAAAATTAGCAGAAAAAGCAGGAATAATAAAAAGGGTTCATTCTCACATATTTAGACATGCATTTGGCACCCACTTAGTCGAAAAAGGGATAGATATAGTTCGTGTTCAAGGTATGATGGGGCACTCAAATTTAGAAACAACAAAAACGTATGTTAATTTATCAAAAGAACAATTTAAAGGAATTGGAAGTCTTTTGGGGGATTTAGAAGATGAAAACTGAAGATTTAATTGAAAGTATATTTCCGCAGGGGGATATAAAATATAATGATTAATTTCGATTCAAAAAATCTTATCAAATAATTCATGGAACAATTCCTGCTCATTTATCTCTTTAGTCGATGAAAACCATTGTCTTGATATTTCGAGCGGATTTACTTTTTCAGATTTAGTTAGATAGAATGGTCTGCCGATCCCATTAGGAAGCATATAAAATCCATGAAACCCTCCCTTTGTTTTTCTTCCTTTATATGGGATAACTCCTTTTACTGCATCTTCAGAAGAATTTCTCGAATATCTTTTAGCAAATCCAATTTCCTTATCATTAATTCTCCCAGTAAAAGTAGCGGATCCTAAGCAATCTTCAATATTTCCTTTAATATTCTCTCCATTTTTTTCATTAATAAACATTTCAAAATATCCTTCAGAAGGAGAATCGACGAGCTCCCAGCTCCCAACATAATCCGGTTTTCTATTCCTAATTATTCTGCCCTCTTCCATAAATCTTAATGCTCTTTCCATGCTTTCTCTTCTTGAAGAAACACATTGCTCCGGTTGAGCATCTCTTACGAATCTAATTCTTGTTTCTTCTTCAGTTCTTTCAGCGCAATAAGGATCAAAACATATTCCATGTTCTTCTTTTATTTTTTCAGCATTTGATATCCATAAATCACTATAACTGCTGGCGACAACAACAGCATCTAATTCTTTTGATTTTATTTTTCTCAGCATGGCATCAGCTCTTTCAATCTCGTTAATTTTTCTTGATAAAAGATTTGCATAATAATTTTCGTCATTAGCTCGCACAACTTGCATGAAGACTTTCTCATCTGAGTTTAATCCGGCTTTTAATTCAAGTGTTTTTTCTGAAAACTTTTTGTTTTTTCTGTTTTTTGCCTGCCCTTCTATCGAAACTTCATTTTGTTTCAAGCAAATTTCTTTGTCTTCTATGAACACAACTTCATGTCCATTTTGAATGCAAAATCCTGTTAAGAAATCCCAGTAACGAAATGACGCTTCAGGATATATCTTTGCTCTTTTCAAATGTTTTTCTTTTGATAATTTTGTAAGGTCTGCTCTTACTTCGAGCTCATCTCTCTCAGAAAGATATTCAAGTCCTATTTTAGATCCTCCAGGAAATAAAGAGATCTCTTTTAGCATTTCAGGAGTTGGTATTAGTCCTTCAATTCTTTCTCTTACAGAAATAAAATTAGTTTCAAGAAAAATTAATTGGGTAATCGCACCATAGAGCTTAACCATTATTTTTCAATTTCGAATTTGTTTATATTCATTATTGTCTTTTAAAAGCCATTTTGACGGTCAGGATTTTTTAAAACCAGTAACTTCAATTATAAATTTATTTTTAGACTCTGGATAAACAATGACTTCCTCCCCCTTTTTTAATTTTCCAAATTCTATTTGATTTTTGCTCAATCTGACTGCTAAGCTATTCCCAACAAGGTTTAATTTAGTCTTATGTTCTAATCCCCATAATCCTTTTTCTTTTGCAGACTTGTCTATTTTATCTAAAACAGAATCTTCATAAAATTGCTCTCTACATCTGCTGCAGATCATGGTGGGAAATTTCCCAAGATTAACTCCAAGCAGGATATAATCTATATTTTTCTCTTCAATTTTCCCCCTGCATTCAGGACATTTATTTAATTTCATTTAGCCGACATAAATTGTTTTTATATAATAAATCTTTTTATCTAATTTTTTATATGCAATTCTTAACTCCTTATATGAAGCCAAGTAGCCGTCTGTTTGTTTTGTGGTTGCTCCAAGCTTAACTGCTCTTTCGATTTGCTCTTTTGTGAAAGCATATAAAATCCTTTTATCATTTGCATGTTTGCTATAGATAATTTTCATCTAAGTTATAACAAGTAATAACAAGTTATTTATAAATCTTCCTTTTTAAATTTCAGATACACACGATGTGTATAAAAAACAGATTGTGTTAAGTTAAGTAATGGTGAGTAACCATTACTTAACTTAACACAATCCTAGGGGAAAAGAAAGAAAAAGCAATAATAAATTGAGAATACAATTAAATGAAATTAAATATAAAAACTTGACGTTACAAATTGTAATACCAAGTGATAATGGTTTAAGGTCACATTTTGTGACCTTAAATCACTTAAATTATTTTGAACAATGCGAGGAAAAGGCTCATGGAAAACCAAAAGTTGTCCATCAGCGTCAGCAGTTAGGCATAATCTTATAAACGGATTTTAAGGATTAATAATCATGAAAGATTTTAATTTTGAAGATTATGAAGGCAGGGGAAGAAGGAGTTCCAGAAGGCCAAGTAGAAACGATTCAGGAAGAAAATCTCCAAATAGAAGAAATTCAGACAAGTTTTCTTCAAGAAAGAATTTTAGACAGAGAAATTCCGAACACCAAGACAAGCACACTGCAACTTGTGATGCTTGCGGTAAACGCTGTGAAGTTCCCTTCAGGCCAGCTGCTGGCAAGCCAATTTATTGCGAGGATTGCTTCAGAAGTAACAAAAGCCTAATATCGGAAAATAAAAATCATTCTTCTTCAAAAGGCTTGGATGAGATTAATAAAAAATTGGATAAAATTTTATTCTTGCTGGGGGAAAATTAACTTCTAACAAGGAAAAATAGTTTTTTTTTGGAAACGATTTCTTTTTTCTAAAAAGAAAGTGTGCAGCATCGGCTGTTAAATTTTTTCAGAAATTATTTGTGTCTTTTAGATTCATTAATTAGTCTTTGCCATTCTTTATCAGCATCAGGATCTAAATAAATTACTCTTCCTTTTCTTTTGCTTATTCTTGCAATTCCATATCTTCTCCCTTTCATGAAATTAAGATTGCCAAAGCAAATCTCAGAATATCTATCAAGGTTTAATGCAAGATCGGGAGTTCCATTAGAATAATCTGTAACATCAATAAGCATTCCGGAGTAATTTTCTGGAAAAACAACCTCGCCTTCATCCGTGACATCATAGCTTATCATTCGCAGATTAATGTTTATTCCAATCATTTTTTCAAGATTAGAAAATAATTCTTCAGCTGTTTCAGCATCGACTATGCTTCCGTGTTTTTCTATCATTCTTGCTGGCAATATTTTATTATCATTTATTTATATAGATTGTTATTGAAAAAAATTCATATTATCTTTAATTAGTTGAAACCTTTACTTTCCATGGAAGGATTTTCCAGACAACAGATTTAGCTTCAGAAGGGGCTGCTACTTCTTTCCAACTGCCTACAACCTTATTGAAATAGTCTGAATCAAAACCAACTTGCTCACCAAGCATTCTTACATCATAAGCGTCGGAAATAAATCTGCCTGCAAGAAAATCTTTTACTTCTTCAGGAGTTAGTGCAACCCTCTCTTTTACATCTCTTGTCTTGTTTAATGCATATCTTATTGTCTCTGTGCTCATTGGTTTTGTGAATGGCTCAATGTATTTATCAAAATTAGGATTCTCTTCTAAAACCGTTATTAATCTTCCTATTTTGGGGACAGCGATATCCTCGGGAGCAAGTACACAGTAAGAGTCTTCTCTTCCCTCGATGAATTTAGTTCTTCTGTTATCTAATTCTCTTTCCACCAAGCTTTTTTTTACAGGATAGAAGCTCTGGCTGAATCTCGAAAATTCCATTAAGATTGCTTCATCTGAAGGCGATCTAGCTGAAAAGTTCCATGAAAATTCTCTTCTATTAAAACTGGTTGTATATCCTTTATCTCTAAAATAGTCCTGAGTAGGCTCGACAAACTTGACAAATGCTTCTCGATTAGTTACACCTTCAATTAAAACATCAATATCAATTGTAGGCCTTCTGCATATTGTTGGAAGATAACTTTGTGTTGCTATCCCCCCCATTACAGCATATCTTCTTTCAGAATCTTTTAGTCTTGATATCGCGCTCAATCCATCTCTGATTACTGCATCATCTAATGTTCTTGATACATAATCCTCTCTTCTTTGTCTTATTGCCATTCTTAAAAAATCATAATTTATCTATTTAAATCTTTCCATTTTTACTTATTAGATAGTAGTAATAAATAGAAAGTTTTATAAAATGTACTTCTTGTTAAATTATATGCCAGAAGAAGAAATTATCAAGGAATTTGCACGGATTACTCTGATTATATAAGTGCTTTAAAGAGTGGCTATTTTAGGCCTTTATCTAGAAAAATTGCTCCTTCTGGATTAGCATTAAAGTTTTTGCTTGATGAGATTAGTGTCGGAAAAAGGTTACTGCAAGATCACCCAGAAGCACGTGAAATCTTTGCAAAAGTTTATGATTTATTATATTATTCAATAGATAATTTTTCTAGAGTAAATTTGAGCGATCTTGAAGAAGTTTTAAGCTCACAAGGGGAAGTGTCTCCAGGAGATGTTGGAAATCCAGAATTATTTCTAAAATCAATAACTGAAGATAAAAAAGTCAATCCCTTAGTTCATTTATCTTCGTCATTAGATGGTCTTTTTCAAATAGCTGACTATATGATAGTTTCAAATCCAATTTGTCTTTTAGGAGAAAAGAGAGAGAAAGCGGGGATTCGTAATCCGCTAAGAGGGTACTTAATGAACTCTATAATTGCTTTAGAAAGATTTGCTCCGGAAGCGCACTTGTATCAAGGCACAATGCCGATTTTTATCGAAGGTATTGAAAAAGTGATGAGCATGTTTAAAAGAGATAATTTTCCTTTTTATTAATTTTCTCCGTCGGCTAATTATTAACTTTCGACGATAATTTTATATACTTTGGAAGCATTGCACTTTTAATCCAGATAGTAATCTGGGAAAGAGAGGTGAATAAAATGGGCAAAGTAATTGCAAAGAATGTTGTCAAAAGAAAGTCCGGATATTTATATTATGTCGATGGAAAAGGCAACGTTTGCGAGGCCAAGATGGCTAGAGGCGGAAGAAAAAAGAAAGCATCAAAAAGGAGAAGATAATCTCTCCTTTCTTTTTTATTTTAATTGTTTAATTTTTTTCTAACAAGCTTTATATAGAAGTTATATATCTCAAAAATAAAAGATGGTGATATACCTTTGCAAATACTGCGGGTCAACTTCGTCGATGCAAAAGACTTGTTGCGATGAAGATATGATTTCGGTAACTGGAAAATAAATTTCGGGAAAATCTGAAAAATGTCAGAAAAGAGATTAGTTTTATTTAGGTTGGAAGGTTGTCCTTACTGCAAGCGAGCTGAAAAAGAGCTCGATAAAGCAGGATTAAAATACAAAAAAATAGAAGTTCCAGCTCAAAAATCAGAAAGAAAATTGTTGAAAGAAATTTCAGGTCAGGATTCTGTTCCAGTTCTGCTCGATGTGATTGGAGCTAAAGATCAGGACGATGATATTGTTGAATGGTTAGAAAGTCAATAAGATTATTTTTTATTTCTCAATTTTATGAAACAAAGCAATTGCAACTTGTATCACATCTGAATGAGTATAATCTAATCTTTTTTCATTTAAAATCTTTTTAGCTTCCTCAATACATTCTTTCATTAATTCTAAATTCTCTTTCATTTCAGCAAAATAAAAAATTAAAGAAGGTCTTTTATCCTTCCTATATGGTCCGCGATCTTGGTTCCAGTATCTGTTAATTGTATTACTTTTATTCTGCCTTGTTTTTCAAATCCCACCAATCCGGCTTTCTCCATCTCCTGCAAAATCTTGACAGTATGAGAATAAGTGCAGTCAACTTCTTTTGCTAATATACTTCCATATCTATTCCTTAAATTCTTTTTCAGCGCAACCAATATCATGGCCGGCTTTCTCCTGAAAAACACCTCAAATATATCCTTTTTTAGTTTGGACATTCTCCCTCCTATTCACCTCTCCAATAGTTATTTTTTAATATATATTTAAATACTTATCGTTCAAATTTTAACTTTCTCAACCCCTTTATTCTAAAATAGTGTTTCTAAAAATTTATAAGCTTAACCATAAGTTTTAAATTAACCTTTTAATTAGCTATCTCATGCTAGATATTCGATTTATAAAGGAAAATCCAAAATTAGTCAAGGAAAATATCAAGAAAAAATATCAAGATAACAAACTAATTCTTGTTGATAAAATTGTAGAAGATTACTCGAGAATATTGAAGTTAAAAAAAGAAGCTGAAGAGCTACGCCATAGAAGAAATAAATTGTCATTGGAAATAAACTCTTTAGTAAAAAGAAAAGTTGATGCCTCCCAAGTTATAAAAGAAGTAAAAGGAATTCCCGGGAAAATAAAAGATCTTGAAGACAAGAAGCACGAACTCGAATTGGAGATGAGCTCGCAGATTTTGCAGATTCCAAATCTAATGCATTCTTCAGTTCCGAAAGGAAAAGATCATACTCAAAATAAAGTCATTAAAAAATTTGGAAAAATTCCGAAGTTTAATTTTCAAATCAAGAATCATGCTGAGCTCGGCGAGCAGCTAGATGTTTTGGATTTTGATTCTTCAGCAGAAATCTCCGGAAATGGATTTTATTACATGAAAGGTAAGTTAGCTCTGCTCAACAATGCATTGATAAGATTCGTGATTGATTTCATGAGCTCGAAAAAATATGAGTACATTGAAACCCCCTTGATGATCAGCAAAAAGGTTGCTGCCGCTGCCGGAGATTTAGAGGCATTTGAAAAAGCTCTTTACAAGATTGAATCAGAGGAATTATACATGATACCTACGGCAGAACATTCTTTATTAGGGATGCATTCAAATAAAAATTTTTTAGAAGATAATCTTCCCAAAAAATATTTCTCTTACTCGATGTGCTTCAGGAAAGAAATTGGAAGCCACGGAATAAATGAAAAAGGCTTGTGGAGGACACATCAGTTCAACAAAGTTGAGCAGTTCATTTTCTGCAGTCCAAAGGATTCGTGGAAGATGTATGAAGAGCTCAGGAAAAATACAGAGCAGATATTCCAGAAATTAAAATTACCCTATAGAATTATAGAATCCTGCTCTGGGGATTTAGGAAACTGGAAGGCAAAGTCAGAAGACATAGAAGTCTACAGGCCGACTACAAAGCAGTATGAAGAGGTAACCTCGTTAAGCAACTGCACTGATTTTCAAGCTCGCGATTTAAACATAAAATTATCAGACAAGAAGGGAAATAAGGAAGTAATTCATACTTTGAATAATACTGCAATCGCTACCTCTAGGGCTTTAGTTGCAATCATGGAAAATTATCAGACAAAGAATGGAGAAATAAAAGTTCCGGCTGTTTTGCAAAAGTATTTGGGCTTTAAAAAAATAGAAAAGAATAAAAAATGATTGCAGTTTTAAAACTTTATTAATATGGCAAGAAAATCAAAAGATCAAGTTGAAAGGGAAATTGAATCCGGCGACAGAGAGGAGGATATTTACACAGAAGAGGGAAGAGAAGTCGCTGAAGAAGATGACATGATCACTAATGAAGAAGAAGGGTTCATGGAAGGGTACGAAGAGCAAAATCGAGCAACGAGATGTGCTAAATGCAAGATGTTGTTAGAAGAGGATTTTATTGAAGAGGAAATTGACGGAGATGAGTTCAGGTTTTGTTCAGAAAGATGTGCGGAAACTTTTAAAAAGCCGAAAAAAAGATAATTTTATATGAAAATAATGGCTTTGTCAGATATCCACGGAGATATAAACCTAGTAAGAGCAAAAGCAGAGGAAGCTAAAAAAGCCAATGTTGATTTTGTTCTATTATGTGGCGATTTGACTCTTAATGATTCGAGGACAGAAGGGATAATTGGCCCGTTCAAGGAGAAAGGATTGAAAGTTGGGATTATTCCCGGAAATCATGAGCCGACTTCAACTATAAATTTTCTAACAGAACGTTACAAGCTAGTAAATTTGCACGGCTATTCTTACTACTTAGACCGGGTTGGAATGTTCGGATGTGGCTCTGCAAACATTGGCTTATTCCAATTATCAGAAGAAGAAATATTTAATTTTTTAGAGAAAGGCCATAAGTCCATAGAGGACAAACGGAAAAAAATAATGGTTACACACGTCCATCCATCCGGCAGCCTGATAGAAAAGTTCACTCATTTTTTCCCGGGTAGTGATGCAGTTAGATATGCAATAGAAAAGTTCCAGCCAGACTTGGCATTATGCGGCCATGTCCACGAAGCAGAAGGCATAGAAGAATTAATTGGAAAAACTCGCGTCATTAATGTTGGTAGGAAGGGGAAGATTCTCGAGTTGTGAGATCACACAGGAAAATATCATTTTGCCATTGAAGATTCCTAATCTGATTTGCAAAGTTTAAATCGTATTCTTTTTCCTTTACAGCATTTATAAAATCCGGTATTCCAAGCATATCTATTTGATTTTTTTTATATGTATTTCTTCTTTGTATCTTTCCACCTCTCTTATTTATTCCATGAAAAAAGTCGCCTTTAATGTATCTTCCAACCATAATATAGAAAGAAGAATTATTAACTTCAAACTTATTATTATCATAGATATGTGGTTGTGCAAAAGCATGTCCTAATTCATGAGCGATTAATCGAGAAGAAACAGTAATAAAATTTCTACGATATCCTCGTGAAATTAATACGTTTGGATAAATAGAGCAACAATTTGACCGGATCGTCAGATCATCATAATCAATTTTTGTTTCGAGTCTTAACATTTCTGGATCTGGACCGAATTCCCCCCCCATCCTCATATTTTGTGGTTGTTTCATCTGATATTCATTATCATAAAAAATTACACATAAATCCAATCCCCTTCATTCAGGAGGAGAATTAACAATATTGATTTCATCAAAACCAATATTAATATTCCTATACAAATTTATTGATCTACCGAATGATTTAATAATCGGTTTATGATTAACTTCTTTTGATAAATTTAGCAAGTATAGATTTCCGGCAGTAACTTTATCATCAGAGAAAGCAATTTCAGGCAATAATAATCCTACTAGGCCGGCGCGAGCACTTTTTAAAAATTCCCTGCGATGCATACAAATGTAATACTAATTAAGTTTAAAAAGGTTTATTTTAGAATAATATAGATTTTGGAGAACAATAATGGTTGAATTGATCATAACAGAGAAGCCAAGCCAAGCTCAAAAGATTGCCGAGGCATTGTCTGAAGGAAAGCCTAAGAAATTAAGTGAGAATAAAGTTTCTTATTATGAAATCATCCATAAAGGTAAAAAAATCTTCGTCGGCTGTGCTGTCGGCCATCTATTTAATCTTCGCGAAAAAAACAAGAAAGGTTGGACATATCCTGTTTTTGAGACAGAATGGGCGCCAAGTTATGAAATAAATAAAGCTTCTGATTTTACAAAGAAATACGTTGATGTTCTTTCAAACTTATCTGAAAGGGCCGATACTTTCATTGTTGCATGTGATTATGATCTGGAAGGAAGCTTGATTGGTTATAATATTCTTAGATTCATTGCAAACAAAAAAGATGGACGCAGGATGAAATTCTCAACGCTGACAAAAGAAGAATTAATTGATTCATATGATAATGCTTCAAAACATTTGGATTTTCCATTGATAGAATCAGGAGAAACTCGTCATATTATTGACTGGCTTTTCGGAATAAATCTAAGCAGAGCTTTGACTTTGTCTATAAAGAATGCAACAAGCACTTTTAAAATTTTATCTTCGGGGAGGGTTCAAGGTCCTACATTGAAAATTTTAGCTGATAGAGAGTTGGAAATAAAAAAATTCAAACCAGAGCCTTTCTGGGAGCTAGAGGCATTAGGAGATATTTATTCAAAGCACAAGAAAGACAAATTCTCTGATGAGAAAGAAGTCAAGAAAATATTTGAAAAAATAAAAAATGAAAAATCAGCAGTAATAGAGAAGATAACAAAGAGAGTTCAGCATCAAGCTCCTCCAAATCCATTCGATCTTACTTCGTTGCAGTTGGAAGCATACAAATTATTCAAAATTTCTCCAAAGGATTCCCTTGCAACAGCTCAGAGCTTGTATACAAAAGCATATATCTCATACCCAAGAACGAGCTCGAATCAATTTCCAGCTCAGATAAATTTAAGATTAGTAATTCAAAAACTTTCAGCTCAAGAAGAATATTCTGCTCTTTGCAATGAATTGTTGTCAAAGAAAGAATTGAAGCCGAACAATGGAAAGAAAACAGATCCAGCTCATCCAGCGATAGCGCCCACAGGAATTATTCCAAAAAAGATTTCTGAAAGAGAGAGAAAAGTTTATGATCTGATTGTCCGCAGGACATTAGCAACGTTTGCAGATCCAGCTAAGAGGGAATCAATCTCAGTTGAGCTCGATATAAAGAAAGAGCCTTTCATAGCAAGAGGAGCAAGAATTCTAGAGCCGGGTTGGCACAAGTTTTACGGAAAATACGCAAAATTCAACGAGCAGAAGCTTCCAAATTTGAATGAAGGTGAGGTTATTAAAATTAAGAAACTTAATTTGCTTGATAAAGAAACGCAGCCTCCAAAAAGATACACGCCAGCTTCAATAATAAAAGAACTGGAGAGCAGAAATTTAGGGACAAAAGCGACGAGGGCAGCAATCATAGATTCATTATACCAAAGAAATTATATCATGGATACTTCATTGCAAGTCACAAATCTCGGCTTAAAAACAGTTCAGACTTTAAAGAAATATTGTCCTGAAATTATTGATGAGGAGATGACTCGCAAATTAGAGCAGGATATGGAGGAAATCCGCGAGAAAAAAGAAACAAAGGAGCAGGTTTTGAAGCGAGCTGAAAGAGATCTGAAAAAAATCTTGAGGCATTTCAAGGAAAAAGAAATAGAAATAGGAAAGGAGCTGGCAGAAGCGACAATAGAAACAAGGGAGCAGGAATCTAAAGTTGGAACCTGTCCGATATGCAAGAAAGGAACATTGAATATAAGAAAAGGAAGATTCGGAATGTTTGTTTCATGCAGTAGGTATAAAGAGGGGTGCTCAACAACTTTCTCGTTGCCAAGCAATGCTTTGGTAAAGCCTACAAAAAATATCTGCAAAGAATGCAGCTACCCAGAAGTTCTAATGATAAGAAAAGGAGCAAGACCTCAATCAGTTTGTTTAAATATAGATTGCAAGACAAAAACAATTCCAGAAACAGTATCTAAAGAAAAAAGGACTTGTCCAAATTGCAATTCAGAATTGATAATTAGGAAAAGTTTATATGGCAGCTTCTTCTCTTGTCCTAAGTATCCAAAATGTAAGCACATAGAGCCAATATATAAAAATGATAAAAACGGGAAAAATTCTAAAGTTTCTAAGTAGGGCTTTAGCGAGCTTGTTATTTACATTTGCTTTTTTCATGCTGTTTGCTTCTGTTTTTGGAGCAAATTTGATTGAGAATCTCCCCTCTCTAGAATCTTCACTTAAAGAGAATTTTTTTGAATCAGATATTCTTCTAGAGCAACTTTCAAAAGAATCAGGATTGACAGCAGCTGAAATAAGAGAAGCGTGCAAGCAGGATCAAAATAAAAATCAAGAGAATTGCAAGCAGATAAACAATCCAGAGCAGGCAGCAGCATCTGCAACAGATGAAATTAAAAAACAGATTGCACAATACGAGCCAATATTAAATAATCTGGCAATTCCTATAATAGTTGTTTTTATCCTAAGTTTATTATTTTATTTTCTAGGAACAATGTCAATTTATACAGCATTATTTAAGATTTCAATCAACGCTTTCTTTTCTGCAATCTTTGGTTTTTTGGCATTCAGCTCGTTTTCAAAATTGCTTCCAGGCATTGTAGATCAAGCATTCAACATAGTTTCAGCAGATATATCTCAAGAAATTCCAATAGAATTCAAGCAGAATATAATCAATGTTATAAATGATTGGTTGAAATCTCCCTTGTCCGAACTCAATACTTTATTAATTTATATCGGAGCAGTTTCATTAATAACCTCTATAATATTTTATCTTCTTAAAAATAGGAATAAAAATAATTCTTTTTGAGCTACCAAAATGTTTATATCCTGAAAGAATAATTTTATCTATATGAAATTTGATAGAGATTTCTCAGAAATTTTATCTTCTGAATTAGTTGCTAACACTGGTGGAATTATCTCAGGAACTTTGCTCGCTATTTTCACAGATAAACTATACCTTATACCAGGTTTATTCATTTTGCTTCCGGGTTTCTTGCAACTCAAAGGAGCAATAGCAGGGACATTGGCAGCAAGACTCGGTACAGAATTGCACATCGGAAGGATAAAGCCAGGGAAAAAATCAAGATTAATAGCTGAAAATAAAGCAGCATCTTTTATTTTAATTTTTTTTATCAGCTTAATATTGGGGGTTATGAGCTACTTGCTAACCTTCTTTATATTCGATGAAAATTATCCTGCAATAATGCTTATACCTGTGGTTGCTTCCATAATTTCTTCAATAGTTTTATTTCCCATTACGACAAAATTGGCAATATGGCTGTATAAAAATCATCACGATCCTGACAACGTCATGGGACCTTACGTAACTAGTTTAGGAGATATAGAAAGCATACTGTCTCTATTAATTGCAATGCTGGTGATGACATGAATCTAGAAACAAAAATAATCAAGGAAAGTCTTGGAATATTAATCTTGGCTTCAATTATTAGTGCTTTAGGGGGAATAGCATTGCAGTCCGTAGAGGAGAAAATATTTCTCGCTCTTCCCTTGCTTATAATCTTTCCGGCGTTAAACGGGATGGTAGGAAATTTTGGTACAGTGTTTGCTTCGAAATACACTACTTTATTGTATGAGAATAAGATCAGCAAGAAAAATTTATGGAATAAGGCATTAAAAAAAGATTATCTACTGACATTAAAGATTTCATTAATATCTTCATTTTATATCTCTACTTTATCATCAATAATCGCTCTGCTCAAAGGATTTGAATTGAGTCCTCTTTTTTATTTGAAAATTCTTATAATTACAACCACCACTACAATCTTTTTAGTCTCTTTGATAGCAATAATCTCTGTTTCAGCTGGAAAATATTTTTACAAAAAAAAAGAAGATCCAGATAATTTGCTAATTCCAATCACAACATCGATAGCAGATCTTGGTTCGATGATAATCTTCTCGTTGTTAATATTCTTATTTTTATAGATTGAAAATTCCATTGCCCTTTATTTCAAAGTTAATTTTTTCTCCAGCAGGTTTCTCAAAAATAATTCTTCTCGGAGTTTTCTCAAGTCTTATTATTCTACTGCTCAATTTTTTGAACATCTCTCCGCCAACCATTGTGATTTCATTCTTATCTACTTTATTATAAACTTGGTTTGTTATTATGATTGGAATATTTTTGCTCAGCTCATTTAGAATTGAAAATTGCCTGCTCATCCACATGTTATATACTTTAGGCTTTTCTTTTACTTTGACTCTGTAAAAATAACTTATTGTATCTATAATTATCAAGGAAATATTTTTTATGCCAGGAAGGAATTTTATAATCTGGTTCTGCTCGGAAAACCTTCTCGGCTTAAATAAAATTATATTATCTAAGACGTTTTGAAAATTATCTCCAGCAAGCTGTTTTATTCTTTCAGTGTTAAAACTATTTTCAGTGTCGATGTAAACGACTTTTTTATTTTTTCCAGTCTGCTCAATTGCAGCCAGTTTTACGAACGTCGTCTTTCCAGTGCTTGCTTCTCCATAAATGCATGTTATCTCATTCTCATATTTTTCAAACAATAAACAGCCACTATTAATCATAAAATAAAGTAGTTAAAGAAAGCTTAAGAAACTAACCTGTTGTGAACGAAAAGCCCATTTTCGAACGGAAAGTCCTTAAGCTTACTTTTTTCCTCCATTTTTGTTAAAAATCCCTAATTTTAGGCACTAGGCAGGCTATCCACATCTATTTTCATTTGTTATTGGGTTTTGTACTGGAATATAATTCTGCACGGAAATAGATAAGAGTTGCATGGGATTAAGACCTCAACTTCTGTCTTAGTTGGGACCTTAACTGAATCAATTCAGTTAAAACATTTAAATCTCTAAGAGACTGCACCACTTCTGTATAAACTGGAGCCTTTTCTTCTGGATCGGAAATTGTAAACAACAAAGCAAAGTTTATTGGTTTGTTTGGATCTTGTTTAAATTCATTCCTTAAGAGCAAATCAACACGTATTCTCCATTTCTTAGCTTCTATTTTTTTTATACACTTCTCATATCTCTTTATAGGCTTCCATTTGAAACCTTGTTCTATTAGTTTTCTTCCATAAACTTTTTTTAACTTTTTATTATCGGGTTCTTCTCCAATAACCCCCTTCCATTCTTCTTTATTTTTTCTTTGATTAAATTTACTTCTTTGCAAAGATGCTGAGACGTTGGCTCTTATATACTCAGAACCGAAATTACTATCAACAGGAACCTGAGCAACTAAGGTCATCCTAACTTTTCCATTACATTTTCCATTTTCATCCTTCAGAGAGGTAGGCCACCCAAAAGGATAATCTAATGTAAATCCATTGTAGACCCCTTGCTCAAATATTAAAGTCATCTCATGCTCATCGCAATTAAATATATTCGAGATTGAAGAAGGGACCCCATAGCCAACATAAGGAAAGATTTTCTGCATATTACCTATCTTCTTGGGTAATGAAGCGTTATGTACTGCAAGTGCTTTAACTAAGTTCAAGGAAGGTTTATCGGCAAGATTATATTCTATTAGACTCAATGTTCTCGCAACTAAAGGAGTAGAAAAACTAGTTCCAACATCTTCAACTAGATTACCCTGTGCATCTGTTGAAACTATTCCCTGTTTTGAGAAATCAATGTCTCCATTTTTTAATTTTGATATGTTCCCGCTAAAGTGAACAAGTTCTGGTTTCATTATAAATGAAGGACCTGGTCCTTTACAAGAATAACTTGCAGGCTCATAAGATCTTACAACACTATCTGCTCTCTCCTTAAAAGTAAGGGCACCAACAGTAATGGCTTTTACAGAATCTCCCGGTATTTGCAGTCTATCACCGGTTAGTGAATTAGGTGGTGGCCAAGTTCTCTGCGCTTCGCCCTCAAAATTTCCAGAAGGTATAACAAAAAGTATTTCGCTTTCTTCTTGAAGTTCATCTAGAATTTTGGCTAAATCAGAGAATTCTTCTTCTTGACATTCTTGTCCTTTACTAATAGACATATTCCAGATCCTTATGTTGAATTTAGAAGATAAACTAGGTATTGCTTCTTGAAGTCTAGTAATCAAATCGTCCTCTGTCAAGGTATCTCCAATATCCGAAGAGTGCATTTTTGGCTTTGGAATTATTTGTAAGTCAAGAATTTTTATTACTTCATCTTCTGGACAAACTTCTTTTCCATTAAATTGATTGCCCATACTTACTAAACCAGAAACAAAAGAACCGTGATAAGGGTCCTGATAGTTTGGAGGTACAAATGTTTCTTGGTGGATTATCCAAGGTGCAAGTATAGGATGGTCTTTGGGAATGCCAGAATCAATAACCCCCACCAGAGGGTAATCAGCTCCTTCTTGAGGTTTAGGAAATTTTTTTTCTATGTCTGTTTTAAATGCAGAAAGAGGTACAATAATACGATATAAAGGAAAAAATGAAACTTTTCTTACAGAAGGATGTTTGGCTATTGATTTTATTTTAACTTCGTCAGCACCAGACAACCGATAAATTTTAACTTTTTTTAGTTTTGAGATATTTTCTAAATGTAATTTTTCTTTTTCACACCATTCAGAAAGTCTCTCAACACACTTTTTATTGAGCCCATCATCCTGATGATCAAATAGAATTACCTTTAGATAGCTTTTTCCTTCTCTTAACGATCTGGAGTATATCTCTTTCACATCTAAACCTTGGGTTTTTTCATTTAATTCTATTGAGCTAAAATCTTGAATTGCTGTAAGATTTGCCTTCTCAACTTTATTCTTTGTAGTTTCTATTTTGTTTTCTAATTTTTTTAACCCTTCATTAGTTGCACTGAGTAAAATTTCTCCAATTTGTCCATGACCTATTATTGGACAAGTATCTTTATCTAACAATTTCTTAGGTCTATTAGATTTCGCTAAGGCTTTATCATTTAGTTTTATTTTTATTACGTTAGGAAGATCTGGGAATTCATTAAAATTATCTTGTAATTCTTTTTGAATATTTTTTATTTCATTAGCAAGGCGATTTGTATGTTCATTAAAATGTGCTTCATCGATGAAGTATTTTACTGGTCCACCACCACCTTCTTTTTGATGAAAGTAATCATTACTAGGTTGAACTATACGAATGGGGAGAAGGGGCTTACCTTCATTCATTTTTCTCCTCCCTTAGAAAAGTACTTATCTTTCCAGTAGACATTCCAAACATTTTAGATAAGATATCAATGGTAAATAAATTCTTATTTTGTTTTCTCAAACTCTTCATTAAGATAAGCCCATCATCTTGTTCTAGACCATCCTTATTTTTACTAAAATGGATAACTCTTCGGTTATATCTTAAAAATAATTCTAATAATCTATTTTCATCCAACCTTTTATTTGGTTCCAATACTATCTTAGTTTTTATCATATTAGACAAAACTTCAATTTCTGCACCACTCATTTTTTCAGTTAAGGCAGACATTATTTTATAGAGGTTATCATTAAATTTAGAATCGCTTAAAAATTTCCTTACCAAGTGCTCTCTCTCATTTTCATTTGGATAATCTATTAGCATTTTATAATCAAATCTTCTCCAAACAGCGGGATCTAATAAGTGTTGATGGTTGGTAGCTGCAATAATTGGTACTTTTCCTAGAAGACCATCTATATTTTGTAACAATGAATTCACAACTCTTTTTAATTCTCCAAGTTCATTTGCATCATCTCTCATTTTAGCTACAGCGTCAAATTCATCTAAAAATAAAATACAAGGAGTTTTTTCAATAAAATCAAATAACGCTCGAATATTCTTCGAAGTACTTCCAAGATAAGAAGAAACCAAACCATCAATTCTTACAGTAACCAGTGGAAGACCTGTTTTAGCTGAAATATATTTAGCTGTTTGAGTTTTCCCAGTTCCAGAAGGCCCATACAGTAATAAATTTCGGTATACTTTTATACTAGGAAGGTTGTCTTGTTCCTTTAATAAAAGGATAAACTCTTTTATATCCTCCATTAGTTTTTCATTAAAGGCTAAAAATACTTCATCTTCAAAGTAATTTTTAACTTCTGCAAGGGGCAGTCTTGACTCCGTATCAACAGGTATTCGGGCATATTCTAAAGACAATCCTTTTGGAGATAAAGATACAGATTTTGTTCTTTTGAGAATATTCTTTATTTTCTGAGCATTCTCAAAATCATTGTTTTTTTCTAGTTTTTGAATAAGAAGCAATGAATAGTTAAGAACTTTTGATGAATCCATTTGCAATCCTCCTTCAATTATCTTAAGTAGCTCAGATACATGATTGATTTGAAGATTAGCCTCTTTTTCTGAATTTTTTGCCATATTATTGAAGATATAGTATAAAAAATGAAGGGCTATTTAAATCTTTTGAAAATCGTGGCTTTGCACAATAATGAGGTTTCTGCACAAAAACTCAGAATTTATGATCTCTTTTTGTAACCTTAAAAGTTATAGATTTAGTCTTAGGATTGTATTTAACAAATTTAAGCTTCATAACATTTCTTTTCTTGTATTTCTTATCGGGGATTAGAACTAAATCTGGCATACTGGCTTTTTTCTTTAATTCAGCTTCAGCAATCCTGTAAATGTATTTTCCTGTTTCTTTTACTCTTGGCATTTGAATATATCTATTAGAGAATATGAATTTGGATTTAAAGGTTTCTAATTTTTTGCCTCAAATTCCTTATTTTGCCTCGAAAATGATTTATTTTGATTTATAACCCCTAAACCAAGCAATTAATGAGCCAAGTGAAACTAAACCCCCTATAATTAAAAACCACTTGAAATAGTTATAGGCAGAAAGTTGCATCTTACCTAAAAGATTGTTGGATTCCCTCAAATAAGGAAGTGCGTTCGGTTCAATAGTTTTTACTTGATAAATAAGCTCATTATTTGTTTGGATAGCAGAATGATAGTTTGCTGAAGCATTGATAAAAAATCCAGCAACAACAAATAAACTACCAGATAATATTGCTAAAATCTGGGCAAGGATAAAATATGCCTCTCTTTTTGATTTTTTACTCATCTTTGTCCACTAATAATCAGAAAAGAAATTACTTTTTAAGCTTATTCCTAATCGCTTCAATAACAAATTCTGCTCTGCTCCTAAACCCGAGTTTATTTTTTTGAATAAAAGAATCAACAGCACTGGCTAGTTCTTCGGGGATTGCTACATTTGTATATTTCTTTCTCATAATTTCACCTCTAACCAACAGATTCTATAATGTACCTGTAAACGACAGATTTATATAGGAGTTTTCGTGTATGTGTACATTAGAATGATGAAGAAAAAACTAATCTTATTCGGAATTTTATTGACTGTTTTTTTAGTTTCAGGACAAGGTTGTCAAGTTGATGAGAAATTGGCAAAAGAGATTGCATCTGAAAATATCGATAAATTAGTTGTATGTGAATCTCCTTATATTAGGTTTGGAACTGGATGCTGTTTAGATCAAAATAACAATAAAGTATGTGATAATGATGAACAACAAAATCCAGAACCTGCAAAGATAGAAGAACCAGTTCAGGCTGTTCCTGAATTTGAAAGACCATTTAAACCAGCACCTCAACTTTCAAGGTTATGGATCGGAAGTAGGACAGGATTAGAAGCTGCGAATCCCTTACAATCAAATTCTGGTGACAATATTTATTTCTATTTATGGTTTGAAAACTCTGGAGAAACAGCCATTAATTGTGAAACAAAGGAGTTTTATGATGGGGCTATTAATGATGAATGGACTCAGACTATCTTAAAACAGAGTAAAGATAGCATGAGGATTTTAATCGAACCAGATCCAACAAAGAGTTATAGGACCATTTGGTATGAGGCTACCTGCTATAATTTAGGAGAGAAAGGATTACAGGATATCCAGAAAGAAACACAGATTAATATTGATTACAAATAGATAAATTGTTTTCAGGCACTAATACTTTACAAAATATTTTCATTTGAGATTCATTTAATGGGGTTATATTCTCACCAGGAGTATAACCATGTACTGGAATATCAATCTTTAAAGCTTCTTGAATGTTTATTTGTTGTTCTGGGGATGATTGATGGATCCAAAAAGAGATTATTAATAGAATAACTGCAATTACAAAAAGAATCATAAATAATAAAAAAGGTTTCCAAATCCTATGATATCCCTCTTCAATTTCTTGGTTATATTTTAAAAGTTCTTTTACCTCTTTTATTTTCTCTTTTCTAACATTGTAACTATCTTTTTCTATTAATCCCTCCCGTCTAAACTTTTTTGATATTTCATGGATTCTTCCTCTGCTCAATTCAGCATCATATAATGCTTTCCATTGAACACCTATGCCAATATTATAACATCCTACTACAATAGTCAAAAACTTTTTTTCATTGTTAGTAAGAATCCTTTCAACCATCATAACAATTACTCAAAAATAATATAAAAAGGTTCCCGAAGCGGAAACTATACTCTCTAAGGCAAGAATTATAGTTACCGCATCGAAGTTATGGCTATTTATATCTCCAAAGAGAACTCTTCCTTTTAATGCTACAAACAAAAAAAGAAAAAAGTTTTTTGGTACAAATAACAATAATAGAAAATAGAAATTATTTCTTGCCAATTAATCTTAAAATAATGGAATCATATGTATCCGCATACTTACCAATGCTTCTAAGTTTGTCCCTTGTGGACTTCATGATACGGATAACAACAGCCTTGTCTTTTGTGATAAAAACCACCTCCAAACTATGCCCTATGCATACTTCTGCATATGTAATATATAAACCTTTCGTAAATCTGTCGGATAAGCTTATAAATAGTAAAGTATGCGTATATATGCATAGATATGCAAGAGGTGAAGGGAGATGGACAATGTCAAATACAAAGGAAATAATCTTCGACATCGAAACAACAACTTTAGATCCTCTTGAAGATGATGCAAGGGTTATCTGCATTGGTGTTAGGTGCAATATAGAGAATAGACAATTTATTACAGTTTTAGCTGAAGACTCTGAAAAAAGGCTTCTTGAAAACTTCTGGAGTATGCCTGTTTTTCAAGGATATTTCAGGATAATTGGATTCAACTGCTTTACTTTTGATATCCCTTATCTGCTTGTAAGAAGCTTTAAGCACGGAGTTAAGATGCCAGACATTAAAGGTAGAGTAACAGATTTACGCTTCGTGCTTTCTTATGGAAATAAGTTCAAGAAAGGAACATTAGACGATTATGCAAAGTTTTTTTCAGGAAACAAGTTCAAAAAAATAAAAAATGGAGAGGATGTAGCCAAGCTATGGAAGGAAAAGAAAATAGATGAAATTACAACCTACTGCGGTCATGATGTCTTTCTGACTTACCAGATTTATGAACGATTAAAAAGGATGGGTGTTGTCTAGTGGATAGGGATACAAATCTTAGGGACTTCTGGCAAAGAGATTTTTGGAATTCTCCAATTCCAAATTTAAAGCAATCTAGCTTAGAGGAATTCAGAAAAGCAGAAAGATTGAGGAAGATAAAAAGGGATTTTACCGCAATTAATCAAGCACATCAATGGGAGCCTTATATTTTTCTAAAGATCCTAAACAATACACTATTAACTTTAAATCTGCCAAATGGATATAAAGGAACAGGAAGAAAATCCGTTCCGTTAAAAGAAAAAATAATCATTGGCTGTGTCAAGCAGTATCATCTTCGTGGAGCAAGACGAACAGTATATCATGTTAAATCAGCTTATAATGAAAATTATCTGAAAGCCACGAATTTCTCAGATAATTACTTCAACCGAATTAATGATTACATTAATGACCCTTCCCTTACTCCTTATATACAAAAATTAATTACAAGATTAAGCGAGCCTTTAATCCAAAATGAGAATTTTTTCGCATGCGATGGAACGGGATTTAAGGAGAGTAGCGGGAAAAGGCGATATAAAGATATTAGAACAGATAAAGAGAAGAAAAGAAGTTATACAGGATTGCATGCAATCTGCGGAGTAAATAGCCACGTTATTCCTTATGCAATTGTAGCTAAAGGATATGAGCACGATAGTAAATTCTTTGAAGAGCTTGTTTTGAAAACAAAAGAAAAATTTCATATTAAAGAAATCTATGTTGATACTGCATATCATTCAAAAAAGCACAGTTTCTTCTGTGAATCTTTAAACATAAAATTGTATGTAAAACCGAAAGAGAACACGGTAGCAAAGCCAATGGATTATACTTCATGGAAGAGAGATGTAATAAGATATTATGAAGATGCTGAGCAAAAAGAAAAAAGAAGATATTCATTAAGAGCCAATGTTGAAGCATCCTTTCATATGCTCAAAACAGTTTTATCGGATTTCACAAGGCACAAAAACCATACTGCAAGGATTAATGAGCTCTTGTTAAGGGTTGCCTGCCACAATATTAGGTGCTTAATTTTAGCTTATTTCCATGATAAGATTGATTTTCCATTTGACCTTGATGATTCTTGGAGGACTTCCGTATGACAGTAGGTAAATGCATAAAGTGCTATAAAGTAAAAGAATTGAATAAATATTTTTATCACCCAACTGATAAAATCAAAATTGAAATTATGTTATGTGCTTCATGTAGCGATGAAATTCTATTCAAGAATCTAATAAAATGAAAATAGTCTGCCTTAGCGCACGAGGGGATGACTCCTTAGAGCCGTTCTCGAGCAACGCATTCGTGCCTTTGATTAAGGACTATAATTTTGTGATTTGTGAAAAATGCTGTGAGAATCGCTTGAGTTTCCGTTCGGTTTGAAATCGAAAACGTTCACAGCAAAACTAACCGAAAGATTTATAAATTTAGTATACACGTGATGTATATACAAAAATATATACAAAATGTCAGATTTATTTAATGCCAGGGTTTTGTGTGATGACTGTGACACAAAAATGGAGAAGACTGAAGTCATTAAAAATGGATTCTGTGTTCGGGCTTTAGAGTGTAATAATTGTGGCAAGACATATCTACATCCAGAAGATGAGCAGAAATTAGAGCATTTTTCTAAAATAAGAAACAAGCAGTTTCAAGTAAAATTAAGAATGGTAGGAAATTCTTACACAGTTTCAATACCGAGAGAGATAATTGATTACCAAGATGAAATACAAAAGAAGTTAAATAATATGCTTTTCATGGCATTGGAAGAACCAGAAAAATTGAGCATATTTTTCAGAAAAAGAATGTGGAGCAAAAATGGCTGAAATCATTGATAAAAAAGAAGTTCAACTGAAAGTAATGGAAGCTTTGCAGGAAGAAGCTTACAAAGGGATAGTCAGAATAGACAGCCATACAATGAATCTTCTTGGGGTTCGCCCTGGTGATGTTGTGGAAATAGAAGGGAGCAGAGTCACCGTCGGTGTTATTGATCGAGCTTATCCATCTGATGTCGGCCAGTCAATAATAAGGATGGACGGAATTTTAAGAAGGAATGCAAAAACAGGCATCGGCGAAACTGTAAAAGTCAGGCAGGCAGAAGTAAAAGAAGCAAAGACGATTGCAATAGCTCCAGCTCAAAAAGGGATAATGGTTCAAGCTCATCCGGATGTTTTCAAGCGCGGTTTATTGGGAAGGGCTTTAGTAAAAGGAGATATAGTTGCTTTAGGTGGAACAAGAAGAAGGCGCAGAACTTTAGCAGAATCACCATTCTTCGAGGATATATTTAATTTTGAAGATACATTCTTCGATAATTTTGGTTTCTCTTCATTAAAATTTATTGTTGTAGAAGCAAATCCAAAACAGCCAGTTATAGTTACAGAAACAACTCAAATAAGTGTAAATCCAAAAGCAGTTGATGTTGTTGAAGAATCAATTCCAGAAGTTACCTATGAAGACATTGGCGGATTATCAGAAGAAGTAAAGAAAATTAGAGAGATGATCGAGCTCCCGATGAGACATCCAGAAATTTTTAAGAGATTAGGAATTGAGCCGCCAGCTGGAGTTTTGCTGCATGGTCCGCCTGGCTGTGGTAAAACATTGCTGGCAAAAGCAGTTGCAAACGAATCTGATGCGCATTTCATTTTAGTTAACGGTCCGGAAATTATGAATAAATACTATGGAGAATGTGTTGCTAAAGATTCATTGATAATAACTAATGGAGCAGGATTAACAACAATAGAAGAAGCAGCTAAAGAAGGAAAGACTCATAAGATAGCAGCAATAAATATGGAAAACCAAAAATCAGAGCTTTTGCCAATTTCAGATACTTATGATAAAGGAGTGCAAAAAACTTTAAAGATAGCAACCCCACATGGATTTATTGAATTAACACCAACATCAAAATTATTAACTTTAAAAGATTTAGAACCTGTTTGGGTTCTTGCCCAGGATCTTAAACCTGAAGATAGGGTTGCTATTGCAAATGCATTGCCCGAGATAAATGAGTCAATACCAGAGATTTTGGATTTTATAGATGATAATGTTTCATTTTCTGGAGGGTGGATAAAAGACTTATTTAACTTACATGGTCAGAATAAAGATGTTGCAGAATTTCTAGGGGTAACTGCAAAGAAAATAAATGATCATAAGCATAATGAATCTGCTCCTGCATGGATCATTAAAAAATTACACAAACCAGGGTTCCTAGACAGATTAAAATTAACTAGAAAAGGATCAATACCAACAAAGATAAACAAGGATTTACTATTTTTATTAGGGCTCTTAGCAGGAGATGGGCATTTAAGGTACAATTACAAAGACAAAGGAGTATCCACAATATCTTTAATAAATGCAGATGAAAAAGTAGTAAATGAATATAGAAGAATCGTAAAGGAATTATTTGAAATTGACGACCTTAAATGTGATGGTAAATATGGTTATTATTTCTCATCCAGGCCAATAGGGAATCTGCTAAAGAATCTGGGCATCCCTGTTAAGAATAAATCTAAAACAGTAATCGTGCCGTCTTATATGATCGGATTACCAAAAGATTATATTGCTTCATATTTGCAAGGTTTGTTTGATACAGACGGACATGTGCATCTCGTTCCAGGAGGAATGCAAATCTCTTATTATACTTCAAGCAAACAAATGCTCAATGGAGTAAAATTGTTGCTATTAAGGCTCGGGATACAATCAACATTTAGATTTAAAAAAGATGGGACTTATGAGCTTACAATAAGCGATAAAGAATCATTAGATGTATTTAAGGAAAAAATAAAATTAAACCATCTGAAGAGAAAAGAAACGCTCGAAAGTAAGTTAGATTTAAAATATTCAAAGCCGGTTTACAATAGAATCCCCCTAGCAAAATTCATAAACAAAATTATAGAAAAACATAATTTATCAAAGAGAAAGCTTATCAGAGAAGGTCTGAATCCAAATATAGAAGCATTTTCGAGACAGCAAGTTGAGAAATTTATTATCCTATTGAAACAATTAGGGGAAGATCATACAACGATAGAGAAGATAAGGATTTTGAAAGACAATGATATTATATGGAGCCCGGTCAAGATTATTGAAGAATCTGAAAATCATGTTTACGATTTTACTGTTCCAAAAAATCATAATTTTATTGCAAATGGTTTCATAGTCCATAACTCGGAAAAGCGCATAAGGCAGTTATTTGAAGATGCAGAGAAAAATGCACCATCAATTATTTTCATTGATGAGATTGATGCAATCGCTCCAAAAAGAGAAGATGTTCATGGTGAGCTGGAAAGGAGAGTTGTAGCTCAATTGTTGTCGATGATGGACGGCTTGAAAAGTCGTGGAAAAGTTGTAGTCATCGCAGCAACTAACAGACCGAATGCAATTGATCCGGCATTAAGGCGTCCCGGAAGATTTGACAGGGAAATTCCAATTTCAGTTCCTAATAAAAAAGGAAGATTGAATATTTTAAAAATTCATACAAGAAACATGCCGATGACAGAAGATGTAAAGCTTGAAAAATTAGCAGAGGTAACTCATGGATTTGTTGGAGCAGATGTTTCAGCTCTTGCAAAGGAAGCAGCAATGAATGTTCTTCGTAGATTATTGCCAGACATAAAGTTGCAGGAAAAAGAGCCAATATCAAAAGAAGTTTTAGAAAAATTAATTGTTACAAATGAAGACTTTCAGGAAGCTTTGAAAATTGTAAGACCCTCTGCAATGCGTGAAATATTAGTTGAGATACCAAATGTAAAATGGAATCGTGTTGGAGGATTAGAATCAACAAAGCAGGAGCTGAAAGAGGCTGTTGAATGGCCTTTGAAATATCCAAATGCATTCAAAAATTTGAGTATAAGACCACCAAGAGGAATATTGCTATATGGTCCACCTGGCTGTGGTAAAACATTGCTGGCAAAAGCAGTTGCAAACGAATCACAAGCAAATTTTATTTTGGTAAAAGGTCCTGAGTTGTTAAATAAATTCGTGGGAGAGTCGGAGAAGGGAGTAAGAAAAGTTTTCGAAAAAGCTCGCCAGTTAACGCCGGCAATTATATTCTTTGATGAAATAGATGCATTAGTTCCAAGAAGAGGAGGTTATGATAATTCAGGAGTTACTGAAAGAATTGTAAATACTTTACTTTCAGAAATGGACGGCTTGGAAGAATTGCACGATGTAATTGTTGTTGCGGCAACTAATCGTCCTGATATGTTAGATCCAGCTTTATTAAGGCCTGGAAGATTTGACAGGATGATTTTAGTTTCAGTGCCTGAGGAGAAATCGAGATTGGAAATATTTACAATAAATACAAAAGACATGCCTTTGGCTACTGATGTTGATTTGACAAAGCTGGCGAAGGAGACAAAATTATATACGGGAGCTGACATAGAAAATGTATGCAGAGAAGCTGGCCTGCTCGCATTAAGGGAGAATATAAAATCCAGTGAGATAAATATGAAGCATTTTGAAGAAGCATTGAAGAAGACAAGAGCAAGCATAACAGAAGATGATCTGGAAGCTTACAAGATGATTGAAGAACGTTTTTTTAAATCGGCAAGGGGAGCTGCAATAAGAAAAGAAGTACCGACATATTTTGGATAGGAGAATAAAATGGAAACAAAAGACAAATCATATAGAATTTATGATCTAAAACAGGAAAAACTTTCTGAGGAAGAAAGAATAAAATGGCAAAGGATTTATGCCGAAGCTGAATTATCAGACCTTGTCTGGAGATTAAAAAATTATAACAGGTAATTATTCTATTTTCGTCAGCACAATTGGATTATTAGCCACCATAACAGTATGCTCTGCTTGGCTCACCTTTGTTCCTTCTTTTTCAATAAGCTCAGTATAGTTATGAATTACTTCCTGCTGTTCTAGAATTCTAAAGCTGTTGTCAATTTTAAATCTGTCAAATTCCTTGTTCAGCCAGTCTTTAGCAAATGGCAATGTCCTGTAATTTTCATAAATCATTTTCAGCACATCCCTTCCAATTCTCACGCTTTTCAATTCATGAACTTTATATATTCCACTGAATTTTCCTTCGCTGACTTTTCCAGCTCCAGTAGTTGCAAACGGCTCAACTGCAAACACCTGCCCTTCTTCCAATTCCATTTCATTTTTATTGTCGTAATTTGGTATTATAATACCGGCATGCAGATTCCATCTCTCAACTTCATGCCCGCTCAAATTTCTTATTGGCTGGAAGCCATAGCCCACAATTACCTCTTCAATCGCCATCCCTATCTCATTTAGTTTAACACCGGGCCTCATCAAGCTGATTGCTTCTCTCAATGCATCTTTGCTTGCTCTTATTAACTTCAGATCCTTATCATTAGCAATATTAACACTTAAAGCATTGTCAGCAATATACCCATTGACATGAACTCCAACATCGAATTTTACTAAATCACCGTCTATAAATTTCTGCTCATTGCTAGTTCCAGCATAACAATGTGCTGCTTTATTATTTAAAGAAATTTGGACTGGGAAAGCCAATTTTCCCCCATTATTTAATATGAATTCTTCTGTTTTTTTAGTAACCTCTCTTAGAAAAGCATCTTCTTTTATTAATTTCTTGCCAAACTGCAACGCCTCTGCTGCTATCTTCCCTGCTTTTTTGTAGTCCTGCAAACTCATGGCATTTATTTTTGCAACAACTTATTTAAACTTATCTTTCAACATTTTGATTATGAAAGGATTTGTATTATACCCGACATATAGGATAGTAAACAATAAACCAAGTGTTTTATTATTTGGAAAGCTTGAAAATGGCCAGTCTTTTTTGACAATAAATTCATACAGGCCTTATTTCTATATCAAGGAATCGGACCAAAAATCATTGCCAAGAGAATATGAATATGAAAAAACAAACTGCAAAAACTTCGATGATGAAAAATTGGTAAAAATTTATACAGAAATTCCTGCCGATGTTCCTAATTTAAGAAGATATTTAGAGGAAAGAGAAGTTGAATGCTATGAAGCCGACATAAAATTTGCATATCGTTTTTTGATTGATAATAATATAAAGTCAGCTGTTGAAATAAATGAAGAAGATTACGAGCAGAATGAGTTCATCGACAGGATTTTTGAAGAGCCGATAATATCCCCGGCTCAATTTACTCCAAGATTAAGAGTTTTTTCAATAGATATAGAAACCTCTATCGACGGCAAGTATCTTTATTCAATTTCAATATATTCGGAAGACTTCACGAAATCATTGATAGTGCACAATAAAAAATTAAAGAATGCTGTTTCATTTAAAGATGAAGAATCATTGCTGGAAAAATTCAAGGAAATAATAAGAGATGAAGATCCCGATATTATCACAGGATGGAGTGTGATTGATTTTGATTTGAATTTTTTAAAAGAGAAATTCAAGCAGCATAAAATTCCATTTATATTAGGGAGGACAAACCAGCAGTGCAAGCTCACATTGGAATCTGATTTTTTCAGGACTTCAAAGTCTGATTTTCAGGGAAGAATTGTTTTAGATGCAATTGATCTGCTAAAAGGATCTTTTATTCAGCTGGAAAATTACAAGTTAAGCACAGCAGCTCATCATTTCCTTAAAGAGAAAAAACTGATTGATGATTATAACAAGCCGGAAGAAATAGAATCTTTCTATAAGAATAATCCCGAGAAATTAATTGAATACAATCTGAACGATGCTAGACTAGTATTGGACATAATAAAGAAAACGCGTGTTTTAGATTTGTCAATTCATCGTTCCTTATTGACGGGAATACCGTTAGACAGGGTAAATGCATCGATAGCGTCTTTTGATTCTCTTTATCTTAGAAAATTAAAGGAGAGGAAATATGTAGCGCAGTCAGCTGGCTTCAAAAATAAGGAAGAAAGGATTAAAGGGGGATATGTAATGGATTCAGTTCCAGGAATATATGAAAATATAATAATCCTTGATTTTAAATCGCTGTATCCATCAATAATGAGGACTTTTAATATTGATCCATTTACTTTTGTAGGCAAGAAAAAAGGGAAGAATTTGATAATCGCGCCAAATGGGGCAGCATTCAAAAAAGATTTGGGATTTCTTCCTGAGATAATTGACGAGTTGATGAAAGAAAGAGAGAGAGTTAAGAAGGAAAAAGATGAGCTCACATCTTATGCAATAAAGATACTGCTTAATTCAATGTTCGGTGTTATGGCAAATTCCTCCTTTAGGTTTTTTAGCACAGATATGGCGAATGCAATAACTCATTTTGGGCAGCATCTGATAAAATTGACAGCTGAGAAAATTAGGGAAAAAGGCCATGAGGTAATTTACAGCGATACTGACTCATGTTTTATCCGACCGAAAGTGGGCTCGACAGAAAAAGCAGAGCAGCTTGGCAGGAAACTTACAGATGAAATAAATAAATTCTTTACAATTCACATAAATGAGAAATACGGAGTTAAGAATCATCTTGAGCTGGAATTTGAAAAAGTATTCAAGATGTTCATAATGCCAAAGATTAGGGGCGCTGAAGCAGGAGCTAAAAAAAGATATGCAGGATTAAGAGTAATAAACGGAGAAGAAAAGATTGAATTTACAGGAATGGAATCGCGCAGGAGAGACTGGACAGAACTCGCCAAAAATTTCCAGCATGAACTGCTTGACAGAATTTTCCATAAGAAAGAAATAACAGATTATGTAAGAAAGTTTATTGAGGATGTTAAAAAAGGAAAATATGATGAGCAGTTAATTTATAGAAAGTCAATCAGGAAAGATTTGAAGAAATATTTGGTGAAATCGCAGCATTTGAAAGCCGCTTTGAAATTAGACAAGATTGTATCAAACATAATCGAATATGTAATTACAGAAGATGGACCCGAGCCTGTCCAAAATCAAAAGCATAAGATAGATTATGATCATTATATAAACAAGCAGCTAAAGCCGATAGCAGATTCAATCTTGGTTTTTTACAATAAAAAGTTTGATGACTTGATTAAAGGGAGCAAGCAGGTTTCGCTATTTAATTTTTAGCAGAAGTTTAGAATATTTTTTATTTTAGGCAGTGAGCATTCATCTGGCTTGAATAAAAAGCAATCATGCATATCAAAGTATCCGCATCTGAATTTCTCTATCGGTATTTTAGTTCTCTTGCTAAGCATTAACGCATAAAAATATACTTGAGTAGCAGCAAATTTTTCCAGCCTGGCATTTGGCTTGTAATCTAGCACCCAGATTTTATTGTCATCAATCCTTAAAAGATCGATATGCCCTGTCAAAGGGTCGTTTGTTTTAAACAGGCTCTGATAAAAATCAACTTCCTCTGGTTGAAGCCACAAAGGAACTTCAGCAGCAATTGTCTTGCTGTCATTTTCCAGCATGAAAACTTGGACTTGCGAATGCGCTGTGTTATATCTCCTATCATTCTTTTCCAGTCCGATTTTTGTCCAGTCGCACAGATCATGATTCCTAACATGTTTTAAATCCAGATTATCAAGTTTAAATTTTAATGAAGAACTTCTAGGGCCTATTTGAAAATAATCATTTGGGCATTGCTCAAACATAGTTTCAAGGTATTTTCTTAATGAGAATAGATTATCTTTGCAGAGCTCAGTCATCTTCAAAGCATGTATTCTATAATGATACCATCCCCCTTTATGATCAAAACTAGTATGCCTTATCACCAACTCTTTAACACCTCATTAAGAAACTGAAAACTGCTTGAATATAAATCTTTTGAATAAATTTAAAAATTCTATTTATTTATCCTTTGTTATGGGAGTAAAACTGCCTGGAGTATTGCCTGTTAAAACAATAAGCTGGGATGATTTAAAAGGAAAGAAGATTGGTGTAGATTCTTCAAACAGCTTGTATCAATTTCTCAGTTCAATTCGCCAGAAAGATGGAACTCCATTGATGGATTCTAAAGGCCATGTCACATCTCATTTGTCAGGAATTTTTCATCGCAGTTTAAATTTGATGCAGAAAGGAATTAAATTGGTTTATATCTTCGACGGAAAACCTCCGGAATTAAAATATCAGACTCAAAAAGAAAGACGAGAAAGGAAAGAAAAGGCATATGAGAAATACAAAGAAGCTAGAGATGAAGAAGATACAGAATCAATGTACAAGTATTCAAAACAGGTTACTTATTTGAACAATGAAATGGTTGAAGAATCAAAAGAGCTGATTAAGGCAATGGGCATGCCAGTTATACAATCTCCTAGTGAGGCAGATGCACAGGGAGCATTCATGGTGGAGAGGAAAGACATAGATTATTTTGCAAGTTCAGATGCTGATTGCTTGATGCACGGCTGCCCTAGAACAATCCCTAACCTAACTCTATCGCAAACAAGAAAACTTCCAGGAGGGAAATTTGTTTATATTCAGCCACAAGTTATCGAGCTACAGGATGTTTTAGAACATTTAGGAATTAATCAAGATCAGTTGATTGTCATGGGTATTTTGACAGGAACAGATTATAATCCAGGAGGTATTCCAGGAATAGGTCCGAAGAAAGCCTTGAATCTTGTAAAACAGTTCAAAAACTTTGACAAATTATTTTCTGAACTAAATCCGGATTTTGATTGGAAGAAAATTTATGCAATTTTTAAGTCAATGCCTGTAATGAAAAATTACCAGCTTAAATGGAAAGAACCCGACGAGAAAAGAGTGAAAGAAATTTTGGTCGAGCAACATGACTTCTCAGAAGAAAGAATAAATAATTTATTGAAAAAATTTAATGAAAATAAAGAACAGAGAAAGCAAAAAGGATTGGAAGATTTTAGTTAAAAAGATTATTCATTAAATGCCCATTGCCAAGCAGCTTCAATATCTTTCTTATCAAAACCAAGTTTTTTAGCTCTTGTTTCATATTCATTACATGCTGCTTGCTTGCCTGCCTCATCTCCCAAGGCTTCTCTCGATCTAAATTCTTTAGCATGTTTTTCAGCAAGTTTTCTTAGGGTTTCAGCAAGTTTCTCTTCCTTTTCCCTACTCAACTTTTCTGTTTTTTTCTCAAATCTTGCTTTTAAGAATCCCTTTCTTGCGCCCATTCTTTCAGCAGATGCAGAGTGTCTTTCTCCCAAGGCTTTGGAAGTATGAGTCATTGCTTTCAAAGTAAAAATCCATAATACAAAACCAATTACTATAAGTACAATTAATAATATTGCACTACTAAATAATTCTTTAAAGTAACTAACCAAAGTATTGTCATTAATTGTAATGCCAATAGCTAATAATCCCATACCGAGCGCAATCATTACAGCAAGCTTATTGTGATCATCTCCGTGGAAAAATGTCTTTTTTAATGCTAGATAAAAAAATCCAGATATAACCATTAATACTGCAATAGCAGCCAACCAATTATTAGTAGAAAATAAATTTTTAAATATTGTAGCGATTATCCCATCATCAGAATTAAAAATTACACTAAATAAATCTTTTAGCATATTAGTTATTGGGGTAATTCCAGAGGTAGTTTGAGCTCCAGTAATGTCAGAGATAACAGAACCAGTTATTGAATTTTCAGAATAATAAGCATTACCACTTAAAAGACCAATTAAAGTTACAATTACAAGCAATCCAAAAAATATGGTATTAGTTTCCCATCTCTCGCTACTGATCGGATTTTTTAATCCTAATTTATCAAAAGGATTTGAAACACTTTGAGAATTTCTACTCGCTCTCTTTTTTGCCATGGTATTATAAATATTAACTCCTTTATAAACTTTATTATAATCTTAGCTATGTGTAAAAATTAGGCTCAATATCTAATGTGGTTGCTGCTCTTGCAAGAGCAGTAAATCCATAGCAAACCCATTTCAACATGCTTTCATTCTCTTTAGCAGTATCATGTTTACACCTCAAAGAATCTCCAAACTTTCTCTTCTTGGCAGAGAAAGTAGACTCACTATTACTTCTCTTATGATAATGTCTGTCATAATCATCAGGATTATTTCTTGCTTTCAATACCATCTGCTTCCACAAAGGAGAGCCCTTTGGTTTTGGAGTAAAACTTTTCTTAATCTTGAAGTAAGGAACTGCATTAACGTCTTCAAGAGCATTGCAGTTGTCTCTTGAAGCATACATTCCATCTCCACTCCATTCGTCAATGGTAAAGTTTTTACACACTTTTCTTACATGCTGCCTGAAGTGCACATTATCTTTTCCTCTACTGGCAGAAACTTCAACTGCCACAGGCATGTTGAATTTTCTTGTAGAGGAAACATGTGTTGTAACATGATCTTTCTTCCTGATTTTCTTTCTTGTCCTTATGTTATACCAGCTTGATGAACTGGAGGTTCTTTCTCCACTTGCATCAGTGGAGAATTCTGTTTCAACTTCAGAGAGAGGCTTGGAAAGAACCTCAAGAATCTTATCTAAGTAAGGCTTGATTTGATCATTATTCCTATAATTATTAAGTGTCTTAAAACTGGGAATTTTAACTTGGATTTTCCTAGCTTGTGTTAGCAGCTTGATCATTCCAATGCTTCTTCTGTCAGAAAATCCTATGTAATGCTGGATTGCCAAGCAAACCAGAATGTCATAAAGTTTTTCTGGTGGCCTGCCAGATCCGGTCCATAAGTCCTTATTCCCTGCCACTATGTGAGCCGCTTCCGGCAGATAATCTAAGAAAAAGAATACTTCATATTCTTGTGCTAGATTATATAATGCTTCGTCTCTTGGATATCTTTTCTTTTTCTTCTTTGCCATAGGTTACCCTTCTCTAACCCCATAGCCCAAAATCAAAAATACTTCCTACTATTTGTTTTTTATCGTGCTGGAGCACGAAAAAACAAATAAAGGAGAAAACATTAACCTACTTATAGGCTAATTAGTTTTTACACATAGCCTATAATCTTCCAGTTTTCAACAAGGATCTTGCTAATGATCTAATATTGCTATCTAAGTTTTCGATTTTATTAATCAAGTCTGAAAAATATGCAATGTCAACATGTCCTCTTCTTGCATGATCAAGCTGTGTCTCTAAATGTTTTCTTACAGGAATAAAATGATTAACAGCTTCGTTCATTCTATTGTGTTCTTGTAAAATTTCATTAGCTAAATCTACTTTATTATTTTTGTTGAGAATATTAGCAAGTCTTTCAATAGTATTATCTAGATTAGTCAAATCAAGTCTGTTAGCAAAGTCTAATCCTCTTGGTTGTCTTGTTAATTGATGCGCTATTCCATTGGCATCATTACTTAAAGAATCAATACTCTGTCCCATAAGATTGAGCTGTCTTACTGCTTGTTGAGCTAATGCTTTTGCTTCTTTGAATTTATCTTCTCTTGGCCTTTCACTTTCTTCTGCATCTGCTCGTGAGCTCCCTCCACCAATTCCTTTGAATCCAAGATAAGCTCGATGAATGCACATTATTAATGCAAATAAAATTCCAAATGATACAGCCAAGCTTGTTATGCTTTGCACAAGTCCATTTGTAAATGCGAAAACAAACTGATTATTCAGCTGAGAGAAAACAATCATGAGCAGGAAAAATAATAATGCCGAAACTAAATTAACCGCTCGATCTTCTCTGTTCTCTCTGCTCCACTTGAATAAATAATAAAGTGGAAATCCAATTACGGCAGCTAATAATAAAATGCCCACCAATCCACCTAACATGTCTCTAAAAACTAGATCAAGAACGCTTGCAGGTATGAACACGACAGAGAACAAAGCCATTATTGCAGCAATGACTTTTGAAAATTTGTTGTGCATTCCCTTCTTTGAAAAATAATTTTTGAAAATGTTTGAAAATATCAAATAGAGAATTATCCAAAGAGCCAGTTTGGTGGCTCCATAGAAATTGAATTCAATTGCATCAAATAATGGGCCGACTACACCGCCAAATATAATGTCCAAGGCAGAGGTTATTGCGCCAGCAACACCTGAAGAAACATAACCGGACCTGCTTCCCCCATATTGAAAATCAAATCCAAATCCTTGGGCAAAGATTCCGATACTCAACAAAATAATCAGTACAAGAAAAAACCCTGCTTTTTTTAGCATCTAATCACCTTTCTTTTAATTGCTTTAGAATGTATATAAATATTGTGGTAAGTTTTAAATATTCTTCTCTTTATATTATTTTTATGAGAATCGAAGAAATAAAACAACAGTATAAGGATGAATGGGTTCTTGTTGAAATCTTGAGAGAGGATAAACTGAACAGACCTATAGATGTAGAATTGATTGCCCATAGCAAGGATAGAGGGGAGATATATAAAGCGATGAAGGGAAAAAAATTTAGATACACATATCATTTCTATAATGGTAAAGCTCCTAAGGGATATATTGCAGCTTTCTAATGATTACCCGCAAAATCGACAAAGGAACGACACACATTATCTTAGATGTATTTTTGGAAAATAATGGAATAAAAAGAAAATTAAGAATGGCTCTAGACACGGGAGCAACGCATGTAATGATACCGAACTCTTTTATGGAATTGTTGAATATTAAATCAGACCAAATCAAAGAAAAAGGTGAGTTAGTTAGCGCTACAGGAGTGGAGCCAGTTTCAATTGCTGTTATTGAAAAGATTAATGCACTTAGAAATGAAGCAAAGAATGTAGAAGTTATGGTTCATAATCTTCCTTCAAAAAGTTATGTTGATGGTTTGCTTGGTTTAAGCTTCCTGAAAAATTTCAATGTTCATATAAATTTTAAAGAAGGAGTTTTAGAGATTAATTAATAAAATGAAGCTTCCATCATCCTTTGACATTATTGGAAAGATAGCAATACTTCCGGAAAAAACAAAGAGCTCAAAAAAAATAGCTCGGGAATTATTAAAGAATTTTAAAAACATAGAAACAGTAGCAATCAAGACAGGAATTCATTACGGAAAATACAGGCTGCAGAAAACAAAAATATTAGCAGGAAAAAAAACAAAAACAACTTTGCATAAGGAAAATAATTGCATATTCAAGTTAAATATAGACAAAACATATTTCTCTCCAAGATTGGGAAATGAAAGATTAAGGATTTCTAAACTAGTAAAAAAAGATGAATCTGTTTTAGTGATGTTTTCAGGGATAGGAATCTACTCTATAGAGATATCGAAGTTTTCAAAAGCAAAAGAAATCTTTGGAGTTGAAATAAATCCAGCAGCTCATAAATTTGCAGAAGAAAATTTAAAATTAAATAAAATAAAAAATGTTAAATTATTTTTAGGTGATGTAAGAAAAATCCTGCCAAGAATTAAAAAAAAGTTTTCAAGGATTGTAATGCCTCTTCCAAGGGATGCAGAATTATTTTTGGATTTAGCAATTAAAAATTTAGGTAAAAAGGGAGTAATTCATTTTTATGATTTTCAGCAGGAGGAAAATATCCCCGCAGTTTCAATTGAGAAAATAAAAAAACATTGCAAACCGAAAATTTTGAAAGTTGTGAAAGCAGGCCAATATTCTCCAAGAAAATTTAGGATATGTGTTGATTTTACTATTCAGCTCCAAAAGTAAGGCCAAGTCTTGCAAACAAGCCAGAAAAGTTTTCTCCTTCCCTGAACTTGAAATTTTTAGCTCCGAATTCTAAATAAATTTTTCTTGCTCTGATTCCAATCAAGCCATAGGGTCCATGTCCTCTTTTTCCTCTTGAACTTTGTAAATCTATATTATCTCTAGAGCCTGTTCTTAAAATGCCGGAAACATCTGAAAGCTGCCCAGCACCATATCCGCCAGAGAAATAAACATCTTTGGATGGAGCATAAGACAAGCCAGCTTCTCCAGAATAAGAAGTCATATAGTCTTCGTATTTTGTTCTTTCTGTTCTGAAAGGTTTTCTATCCTCTAATATGGTTTTATCTCCTTTGAATTTACTATAATCTCCAGCTATTCTCAAATATAAATTGCTCTCACCAAGAGGAACATTAATACCGCCGCCAAAGCCAAAGCCAGTTTTGTAATGGTCGGGAATACCGTTAGAAGGCAATGTTGCAGCGCCAAAAATAAATCCTTCTGGCTTTTTAGACTGAGCATTTGCCAGCATAGGTAAAAAACCCAAGAATCCCCTTTAATACTCTTAAATCAGTCTCATTGATGATATTTTTATTATTTATTACAGATGAATAAAATTTTGCGAGCTTGCCTGCCTGAAGTAGAAATCCTTTTTCCTCAAATAGCTCTTCAAATATTCTGAACTCAGTAAAGATTGTTTGCTTGTCTTTTGAATCTAATTTCTTTCCTTTTCTTTTAGAAATTTGCTTTATAAAATCATTAAAATTTTTTTTAATCTCATAAACCGAAACCATGTCCTAAAAGATAACATTAAATATATAAAAACTTTCTGGAAATGAATATGCATCCATTATTTGAAAAATTAGAGTATATTACTGATCGAGTTATTCCTTATCTTCTTGTTTTGTTGGCAGTTGTTTTAATAGTAGAATTTTTCTTCAAGGATTTAGCTCATAATTATTATAATCTTATTGTAACGGCAGATGTTATTATAGTTTTATTTTTTTCAATTGATCTAGCATTCA
>JACOZQ010000023.1 GCA_016181275.1 Candidatus Woesearchaeota archaeon | reverse complement strand
GTTTCCATGCATATCTGCCTTTGACCATGCCCTTCGTCTAACAATTGAGCTACAGTTTCCTCTTTTAAACTATTGTCAGTTGGCGATAAAAAATTTACAGAATAATACCCATAATTTTTCTTATCTTCTTCAAAAGTGATATTAAATCCTTGATTAGTAGTATTTTTAATTAAGAATAGCAATCCTTGTGCAAGAACTATTGAATTTGTTTTAAAATTCTTAAACTCGTAGATGGTTGGGTTGGATTTTAAGCCATCTGTAATATTATAGCCCATTAAAAAAGCCAATTTAATATTTTTACTTCCATTTAATATCCTATCGGGAACTTTCTTGAATTTATCATAAGTATAGATTTCTTTTCTGGCTAATTTTAAGTATCCGCTGTTTCCCTTTAGAGATGTTTGCTTTGTTTTTCCATACTCCGTTTTGTATTCTTTCGTGATTATGCTTCCCAAGGCTATTTTTCTCCAAAGATCTCCCATAACTTTTATAATTTTTTCATCCATATTGGAAAATTGTCCTTTTTCTCCATCTTCGCTTATATATCCATCCCCGACCATCATGCCTAAGAACAATGCTTCTTCTTCTGACAAGCGGGAAATTTCTTCTCCAGCAGGAAAAGTTTTATGTAAAAGCTTTTGACCGATATCAACTTCTCGAGCTCTAATTTTTTGATTGTTATAATCTATTAGATTATGGTGATTTGTTGTTTCTATTACTCCGTGTCTAGTATTTATAATTTTACAATGAAAATTATTATCATCTCTCTTTCTTCTTGTAGCTGTTATAAGCTTCAAGTCTACAAATTGTTCTCCATCCCATATCCCAATATTATCTAAAATCCATTGTTGAATATTTCTTCCTTTCTCACGAGCTCTCCTTATATCTTTAATTCTCTTTATGGAGATTATTTGTGTACTCTTATTTCTAACAATCAAGGGAGTGTTTTCAGATATACATTCATGATTAAATAATATTCCATTGCAGGCAAAAATATTATAAGCTTCTCGATAATTTTTTGTTGTCCAGTAGGAATATACTTTTGCTACACCATATGGACTTCTTGGATAAAAAGGAGTCTTCTCATTTTGAGGAGTTTCCTGCACTTTTCCAAACATTTCAGAAGAGGAAGCTTGATAATATTTTATTCTTTTTCTATTCTCTTGTTCTATTCTGTGAATTGTTTCTAGTATTCTCAAAGCGCCCAACCCAGTAACATTCCCGGTATATTCAGGAATATCGAAGCTGACACGAACATGACTTTGAGCTCCTAAATTATAGATTTCATCTGGCATAATTTCTCTAATAATTCTGTTTATTGTAGAAGAATCATCTAAGTCTCCATGGATTAAGTGCAATTTTACATCTTTTTCATGCGGATCTTTAAATAAGTGATTAATTCTTGATGTATTAAAAGTAGAAGCTCTTCTTATTATCCCAAAAACTTCATACCCTTTTTCTAACAATAATTCAGCAAGATAACTTCCATCCTGGCCAGTAATCCCGGTAATCAATGCTTTTTTAGGAACATTCATTTTCTTAAATCTATTAAAAGACCTTTTAATTTTTTGTATTGTCAAGAATATATAAGCACAAGTATTCACTTTCAAATTTCAAATCAAAACCGCATCGAGTTAAAATTTCGCAAGAATCTTTGTAGGCAATAATGTTTTTAACTTTAAGATCTCTTAAATTTCCCTCTATTCTTTTACAATCATTTCTTTCAATAGCATTATCAGTAGATTGAAATATGGATTGTAAATATCTGCGTAGTTTTATTTCATTTCCGCCACCAGGTGTTTCGAGATCATATTTTACCGTCATTAAAGGTATTAGTTTATTCAAATAATCTACTCTATTGTCCTTAATTATTATATATCTACCTTCTAAGTTTTGAAAAAGAATAAGTGCTTCTTCTTGCAATGGTGTATATTTAAATCCTGTATCAGTGCGAATTTCAAAAACCAAAAAAGCAGTTAATATAGGAATTAATAGCAATGCAGAAATTATTATCCTATTGATTTTCTTTGGGAATTTCGTTTTAAAAATCATGTATAAAGTTAAAGATAAGAAAAACAAATTCCAACTATTTGGTGGCACCTCTTCTAGTACAGGAATAAAGGCAATTATCCTCGTTATTATTAAGATACTTAATCCCAATATAGGATAAAAAAATAATTTATCTTTTTTCTTTTTGATAAAATCTTTTTGAAAGAAATAGAAAACCACAAACCAACCCAATAAAATAAAAGTATTGAATGATATAATGCTTCCAAGCTGCAATAAATTGTCTTTTTGGTATAATGTTGGAGGAACTGCATAGAGATTCTCAATCCAAGCTCTCAAAAATCCTGTCCAAAAAAAAGATGTAATCAACAGTATTGCAACAATACTCAAAAAGAGACCAATTTTTTCTCTCCTAGGTTTTATTATAAACATAATGAATAAAAACAATAATGAAAATATTGCAACATATTGGTGGCTTAAGATTATAATTGAAGTTAAAATTATAAAAAGTAAATATCCAATTAAATCTATCTTCTTGTCTTTATATTTTAATGTCAAGTAGAAGATAAGCAGATAAACTATCCATGCAAACAATTCCGGAAACCTTCCAATAAAAAAAATATAATCGATCATTATTGGATTCATGAAGAATAATGCAAAGAAAAGAATTTTTTCATGGAATTTATGAGAGAAGATTAGGCAGGAGGCAATTAATCCGAGAAATAGCATTCCGATTAAGGATATGAAAGCAGCTAACTGAAGATTGTCCGTCAAATTGTAAAAGAGCAATGCGAAATAATACCAGCCAGGTGCATGAAGCTCAAATAGTTTATATCCGTCGAACCAATTTGGAGCCACGCCATGAAAGCCATAATTGGAAAGAAAATATACTTCAGATAACTTAAGCGCTAAATCATTTGCACTATTTATCGGAAAATAATCCAGAATTTCCAGGAAAGTAAAAAATTTTATTGTAAAAATAATTAAAAGTGCTATTGCTACAACATAAAACCATTTCTTATCTATCTTTTTATACATTGATTATTTGGTCTTAAAAAAGCTTTAAGAAGATTTGTATATTCTGTTATTGTTATTTAAAAAAATAAAAAAACAGAATATGAAAATTAACCATAGTAAACTTTATATAGAATCTTTTATTTTCTATAAATATGCCTAAAAAAATTCTTTTGATAAATCCTGGACCCAAAACAATTGGTGATGTAAATATACCACTACATCTTTTAGCTCTGGCTAAGCCTTTGATTGATAATGGTTATGAGTCTGTGCTTGTTGATACAAGGGTAGATGATTTTAATTTTTCCAACATTGATTACAATGAATATATATGTGTGGCTATATCAGCAATAGCAGGCCCGATATTGGCTTCAGCTTTAGATATTGCTAAAACAATTAGAGAGAAAAGACCAAATATCAAGTTAATATGGGGTGGACCACTGTCAACCTTAGAACCAGATATGGTAATTAAAAATAAATATGTAGATATAGCTGTTTTAGGAGATGCAGAATTAACTTTCCTAAAATTGGTGCAAAAAATAGAGAGTAACAAACCTATAGACGATGTTCCAAATATACTTTTCAAAAAAGATGGAAAAGTAATGAAAAATCCAATAGAACCAGAGAACTTCAACAGGCTTAATCATCTGCCATATGATCTTTTAGATTTTAAAAAATATCCAAATACTTTGGATAAATTTGAATATCATACAAGCAGGGGCTGTCCTTATAGATGTACTTTCTGCAGCTCTGTCACAAACTCAAACAGGACTTGGCGTCCAAAATCTGCGGAAATTGTTTTAGAAGAGCTTGAATACATCGTTAAAAAATACAATCCAAGAAGATTTGTCTTCATGGACGCATTATTTACAGCAAATAAAAAAAGGGTAGAGGAAATTTGCAAAGGGATAATTGAAAAAGGCTGGAGCTTTGAGATATACTATTTAACTCGTGCAGACCTATTCTCAAGATATGACCATGAGTTTATAAAACTTATGAGAAGAGCGGGAATAACAGAAATAGCTTTTGGCGGAGAATCTGGAAGTCAGAGAGTTTTAGACTTCTTAAAAAAAGATCTTAAAGCAGAAGTAATATTAAAGGCAACTAATTTATGCAAGGAACATGATATCAAGCCAATATTCAGCTTCATAGTTGGAATTCCAACAGAAACAAATTCTGAATTAAAACAGACATTAGCTCTTTATGACAAAATTAAAAAAGTACATCCTGGAGCAATGGCAAACGCAATTTATATATTTACCCCGATTCCAGGAACGCCAATTAATGATTATCTTATAGAGAATTATAATTATCAGCCACCAATAGAGTTAACACAATGGACAGATTGGAAATGGAGTGCTAAGGAAAATGTTCCATGGATAAGTAAAGGCAAGCTAAATGAATTAGAAGGAATTACAATTATCGCTAGATATAAATTTGTATGGGACTTATTAAAAGATTGGTCTTATAAAGAAAAATTAGGGAGGCATGGCTCTCATAGTAAGGTTTTAGCATCAATGTTTTTTAATTCATTATTTTACCTGCCAATGAAATTAAGATGGAAATTACGATACTTTAAATATCCATTGGAGTTTGTGGCCTGGGAAAGGGCCTTGCAAAAATTCAAGGGCAATGCATAGTTATTGCATAGTTATTTATCTCTCCAAAATGTTTTTATAATTACTAATGGATAAAATATAGGATGAATCAGAAAATCTTAGTAGGATGCCCAACTTCAGACTATCACGAATATGCATTAAAAGAATATGCAGAAGCAGTTAAGAATTTAACATACAAAAATTATGATATACTTTTAGTTGATAATTCAAAAGATGATTCTTATCTAAAAAAACTAAAATCATTTGGATTGCCGGCAATAAATGGTCCTTGGTATGAATCAGCAAAGAAAAGAATAATTACATCCAGAGATATTTTAAGGGAAGAAGCAATTCAAGGAAATTATAATTTTTTATTAAGCTTAGAACAGGATGTTATCCCTCCAAAGGATATAATAGAAAATCTGCTAAAACACAAACAAGACATAGTCTCTGCACTTTATTTCATGCCAAATAATACCTCACTAATCCCGATGCTGGCAATTAAGGAAAAAAATCAATATGGTTACGTCCCTTTTAATTATGCAGATAAAAATAATAACACTATAAAAGTTAATTATGCTGGCTTAGGCTGTATATTGATTTCAAGAAGGGTTTTAGAAAAGATAGAATTTAGAATAGATGAAAAGCCTGGCTTTGATGACTGGTTTTTCTGTAAGGATGCTGAAAAAGAAGGGTTTAAAATATTCGCAGATTTATCAATAAAATGCAAGCATTTAATAAAAAACAGGCCTTGGGATTGGTCACAATTAAAACTATGAACTTAAAAATCCTTGTTGGAAGCCCTATCTCTGACATGTATGATTATTGTTTTGATGAATTTGTACAATCCAGAAAGTCATTATCTTATAAAAATCACGATCTATTCTTTATAGATAACTCAAAAACAGAAGATTTTTCTAAAAAACTAAAAGAAAATATAATTCCATTTAACAGGATAAACTATATAGAAAATGCAAGAGAAAGGATGGTTAAAGCAAGAAACATTTTAAGGCAAAAAGTTCTTGATAAAAATTATGATTACTTTCTGAATTTAGACCAGGATATTATCCCACCAAATGATATAATTGAAAGAATGTTAAAACATGGAAAGAGGATTGTTACAGGAGTTTACTTTGTTTACAATAATCAATATGCCTCAGAACCTTCAAACTATTTAATCCCTACAATCTGGGTTTCTGATAATATAAATAAAGAAACATTTGATGGCGCAAGCGTAAGACTAATGCACCCAAAGGAAACAGAAGAAGATAAAATTGTAAGGATAGTTTCATGTGGTTCAGGATGCTTACTTATCCATCGATCGGTTTTGGAGAAAATTGAGTTTAGATACGATAAATTCTTCCCTTATTTTGATGATAACTGGTTTTGCAGAGACGCCTTTTATAATAATTTTGAAATCTTTGTGGATACATCAATAAAGTGCAGACATCTGATTAAAAACAAACCTTGGTCATGGATAGACATTAAAAAATAAAGCCAAAACCTTTTTATTCTAATAAACAGCTACTGCTACTGGTTTCCAAGGGGTCCGTGGTCTAGTGGCTATGACGTCTCCTTGACGTGGAGGAATTCGGCAGTTCGAATCTGCCCGGACCCATCAAAGACAAGATTTTGACAATATTAAATGCCTTATTTTGCCGGTTTTAAGTCATTCTGTGAGGTATTTATAAAGCCCTTTAGAGGATAGAATCACCACAAGCTATATAAATCAAGCGAGTCATTAATCTCCCAATGAATAATGATCCCAAAATACTGGGAAACACATGGAGGTGTGTATTTAATGAGAACTAAAAGAGTGTTAAGAAAAATAGCCGCTCTTTCTACCGGTGCAGCAATGCTATCGGGGACAATAACTGGCGCTTTAGCGTTAAGTTACACCTTAGCTGATTACCCAGCTCCGTTTATCACAAATGGAGTATTTTCTGGTGTTATAGCTGTAGGTCAAAATGCGGCAGCATCTGATACAATTGGTCAGTCTGTTTTATTAGCTGACTTGCAGACAAAGGCTGTTTCCCCAGCAGGTGGAACAACAGTCACAGTTTCAGGAGGCGTCTCTGAAGATATTCCTTTAGGTGCGAATGTTTCAGACAGTCAATCTTATACTCATGATCAGGAATTAGCTGATGATGATATAGACAACTTTTTAGATGGAACCATTACCTTTCAGGGTGCAGAATACGATGTTGAAGAATTATTGGAGCTAAATCAGGCAGGCAATGCGCTTTCAGTTGAAACATCATTAACGAGTTCAGAGGATGATTACCAAACTGATATCCTTTTGGAAGTTGCAAGAGATGCTATTAAGTATTATTATGTATTCTCCGAATCTATCCAAGTAAATAAAACAACAAGCTCTGACCCATTAGAAATTAAATTTTTGGGCAAAACCTTGAAAGTTACAGACATAGATGACACCTCAGATGGTAAATTTACAGCATATGTCGGTTCTGAATACTTTATGGATTCAGGAGACTCTGTAGTGGTATCTGGCAAGACTGTAAAGCTAACAAGAGTGGGCTCAGCAGGTGCTATTGTTATAGATGTAGATGGAGTAACAGAAACAATCTCCTCTGGAAGCACAAAAACAGTTAATGGTATAGAGATTGTAAATGATGAAACTTTCTACGATAGTAACAACCAGGCAGCATCTTCCGCTAGTTTAATTATAGGAAAAGATGCACAAGAAACCTACAAAGATGGAGATGCCTATGTTGGAGAGGATAAGGATGATCCTGATTGGGTATGGAATGTATCGAATATTAAAGATTCAACATCATCCACAACAGCATCAACAACAGCAGAATTTACAGGACCTTTCTTTGGCATTGAAAATGATTTCATCTACAATGATGATTCAGATAATCCGCCAAAAGTGGGTGAATGTCTAGACCTGCCAAACAATTATGTAAGTATTTGCTTAGATAGTTTAACTGTTTCAGATGACAATTATGCAACCTATACATTTGAATACGAAAGTTCAACAGATCTAAGTGATGCTATTGATGCCCTGAGTTCAGTTAAAACAATACAGATCTCTACATCACAAAGTGAAGGGATTGTTGTCAGAAGAGCGAATTTAGATGAAGTAAACGGCACATCCACGGGCAATGTCAAGACAAATAAAGTCTGGATATATGCAAGTAGTGCTGACCAAGTTGCATTGGATGAGGGTGCAAACTCTTCAAGCCTTGGTATATTCTATAAGGATATAGATGACAACAAGGTAAAATTTGCTGGATTAGAGCTCCCAGATGAATCTGGTGCAAGCCCACTGGAGATTAATTATGACAATACCAAAGACACAGATATGCGGATGTTTTTGGATAATTCCACTGCGGTAAACATCACTTTGGTCCCATACCATAGCACAAATCTGCCAGACTATTTGGACAACATTACTATGGAATGGGGACGAAGCGGCGGGTCAATTAACTCATTAGGTACAACTGCCTCTTCTGAAGAAGCTGGTGATTTAATTTGGATAGGAACCTGGGATGGAAAACATAAAACCGTAGGTACCAAGGATGAAGACCATAGAACAAGATATGGTATCATCATTAGGGATCCAAAAGCACATGGAAGCAGTGATGAAGTCGTGTTAGATATTCCAGGAGATGCAGTAGAAGCTAATGTAATCATTAAAGGAACATCTGCAAAAACAACGTCTAGTGGTGGATCTGTTGTAGTAAATCCAAT
>JACOZQ010000047.1 GCA_016181275.1 Candidatus Woesearchaeota archaeon | reverse complement strand
CCCTCCAGCGACATTGCGCTTACAAAGTCCTTTAGTTTTTGAGTTATCATGCTAGTGATTTTTTTAACTCCCCCAATGTTATTTTCTCTATATCTAAATCAAGACTGCATCCATTTCCAATATTTATTTGCTGCATAATAATCTTTAAGAATTTCAGTTTAAAAATGTTTCTATTATAATTACTTTTAAGTGATTAATAAAATTATAGGAATCCTAATGTCTCATCAATTCTCTGCGTTTCAGGGCCTGTTGTCTCTCCACCTACAACATAGCCGTTGCAGTTTGCTATCAATCCTGAGCGGACATAAGGGCTTCCGAAATTAACTGTTCCTATCTCTGCAGGCAAATTGAAAAATGAAGATATTGTTTTTATGTTAGTAGCATCTCTATGAAGCAAGCAGCCTTTGTGATTTAATACAGTGCATGAGCCAACTGTTGTGTTTTCCGCAATTTCCAGGGATTTAATTTCAAAACCCAATTTCTTCAATTCGTTTTTTATATCTGGCTCTAACTGAGGATTTACTAAACAGATATTATCCTTTACTGCAATGTTATTTCCCAATGCTGTAAACCTTGTATTTAAAATTATTAATTTTGCTTCTTTTATTTTTTTTAATTCGTCGATTTCATGATCTGATAGAATATCCGGAACAAATAAATAATCTTCATTGCCCGAGCAGAAAACCCCAATAAGATTTGTGTTGCAGATTGTAACCTGATACACCGGAACATTCAGGACTTCCTTGATTTCATCAACTACTTTCTTGCTCAAATTTTTAGGAAGCAAGCAATAAGAATCAGTAGCAAATCCATAAAGGCCTATGTTCGGATTATTATGGAATTTTAGTTTTAAAACGTGCATTTTATTGTTTTTCTTTTTTGTTTTGCCCTTCACTCACCCCTTGTTTTTTCTTTTTTACCCCCTTGCTTTTCTCAGATTCCTGGGTTTTTATTACTTTCTGTTTCCTCTGCTTTTTAGGGGCTGATTTTGATTCCTTCTTTTTTCCTTTCTTTTTTATTTTTATTCCCAGTTTTTCAAGCTCTTTTTTTATTGATTCTAAAGCTGCATTTTTCTTGATATCTATTTTCTTGCTGAGGAATTCCAGATGCCTTATGTTGCATTTTTTCCTGCGCGTGTTTCCATCTATCAAAACGTAAGTGTGATCGAGCTGATCAACTATTACTGAGATCTCTCCAGAATCTCTTCCTGCTATCTTCATTACTAATTGCCCGATTTCTACCATTTCAAACTCCTTGCCCTCTCAATCAACTTCTTCCTTGAGCATTGCGAGCAGAGATTAGCAAACTTCCTTGAAGGAACTTTTTTTGATTTTGCAACTTCCTTTAATTTTGTAGCCCTTACTCTAACCATACCTTTTAAAACTTTTCCGCATTCAGGGCATTTCTGCTTGTTTGGTTTTCTTTTCCTGTAATGCAGATTTATTTTTGAAGCTGTCTTTACAAAAACCCTTCTCAAACTTCTTGATTTGTATCTTACCATTTTAATGCACCCTCAACAATTTTCTTAACACTATTGAAAACAAAATTGAAAATATTATGTAAACCCATATCCAGCTGCTAATTCCAAAAAAATTTAATTCTACATTTGTAAATGAATTCCTCAACCAGCTGAAGATAATTAATAATGGAATTAAAGTGAATAAAGTCGGCTTGAAGCTGTTCATCATGTACTTCATATTCTTTTCCATTGACTGCTTCTGCAAATTCATTAATTTTTGAGTATCGTGCTTCGCTTCCTTCATTTCACTTTGCAGAGATTTTAATTCTGCTTTCAATGATTTCATCAATTCCTGATCTGTCAAATATTTGTATGCAATTGTAATTAGGGCTGTTAAGATAAATGAAATTATTATCAAAGCAACTAATGGATTCCATTCAATCAAGAATCCGAATACAGAATTGAAAAAGCTGTCGAAAACCATTTTAATTTTATTTTATTTTTACTCCATCAATTTTATTCCATCATTTTCCTCAAGGCAGGATACATGTCCATCATGTGCTGCTGTGCAATTTCTTCATACAACCTATATATAATCATGACTGTAAGCAAGATTCCTGTACCTGATGTTAGGGCTCCCAATATATCTGCGAATGCTGCTAATAAACCTACTGATATTGATCCCATAACTGTTAATGGAAGAATATACCTTTTTAAAACTCTTTCCAAAACCCTTTCATCTCTTCTAAATCCAGGGATTTGCAAACCAGAGGCCATTATATTTTTTGCCTGGCTTCTTGCATCCATTCCTGCTGTCTGCATCCAGAATATTGAAAAAACAACAGCTCCAACTATCATGAATAAAGCATAAGTCAATGCCTGGCTGAAAACAGGCCAGTTGAAAAAGCCCGAGGAGAATGCTGCAAAAATTTCATTTATTAGATTTGGAGATGTAACCCACCTTGCCAATCCTGATATTGGAACATTACCTTGAAATTGGCCGAAAATATGCAATGATATCCAAGATAGAACCCCCGATGTTCCTTCTGTCCATCCCTGCATTAACCTCGACCATAACTGCAAGTTAGCTATAAATGCTGCTACTAAAATTACTGGAATATTAGAAGTATAAATAAAATTCAACGGCCATCTGATTCCATGACCTCTAATTCTTCCGAATGACAGGGGGATTTCTACTTTCATCGACTGAATATAAACTGCAGCTCCAAAAACAATTATTGTTGCTAAAATTGTTGATAGAGCAAGAAGAGCTCCTGATGGATTTCCAGCTGACAATGATTTTATGAAAACCCACACCTGTCCTATTGGCGCTTGACCTGTTCCAAATGCAAATAATCCTGATTGAGTTAATGGAGAGAAAGCTCTGACAAATATTTCAGCTGAAACTCCTGCTGCGATAAATAATGAAATTCCAGAGCCGAATCCCCATTTGCTTATCACTTCATCCATGAATAAAACTATTAATCCGCCCAGAGCTAGTTGAGCTATCAATAATAACTCCATATTTCTAAAAGCTGCTGGATGCAGAGATGCTGAAGGAGCTAAACCTCCCATGAAAACAAATATTGCTGCTTCAAACAAAATAAAAAATATAGCTAGAACTTTCTGCAGACCTTGAAAAAATACCCTTCCTTCATGCTCTTTTGTATTAATCTTTAAAATTCCAGAGCCTTGCAGCAACTGCAATACAATTGAAGCTGTTACAATCGGTCCTATACCTAATGATAGAATCGATCCAAATGGAGCCGCTAGAATTACTGACAAAAATTGAAAATTAGCTAAAGCATTTTCTCCCAATCCGAAAAGAGGAATTACTGACAAAATAAAAAACATTACAAGAATTATCAAAGTCCACTTCAACTTTTCCTTGAAAGGAAGCCTTTTTTCTGCTGGTCCTTTTATCTCTGGAAGGTTGGACAGAATATTTTTAAGAGCTGGCATTTTAAATTTTAAGAGCTGATTATTTCTCCTCCTGCTGACTCTATCTTCTTCTTTGCTTTCTCTGAAAAATATTTTGCAATTATTTTATACTTTCTCGAAGGATTTCCTGAAGACAATAATTTATTAAAACCAATTTTTTCCAAATCTATTTCCATTGCTCCATCTTTTTCATGGGCTAATTTTTCTTGAATTAATTTGCTTATGTTCTCCTCGATAAAATTTATGTTGACTGCATTGATATCTTTTCTGCTGATGCTGTAAAATCCTTTTCTTCCAAAATAATCCTTTCCGAAATATTTGAATATCCACTGCTTCATATGGTGAGCTCTTTTTCCCGAGCCTGCAAAACCTTTTCCTCCTTTATGGCCCGCTCCCCTTCTCTTCTTTTTAGCTCCACCACCATGAGTATGAGATCCCCTGTACCTTGTAAATTTTTTCCTTCTTGCTGCTGGCATTTTAGATCATCCTCTGTAATATATCATTTATTTTTTCTTTCCTGTAGCCATAAACTCCTCCCTGGCTGAACGGAAATTTTATTCCTTTTCTTTCAAATCCTTTTCTTGGAGGTTGCAACCTGAAAAATAATTTCAATCCCGGAATGTCTTTTAGTTGTTTCTTGAATGAAAAAAATTCTTTTGTGAAAGCATTGAAATCAGAATTTGTTTTTTGTATTATATATTCTTTAGTTAATTTTTTATTTCCAATTATCTTCCCGCGTTTTTCCAATAATTTTTCGAATGTGTTTTGATCCAGCTCGCCCCATGTTGCATATTCCTGAATTTTTCTCAGCATGCCTACATAATAAGGAGTATTCTCTATAATTACACAATAATTCTTATTAAACAATCTAAGCATCTTAAAAGTATCATTAACTTTCTTCCTTACTCCAATTGCTCCTCTCAACCTAATTACTGCTATTTTCTTTTTTTCCATCTTCAAATTGCTGAGACTGTAATGGTCCCTCCTTATAACCTAATTTTTCTAAATGCTCCTGCTTTACTTTCACTAGAGAAAGATTTTTTAGTGCATCAAAGCATGCTTCCATCAAATTTATTTTTATTTTTGTCTGACCGAATGTTTTTGAATAGATATCTTTTATTCCTGCTAAAGCAAGCATCTTCTTGCATTGATTCTCGACGCATAATCCTGTTCCTTTTGGAGCCGGCATCAATCTTAATTTTACAGAGCCGCATTTTCCCTCTACTGCAAAAGGAATTGAATTTGTGTCTGGAACTCCTGCCCAAGATCCACATCCCCTAACTATTTGAATCAAATTTAATTTTGCCTGGTGCAATGCTTTTTCTCTTGCCGGCATTGTTTCCTTTGCTTTTCCCCTTCCCAAACCAACATAACCATCTCTATTTCCAACTACAATCAAAGTTGTGAACTTCGGCTTATTTCCTTCTTTTGTTTTCTTTTGAGTCTGCCTCCAGATGCTTCTCTTTCCTCCTCCAAATTTTCCCTTTGACTGGCCGACGTCGATAAATTCGGATTCTAGATTTGAAATTAACGCATCAACTATCTTTGATTCAAGAATTTTCTTTCCAGAGTTGAATATTTCTTCCATTGATTTTATCTCTCCTGATTTTACTTTCCTGCCTATCTCGGTCTTTGGCTTCCAGGCTTCCTTGTCGAATTCTCTTTTAACAATCCCTCTTGGAAGATCTTCTTTTACTTTCCTCACAACTTTTTCAATCTCTTCTACCATTTTTCCTTCAGTATTTTCTCCTTGATTTCCTTAAAACCTGATTTTGATTCTATTCTTTTATCATCTGGAAATATTTCTTTTGAATGCGGAACATTTAAATCTGCTTCGATTGCTCCCTTCAATGCGGCATAAATAACAGAGCCGGAAATAGATCTTCTAAATCCTATATCCAAAACTGCCTTGCTGATGTTTTTTGTTTTTGCTTTTTTTCCAATAATTAATCCTGTAAGATAAGCTGAAGACAAATTTCCGCGGTGATGATTCCATCCAAGCTTTTTCAATTGATTTGAATGAGCTGAAACTAAAATTTTATCTCCCTCTTTATCATAGGAAACTAACTGCAACTCAATATTATTCAAGGATTTTCTTATTACTAATCTTGGGATTCTTGATTTTAATAGGATAATCCTCTTTCTATAATCTGTTTTGCCTTTTCTTCTCCTATTATATATGCTCATCAATTTCTTTTTCATTTTTTCCTCAACATTTCTTTTTCCTGGAGATAAATTTTTATGTGCCTTTTGTTCCTAAAAAATCCACCTTTAGCCTTGGACATCAAATCTCTAAAATCCTTATTAGTTACCAGATTTTTTTCTTTAAGATTTCTCAGCAATGCTCTTTGAGCTCGAATTTTCAGCATCCATATTTTCTTTCTTGGAGCTCTTGCTGTTGCTGTTCCTTTTCTTGATCCTTGTCCCCTCCTGTTTCCTTTTCTTTTCTGCAAATTCCATCTTCTAGCCCTTACCTTTGACTGCTCTGGTGTTTTTTTTGGCCTGATTATTTTGAGCCTGATTAGTGATCTTACATCTGATTTCGTAATTGCCTCCCTTATCTCTGACAATTTATCCGGATCAAACCAAATCTTTCCTGTTCCAACTTTCAGAATCTGTGCTGCAATCCTTCTTTGTGTTCTTAATAATTTCATTTTTTCATCGGAGCATTTGGCCTAATTATTTGTTGCTGTTTTTGCTGAGCATCCGCTACTGCTTGTGTTGATTCTTTCTGCTCATAAGATGCTGGCTTTTGCTTGTCTGTTTTTTCTTCTGATTTCTGCTCCTCTTCTTTCTTTTTTGACTCTTTTACAGCTTTTTCCTTTGATTTTTTCTTGTCGAGCTGCTTGCTTTTTTTCTCCTGTTTCCTCTTCTCGAATTTTTCTTTTTGTGAGCTAATATATTCATCGATATTTTTTACATTCAACACTTTTATTTTCAGATCTTTGGCTTTTGATAATATCTGCAATTTCTTTTTTGCGCCAATTCTAGAAGAAAGCAATGCTGCTCCTTCTTTTATACTTCCTAGATCATCAATGTTATTTATGATATTAATTTTCATTCCAGCTACGAAATATCTTATGCTTCTTGGAGACCTATAACCTTGAGATGGATTTTTTCTATGGCCTGCTCTTTTTTCCCTCAGCTTTGAATGAATTCCTCGAGGTTTTTTCCACTTTAACTTCAATGATTTCTTGCGATTAGTGTCCTGCTGTATAAATTTCGGCTTCTTCATTTTATGTTAATCCCCTTCCTGATTTTTCTATGATGTAACAGCCATCCTGAAAAATACGCTTGTCAAATCCAGCTCTTTTTGTAGCGAGCTCGATATTTGCTGCTGACTGTCCTACTTTCTCTATATCAAATCCAGAAACAATTATAAGATCATTTTCAATTTTTACATCTACATTCTTCAGGATTTTAGCTTTTCTCGGAACTTTTTCTCCCATAAAATTATTTATAACAACTATATTGTCCTCAACTTTTACAGTCATTGGGAAATGACCTGAACAGATTTTTAACCTATAATCAAAACCATCTTTCACTCCATAGACTAAATTTTTGGTATGTGCTGAAAATGTTCCCATCATCGTCTTTTCTTTCTTTGTTGCATTCTTAATCGATAACAATAATTTATTCTCTTCTTTGGAAATCTTCAATCTCGGATACAAGAAATTCCTTGAGTTTTCGCCTCTTGGACCCGAGGTCATAACTTTATTGCTGATTACTTTAACTTCCACTCCATCTGGAATTACAATTTCCTTTCTTAGCTCTTTCAATTTCATTTTATATAATCAGTAAACATAAGCAACAAGTCTTCCTCCTAAACCTTGTTGTTTTGCTTCATCATGAGTCATCATTCCTTTTGATGTTGAAACTATTAATATTCCAAAATTCTTAGCTGGCAAAAACCTTTTTTCAAATTTTTCAAATTCATTTTTTTTCACATTGAATCTTGGCTTTATAACTCCACATTTGTTTATTTTTCCTAAGAGATTCAAGCTCAATATTTCTCCCCTTGTTGTTATTGTTAAATTATATTGGCCTAGATAATTATTGTTGTTCATTATGTCCAAAACTTTTTTAATAACTTTCGAGGATGGATATACTGAAAGCTGCCTTTTTCCTGTTAGTTCATAATGCAAAATCTTAGACATTACATTTGACAATGTATCATTGAGTGCCATTTTAATAAAACCTCCCGAAACCTATTTGGGTAGCTATCTCACGGAAGCATTGCCTGCACAAGTGAAGATTGTACTTGCCTACATGAGCTCCAAATCTTCCACAACGTTTGCATCTTTTAGATCCAGCTCCAAACTCTTTTTTCTTCGGCTTATTGTGCTTGATATATTTAGCTAACTTTGCTGGTTTGCTCTTCAGCTGCTTGAATATTTTTGTATAATTTTTCGATGTCATTTTAATCAGTGATTTTTGTTTTGAATTTTTCCTGCAAGAATTTAATTGTCTCCTCCTGCGATATCAAATGCTTCTTTGGAATTTTTCTTTTCATAATTGATCTATTTTTTATTCTGAAACCAGGTCTTTTCAAAGTAACCATAACACCAAGACCAATTATTCCGATTTCTGCATCATACCTTGCTCCTGGGATTTCTATATACTCCGGGATTCCAAATGAAAATGTTCCCTCTCCAATCTTGCTCATAGTTAGCTTATTTCCAACTGCAGCGAGCATTCTGCTGATTATGTCTTCCATATTTTTCCTTACAGTAACTTTTGTTCCGATTATTGCTCCAGGTCTTACACCCCAAGTAGGAATCCTGCGTTTTGCTTTTGCCTCAATAGGAGTCTGCCCTGTCAATGATTGAAGGAGTTTTGTTGCTTTTTGCAATCTGTTTCCTCCTTCTCCCGTTCCTATATTCAATGTAATCTTCTCTATCCTTATTTCTTTCATAATATTCATTTTAATGTAATTATCGGACTTGATTTTCCTATTACAAACAAATAATCTTTAGGCAGATCAATTTTCATCTTGTCAATCGAAATTTTTGCAAGATTGTTTAAGGGCGGTTTTTCATGAATCTCTTCTATTTTTGCAATATTGCCGAGATGCTTCCCTTTTATTATATAAACCATCGAATTTTTTTCAAATGGAACTTTTTCTTTTATCTTCATGTCGCTGATAACGAGAACATCATTCGTATTATATTCATCCTTGTCAACAATTATATTTGCTCCATTATAGAAATTCAACTGCAACTTATTATTTTTCAATTTAGTTTTATCTCTTATTCTATACAATAAATTATCTGCTTCTGATTTATTTATCTCCTTGAATATGAGTTTTCCTCTTTTATTATATAATATCCTGAAAAATTTATCTGAGAAACTAACAACATCAAACAAACCAGCTGGAAACTTCAATTCTTTTACAGGCTTGCCATTAACAGAAATTTTTCTTTGATTGATAAGATATTTTGCTTCCCTTGTTGTCTTTATTTGATTGAGTAATTTTAATATTAATGCTATTGGCATAGACTCTTCAAATTTATGGGTTCCAGGATTTGGTCTCATTATGTATACATGCTCCTTTCTTTTTATCGGCCATGACTTCGGAGCTGCAATTGCCTTAAGATGACGTTTTGACATTTTTTCTCTCCAATAATTTTTGACGCTTTTTATCCTCTAAATTTAAAGCGGTGATAATAATATTTGACGGATGGATTGGGTAGAAGGATTTTGTTCCATCTCTCTTGATTTGCTCTGCCCCTTCTACATAGATTCTTGTTTTTCTCAGCAAAACTTTTTCAACTTTGCCAACATGATTTCTAAACTGACCGCGGATTATTTTTACAGTGTCACCTTTCCTAACTGGAACATTTCTTTTGCCATGTTTTTTCATGAGCTCTTTTGAAAGATGAGC
>JACOZQ010000025.1 GCA_016181275.1 Candidatus Woesearchaeota archaeon | reverse complement strand
TTTTAGGTTCTCGAGAATACTTATTTAGTCAGTTCCTTCCAGTTTTCTTTATAATGCTTATATTTTTCATCAAATTCCTCTCTTGAAGTTAATTTAATTCCAAGTTCTTTTAATCTTTCTTTCAGGAGATTCAAAGTTTTATCTTTCTCAATTTCAGAAGAAATTTTTTCAAGCTCTATTATGTGCCCGTATCCTTTTGTATAGTCAAGTGCAACATTTACCCATTGCCATTCAAAGTTATATCTTTTTCTAAACCATTTAACTCCTATCTTATAGCCAAGATCAGAAAATATCTTTTCAAGTTTTTCAAAATCATCTTTTTCAAATTTAATCTCAATTTCTTCTCTCGCTTCATCATGTATCTTTCCTTTTTTCATCCATATCTTTGAGTAAAAATTATTCTTTTGGATTCTTAAGTCGTGCTCGCAGTCAAAATAATATGTTATTTGATAATCATCGTTTTGAAATCTTCCATTTGTGCTGAAGAATTTAAGCAGTTCATTGTATTTCTGCTCAGTTATGAAGCTCCTTATTTCAACCTCAATGGCCATAAAAATTATCTTGCATCAAAGTTTATAATTTTATATATAATAAGATATATAAATCAGAATTTCTAAGATAATGCTATGAGAGGTGTTTCTGAAAGGGAAAAGCATTTGCCTAATTATACCTTGCCGGAATTATTGAGAATCTTGCATGAGTCTAGGACAATTATTTCAATGGGCGCGGGCGAGCCCGACTTTTCAGCTCCATCTCCATTGCTGAGATATGCATCGAGCATTGTCCATAAGACATCGCATTATGCTCCGACTCAAGGATTAAAAGAATTGAGAGAAGCTATTTGTAAAAAGTTAAAAAAAGAAAATAAAATTTCAACAAACACAGAAAATATTATTGTAACAACAGGAAGCCAGGAGGCAATTTTCGCATCTTTGATAACTACAACAGATCCGGCTGACAATGTGCTCATACCAAATCCTGGTTATTTAGCTTATTATCCGGCAGTTGAATTAGGGGGAGCAAAGCCAGTTTCTTATTTTTTAAAAGAAAAAGATCATTTTCAGCCTGATCCTGATGAAATAAAAAAATTAGCAAATAAAAAAACAGCAGGGATAATAATTAATTCTCCTTCAAACCCGACAGGCCAAGTCTATTCTAAAAAATTATTAGAAGAAATAGCAGATATCGCACGCAACAAGAATATTTACATTTATTCAGATGAAGCTTATGAGAGATTAATTTATGATGATGAAAAGCATATTTCAATAGCATCATTAAATGGGATGAAGGATTATGTTATCTCTCTTTTTACTTTCTCAAAGAGCTATGCAATGTGCGGTTTTAGAATTGGATATGCAGTTGTCCCGAAAAAGGTTTCAGATCCATTGATGGAATCATCTCACTTCTTGACAATTTCAGCTCCTCATCTCGGTCAGCTCGTAGCAGTCAAAGCTTTGTCATTGCCTAACAGGCATATTGACAGAATGGTTAGAGCATATGACAGAAGAAGAAAATATCTGGTAAAAAGATTGAATAAGACTGGATTGATTACAAAGATGCCGAAGGGGGCTTTCTATGCATTCAGCAATATCCGGCACATTACAAAAAAGAACAGCTATGATTTCTCACAGGATTTATTGAAAAAGGCAAAAGTAGCAGTTGTTCCTGGAACAGAGTTTGGAAACCATGGAGAAGGATTTATTAGATTTTCATATGCAACAAAATTATTTTTAATAAAAAAAGCTCTTGATAGGATTGAAAAATATTTAAAATAAAAAGATTATTAAAGAAACGGGTAATATAAAATAAAGAGGTGAAACTTAATTAGAATGTCAAGCATAGATTTTCTTTCAAAATTAGTTAATGCAGTCAGTCCTAGTGGTGATGAGGAAAATGTAAGGGGCATTATAAAGAAAGCAATAAAAAGTCACATTAATAAAATTGAGATAGATAATTTTGGAAATTTAATCTGCCATAAAAAGGGAAAAGGGCAGACAATAATACTGGCAGCTCATATGGATGAAGTCGGATTGATGGTCAATAAAGTTGACGATGATGGCTATTTGAAAATTTCCGAAATAGGAGGAATAGACTCAATTGCATTAGTAGGTCAGAAAGTTCATATTCTTAATAATAAGAATAAAGTTATATGCCATGGGATTATTACTTTTGAAGAAATTCACGACGGAAGGCCTTTGGACAGAAAAGAGATCCCTCCTGTTTCAGAATTATATGTGGATGTTGGTTTGACAAAAAAAGAATGCAAGGAAAAAGGCATTGAAGTTGGTAATTACATAGTTCCTCTGCATCATCTTACTATTTTAGGCAGCAATAATGTAATCTCCGGAAAAGCCTTGGATGACCGAATTGGATGTTATGTGCTGGTCGAGCTCGCAAGAAAATTAAAGAAATCAAAAGCAAACATATATTTTATTTTTACAGTTCAGGAGGAAATAGGGTTGTATGGAGCAAAAACTTCAGTGTATAACCTCGAGCCTGATTGGGGAATAGCAGTTGATGTTGTATCTGCAAAAGACGGGGCAATCGGATCAACAAGAATGCTCGGAGCTGGTCCTGTAATAACTATAAAGGATGCAGAGATGATAGCAAACAGGCATTTAAACAATGAAATTGAAAAGATAGCCAAAAAATTAAAAATAAACTTGCAGAAAGAGGTTACTTCTGGAGGTACAACCGATGCAACAAATATAATGCTCTCAAAAGGCGGCACTCCATCGACGGCAATTGGAGTTGCAGTTCGCAATATACATTCAACAATAGGTATTGCAGATATGCGAGATATAAATGATATAATAAAAATCTTGTATGAATTATTAAAAAATCCGCCGAGAACAAATCTTGCTTAACTAAAGAATAAATATATAAACTCGCCAGAATCTGAGAATTTTCAAAAATCAAAATTAGGAGTTGATAAAATGACAAAAGTTGAAATCTTCACAACGCCAACGTGTATTCATTGCAAGCACACTAAAGAGTTTTTCAAGAAACACAATGTGAATTATATAGAGCATAATGTTATACAAGATAGGGCAGCAGCAAAAATGATGATAGAAAAAACAGCTCAGCAGGGAGTTCCGGTTACAGTAATTGATGGTAATTGGGACGATTTTATCTTGGGGTTTGATGAGTCAAAATTAAGAAAGAAGCTGGAAATTAAAAGATAATTTTATATCTTTAAAAAAAGATAAATCTATATGAGAGAAAAAATAACTATTGCAATCATTGTTCTCTTGCTAATGATAGGGACTTTTTATCTTCATTACTCCGAAAACTGGTCATATGTTGATTCTTTTTATTTTTCAACAATAACTCTGACAACAGTGGGTTACGGGGATCTATATCCTTCAAAGGATTCGACAAAGATTTTTGTTTCAATATATGCGATAGTAGGAATTAGTGTTATGCTTTATGCTTTAGGTTCTATAATAGGAGCGCACACTATTAAGCAAGGAGAGAATTTCCATAAGTTGTTTTCAAATATTTACGAATCAAGATATAAGGGAGCAGCAATACATAGGAGAAAGCTTAATAGGATATTGACAAAAAGTTTAATAAGAAAGAAAAATAATGTAAGCACGGGTGAAAACAGAGGTGAACAGTGGTTGAATTTGATGCATTTGGGCCGGAAAAAATTATAGAAGTCTATAATCCGAAAGTTGGAATGAAAGGATATGCAATTCTTGATAATATGGCATTAGGTCCTGCTAAAGGCGGGATTAGAATGACGCCAACAGTTTCTATGGATGAAGTTGCTAAACTAGCCAGGACAATGACGTGGAAAAATGCACTAGCTGGTTTGCCGTTTGGCGGAGGAAAATCGGGAATAATTGCAAATCCAAAAGAATTCTCGCCAGAAAAGAAAAAAGAAATCATAGAAGCATTTGCAAAGGCTTTGAAAATTATCTGTCCTAATTTGTATGTTGCAGCTCCGGATATAAATACAGCAGAGCAGGAGATGGAATGGTTTGCAAAAGCTAATGGAAACAAAAAATCATGCACAGGCAAGCCAAAAAAAATGGGCGGCATTCCTCACGAGCTCGGCAGCACAGGTTTTGGAGTAACACATGCAACCTTTGTAGCATTAAAGCATATGAAGAAAAATGTTAAAGGAGCTACTTTTGCCGTTGAAGGTTTTGGAAACGTTGGAACATTTGCAGCTAAATTCATGACAGAAGCAGGAGCTAAATTAGTGGCGGTTTCAGATTCTCAAGGATGTATTTTTTTAGAAAGGGGAATGGATTATGAAAAATTAATGAAAATAAAAGAAGAAACCGGCTCTGTTATAAATTATCCTGGAACAGCAGGGAGCTGCCACAATATCATCGGCGTAAAAGCAGACATCCTGATTACGGCAGCAATACCTGATTTAATAAGGCCTGGAGATGTAGACAAAGTAAAGGCAAAATTAATTGTTGAGGGTTCAAACATTCCTATGACTGAGCAAGTAGAAATCATGCTGCATAAAAAAAATATTTTAGTGGTGCCAGATTTTGTTGCTAATGCAGGCGGTGTCATTAGCAGTTATGTCGAATATATTGGTGGCGATGAAAAGAGAATGTTCAAGCTTGTTGAAGAAAAAATTAAAAAAAATACAGATTTAGTTTTGAGCTCAGCAAAGAAAAATAAAATACATCCAAGAGCAGCAGCAATGGAGATAGCGCAAAAACGCGTTTTAAGTAAGTGCGATGTTTGTGCTGTTAAATTCTAATTATCTTTTAGGAATATAATGAGGATATAATGTAAATCCACCTTCTCCGGTGTTCTCTTTTGATATTTTTAAGCTCACAAGTTCCAGGTCAACTAATCTCGGAAGGCTTTCTTCTGCTGAAAAAAAAGATTTAATTCTATTATCTCCCGACAATGTTGGAGCAATATTAATAAAATAATTATCGACGCAATCTTGCTTAATAAGATCAGTTGAAAATCCAGGTCCGCCGAGGGCTAAAAATCTTTCAACTTTATATTTTGATTTTAATATTCTAAGCATCTCTTTCATGTCAAGTTCTCTAGGGCTTTTACCTATTACCTCAACAGACATTGATGAATTTCCCTTGACAACGCTTTCAAGATTTTTTAAGCCGTCTTTTGATGTAAATATTACAGATTTTCCTTCATACCTGAATGCAAGATGATCAATTCCATTATCAATGTTTCCTGATCCAGTTATAATAACTCCGAGCGGATGCCTTCCTTTTTGTAATTCATTAGTTCTATATTTTACTAATTCAGGATCATAAAAAGATAATAACAAAGGCCTTTCATTATTGTTTCCTCTTCTCATGTTCCTTGCAGCTCCAACAGCATCAATTCCAAATCTTAAAATTTCTCTAAAATGATACCAGTCAGTAAGCCCGCCTTTAGCTTCCCAGGGAGCAGGAAATGCAGCTCTTCCATCCAATGTCTGAACATAAATTAATCCAACGCTTGCCCTGTCTTTTTCAGGAGAGTCAACCCAAATCACATCACCACCATAAATGTTTTTTACTTTCTCAGGGCTTTTTATAGTAAAATTTCGATAATTAGGATTTTGATATAAAGTTTTTAGTCTTGCAAATCTTTTTATCCCATATTTCCTAGAATCATTTTCTCTATCAATATAATTTAAATCTTCTTTCGAAACCATATTAATTTTTATTAGATAAAAGTTTAAAAACTTATCTTCACAGATTACAACAATCCTCAACCAAGTAGCTGTAAATTTCTCCAAATGTAGGATGAATGTGCTGCATTTTTGTAAGGTCATAAATTGTATTTTTATTATAGAGCAAAGGAACTGCTTCATGGATTATGTCGCTGGCTAAGTGACCTACAATGGCAACACCCAAAATTATTTTACTCTTCTTATCTATAATCATTTTAATAAATCCATCAGTTTCTCCCAAACAAACAGCTTTCCCAAGATCTTCGTAAGGAAGTTTTGCAATTTCAACATTCATATTTTTTCCTTTAGCTTCCTTCTCAGTCACTCCAATCCATGCAGCTTCAGGATGAGTGAAGACAGCGGCAGGAAATTTATGATAATCAATCTTCTCTTTTTTTCCAAAAATGTTATTGGCTATAACTCTGCCTTGTTCAACAGCAACGTTAACAACCTCTAAAATTCTGCTGGCATCTCCTGCAACATAAATATTTTTTATAGAAGTCTGCAAATACTCATTAAGTATAGGCAATCTTTTATCATTTAATTTCATCCCGGTTCTCTCCAAGTTTAAATTTTTAAAATCAGGAATTCTTCCAAGCCCAACCAATATTTCTTCTGCTTTTACTTTGATATTTTTATTATTCTGCTCAAATTCAACTATTTTAATTTTATTTATTTCATAAATTTTTTTCAATGAAGTTCCAGTATAAAGTTTGATTCCGTTTTTCCTAAAGCTTTTTTCAATCACGTCGGCAATGTCTTCATCATTGTCGCTCATCACATGATTGCTTCTTTGAATGATTGTGACATCAACTTCAAGATTATGGAAATAATATGCCAGCTCAAGTGTAACAGGTCCCCCTCCAAGAACAATCAAGCTTTTTGGAAGTTTTTTCAGCTCAAGAGCTTCATCACTAGTTAGATATTTAATTTCTTTTAATCCTGGAACGTCAGGAATGAAAACTCTGCTCCCAGTTGATACCAAAAAATTTTTTCCTTCGATTATTTTTTCTCCAACTTTTATTTTATCTTTCGAAATAAATTGAGCCATTCCATTTACAAGATCAATATTCTTGTTTTTCTTTACAGCTTCCAATCTATAGTCAGCGAAGCCTTTAATTATTTTATTTTTTCTTTCAACAATGTGCTTAGCATCAACTTTAATGTTTTGATTGACATGAATTCCAAACTCTTTCGCTTTCTTAATCAGCTCTGCAATTCTGGCAGAATAAATTAAAGTCTTGCTTGGCATACATCCACGAAGAATACATAGACCGCCAAAAGGACCTTTTTCAATAATGCAGACTTTTTTGTTGAATTTATTAGCAGCAGTTCCAGAAGCGCTAAACCCAGCACTACCGCCTCCAATAATAACTAAATCATAAATCATGTTAATTAAATAAGAGATTTTCATTTATATATTTTCTCTAAAGCAGATAGTTTAATTATAGAACTATTATAAAGTGATTAATCTACGATAAGTTTATAAGATTTATTCTTTAATATAATTGTATGATTGAAGAGATTATAAGATATCTTGCTGAAAAAGATGGAGCTAATCCAGAACAACCAATAAGACAATTTAAGTCTTTAAAAAGAAAGATTAGAAATATTGGTATCCCGGCAGTAGCCGCCTTGACTTTATTTTCATCTTTATATACTGTGCCTCCAGAATCAAAGGCGGTAGTGCGAAGATTTGGAGAATATGTTAGAACAACAGAACCAGGATTAAGATTAATGTGGCCGTTTGGAATTGAGAGAATTGATAAAGTTCCAGTTAAGACCATCAAGAAAGAAGAGTTCGGATTTAGAACCTTAAGGCCCGGAGTAACTTCTGAATATCTGGGGGTTGCAGAAATAGATCAAGGAAAAGTTAGTAATAATGATTTAGAAAATCTTATTAGAAGCGCAGAATTAAAACCTGTAGAAGATGATAAAGGACTAAGAGAACAAGCTAAAGGTGTTTTAAAAAGCGAATACTTAATGTTAACAGGGGATTTAAATATGGCAGATGTAGAGTTGATTGTTCAGTATCAAATAAGTGATCCAGTTTTATATTTATTTAATTTAGAAAATCCAAAACAAACACTAAGAGATGCTAGTCAGGCTGTAACAAGAAGAGTAATAGGAAATGGAAGTGTTGATGAAGCAATAACAATTGGCAGAATAGAAAATGAGGCTATGATAAAAAGAGAGTTGCAAAAACTATTAGATGATTATAAAACAGGCATCAATATAGTTACTGCTAAATTGCAGTCATCAAATGCACCATTAAGAGTAAGGCCTTCTTTCAATTTAGTCAGTCAATCTAATCAGAAAAAAGAAGAGACAATTAATCAAGCCATGGAAGAATATAACAAAGTAATACCAAAAGCAAGGGGTGAAGCTCAAAGACAAATTCAAACTGCTGTAGGTTATAAAATAGAGAGAGTAAATCAAGCTCAAGGGGATGTAAATAAATTCTCGCAGGTTTTGAGGGAATATAATGAAGCACCAAGAATTACCGAGCAGAGGTTGTACTTAGAAACTATGTCAAAAGTATTGCTAGGACTGGATATAACTATTGTTGATGATAAAGGTTTAGGATCTGGTTTTTATAGAATGTTTAATTTATCTGGAGTTAAAGAAAAATGAATAAGCCCTCAAGTATAAAAAATAAGCCAAGAAGTTTGAGAAGGTCTTTGACAAAATTAGGACTAGCAGTATTTAGTTTAATCGCAATTAATTCATCATTATATAAAGTAGATTAAACAGAGCATGTTGTAATTACTCAATTTGGCAAGCCTGTAAGAGTTGTATTAAATTCTTTAGACGATAATTCTAGAATAAAAGAAGTTTATAATCAAGAAGGAATGTCTTATACAGAAGGAGCAGGATTATATTTTAAAATGCCATTTATTCAGGATGTTCAAAAGTTTGATAGAAGGTTTCTAAGATGGAATGGTTATCCTGAAGAAGTGCCTACTAGAGATAAAAAATTTATATGGACAGATTTTACAGCACTTTGGAATATCGCTGATCCCTTAAAATTTTTGAGAACGGTTAATAATGTAGATCAAGCTCAGTCAAGATTGGATGATATAATTGATAATCAAACAAGAAACTCAATTACAAGTAGAAATCTAATAGAGGTTGTAAGAACAGATAACAGAGAAATGCAAATTGCAGAAGCAGAGTTAAGAGAAACCTCAAAAGTTGATTCTGTTTACGAAGGAAGAGATAAGATAATGCAGGAGATAGCAGAAAATTCTAGAAGAGATTGTATTGAGTATGGAATAGGAATAGCTCATATGGGAATATTGCTTAAAGGTTTAACTTATGTTGAAAGCGTTAAAGAGGCAGTAGAGAATCGGATGATTGCCGAGAGGAGTAGAATAGCAGAAAGGTATCTTTCAGAAGGACAAGGAGAATATGAAAGAATAATGGGTGAAAAAGAAAGAGATCTAAGGCAGATTACATCTGAAGCATATAGGGAAGCAAGAGGAATAGAAGGTGAAGGTGATGCTGAAGCATTGAAAGTCTATGCAGATGGTTTTAGTAAAGATCCTGAATTTTACAGATTTGTTAGAACATTAACTCTTTATGAAGAATCTTTGCCAGATTCAACAAAGATGGTGATTGGTACAGATAATCCTTTGTTTGAATTACTTAAGGGGAAAGTTGGTAAAAAATAATTGATAATAATAAGTTTTATATATTTTCTAATTAATATTATTTCAGTGGTGATGTTCAATTCAAACTTATAAAAATTACATAGATGGAAAATGGATCTCTTCAAAGACTAAAAAATTATTTGTTTCTTTAGACCCGGCTACTGAGCAGCCAATTGCAAAATTTCAGGATTCTGATGAGAATGATGTTGAGCTCGCTGTTCAGGCAGCTGAAAAATATTTTTCTTTATGGAGAGATACGCCAGCTCCAAAACGAGCTGAAATCCTTTTCAAGATTCGTGATTTATTAAAGAAGGATAAAGACCGTTTAACTAAGTTAGAAGTTAAAGAAATGGGGAAAGTTTACAAGGAAGCAGCTGGAGATGTCCAGGAGGCAATTGATATTTTTGAATACATGGCAGGAGAAGGTCGCAGGTTATTTGGAAGGACAACTCCAAGCGAATTAAAAAATAAATTCGATGCGACAATCAGGATTCCAATTGGCGTTGTTGGTTTAATTACTCCCTGGAACTTTCCGATAGCAATTCCATCATGGAAAATAGCTCCGGCATTAATCTGTGGTAATACAATTATTTTCAAGCCGGCTTCAGATACGCCTTTATGCGCAGTTGAGCTGATAAAGATAATAGAGAAAGCAGGATTGCCAAAGGGTGTTTTGAATTTAGTAACCGGTTCAGGAAATAAAGTTGGAAATCCAATAATAAGGAATCCAAGAATTCACGGTTTGTCATTTACAGGCTCGAGAGATACAGGAAAATTCATAAGAGAAAATGCAGGGCTTAAAAAAGTTAGTTTGGAATTGGGAAGTAAGAATGCAATTATAATTATGGAAGATGCTAATCTTAAGCTTGCTTTAGAAGGTGTTTTATGGGGCGCATTTGGAACAACAGGGCAAAGATGCACGGCCGCATCTAGAGTTATTGTTCATGAAAAAATTTTCAGCAAGTTTGAAAAGATGCTAACTGGTAAAGCTAAAAAGTTAAGATGTGGAAATGGTATGTCGAAAAATTCAGATATAGGCCCATTAATAAACAAATCAGCTCTGCAAAAATCTTATCAGTATGTTGATATTGGCAAGCAGGAAGGAGCAAAATTATTGTGTGGAGGAGAGGGGGTAAAAGGAAAAGGATTTTTTTTCAAGCCAACAGTTTTCACAGATGTTAAGCCAAATTCAAGATTAGCTCAGGAGGAAATTTTCGGGCCGATAACGGTTTTAATAAAAATAAAAAATATAGATGAAGCAATAAAAGTTTGCAATGGAGTTAAGTATGGCTTGTCCTCGGCAATTTATACAGAAAATATGCAGTATGCATTCAGAGCAATTAATGAATTAGAATTTGGAATTATATATGTCAATTCTTCGACAATAGGAGCTGAAGTTCATCTTCCGTTTGGTGGGACAAAAGATACTGGTTGGGGAAAAGAAGCTGGCTGGAGCTTAGATGAATTCAGCGAGGAGAAAGCAGTTTACATTGATTTTTCAGGAAAGCTGCAGAAAGCCCAAGGTATTGATTAATTTCTTTTATCACTTTAAAACTCAGTTGCTATTGGCAGTATATTTAATCCAGACCTTATTCTTTGATCTGTAGCTATTGTTTCTCTTAGAGAAAATCCATTCCAAATATCAATTCTAATCTCATTTCCATTAATGCTATAAGGAACAACATAAGCATGACCATAAGAAGTTGTAAGAGAAATATCATCACCATTTAAATTTAAAGGATTTCCATTAATCTCAATCGTCATGAATGCATTATAAGGAGAAAAAATATTAAATTCCACTTCTTTGGGTTTATAACCAAAATAAACTAAATGATTTGGATTTTTAGCATCAAAGTCTCTTGCAGGTTTTGGAACAATCTTTTCATATTGCTCTTGATCTTCAAAAAATCTTAATATTAAATATTTGTCTTTTCCTCTATATATCACCTTAGGAACTCGATATTCCCTCTCCCCCCATTGTACCGGATCCGCCCATAAGAAATCTCCGATTTGTTGTATTTCATGCTCAACCATTCCGATTTTTACATTTTTTCCAGCAAAATTATCTAAATTTAATCTCATTAAAAGATCTCCCGAGTAGACCATATGGCTTTGTATCATTCTAGAATTTACAATTTTTCCATCAATTAAATAACTATAAGCATTTCCTTCATTTAATTTTGCTCCCACCATATTACTTATATTGTTATATCCATAAGCCCAAGTTGGAAAAGCTTTAATTTCTAAATTATTTTTTAATTCTCTACCAAACTGACCTACAAAAATTCCAAAATCAAGCTTATCGATGATTCCATCTCCACTAAGATCATATTTTAAGTCTTTTAAATTATATCCCTGAGCAAGCAAGACCAAGTCTTCAAAACTGACTTTTCCATCATCATTAAAGTCTCCAGAGATTTGAAAGAAATTTATCCATTCTGGTGTTTCATTTCCAGCAGTTGTTTTTGATAACCTCCTCGAGCTCTGTTTATCTATAATTCTAAAATTATCGGATTTAGATTTTTCAATTCCATATTCTTCTCTTAACTCTTGTATTTTGCTTTCCAGATCAGGAGAATTTTCCTCGAATAATCTATTTTCTATTACAACAGACCTATTGGCATTTTTATAGGATACTGGATTTTCTTTCGAATCAAAATTATCGCATCCTAAAGCAATAACTGCACTTGTAATCGCTTTAGTCAATATCCTTCCAATCTTTTTCATCGTTATCACTATTTTAGAAGGCAATAATTAATTGTAAGTGTATCTTTATCGTAAACAATTCATAATAGCATACACAAAAATTATTTTATCACCTCTCTATTCAATCATCTACTTTATTAATATATAAATATATCAGTAATTATAAAAAACATAAAATTAAATATATATTAAACAACATAGAAGAAAGGGTGTATTATTTTGAAACCTAGAATAAAAACAAGCCTGCCGGGACCTGGATCAGAAATAATTATAAAAAAAATTAGAAAATTAAACATCGCTTATTCAGATCCCTATCCTTATGTTCATTCTAAAAAAGGAAATGGTTGCTATTTCCAAGACATAGACGGAAATATCTTTTTGGATTTTGCTTCTCAGATAGCTTCTAATCCTCTTGGCTATAATAATAAAGGGCTGAATAAAGTAATTAAAAGCTATAAAAAACATCCCGTAAAATATGCAGGACAAGATTTCAATGTAAAAGAGCATGCTGATTTATTGGAAGAATTGATGACAATAGTTCCAAAAAATCTAAATCAGGCTTTTTTAATTAATTCAGGAGCTGAAGCTGTTGAAAACTGCATTAAGTTAGCAATGAGGAAGCAGAAAAAAGCAAAATTTGGAATTTCTTTTCAAAATGATTTCCATGGAAGAACTCTAGGAGCATTGTCTTACACTCATTCAAAACCAATTCAAAAATTAAATTATTTTACAGTCCCAAATAAAACACTTCCATTTTCAGAAGATGCTATCGAGAAATTTAAAAAAATAATAAAGCAAAATTCCACTTCTAGTATAGCATTTGTTTTGATGGAAACAATCCAGGGAGAAGGGGGTTATAATGTAGCTCCTGAAAAATTAGTCAAAGATATTAGAAAAATAACGAAGCAATATGGCATTCCATTAATTCTAGACGAGGTCCAGTCAGGAATGGGAAGAACAGGAAAATGGTGGGCACATCAGCATTTTAATATCCAGCCGGATTTGATGAGCTCAGCTAAAGCATTGCAAGTTGGAGCTACGGTAGCAAGTAAAAAATTTTCAGTAGAATCAGGAAGCATCTCATCAACATGGGGTGGAGGTCATACTCTGGATTTAGCTCTCGGATTAAAGACAATTGAAATAATAAAAAAGAAAAAATTGCTGAATCATATTTCCAATGTTGGAAATTATCTAAAAAATAATTTAGAAGATTTAAATTTTGAAAACGTTCGCGGCAAAGGATTGATGCTTGCATTCGATTTAAAAAATAAAGATACAAGAAATAATTTCATTATTGAAGCATTAAAAAATGGTTTAGTTTTATTAGGATGTGGTCAAAAAGGAATTCGAGTTATCCCTCCTTATATTGTTTCAGAAAAAGAAGTTGATCAGGCATTGGAAATTTTTGAATCAGTAAATAAAAAAATCAACAAGCCAGGATTTAAACATACAGGAAAAATTTGTAATTATCTGACATGCGGAGAAAGCCATACCTAAATGAAAATTGTCATAGCTCTGGGTGGAAATGCATTATTGCAAAAAAATGAAAAACAAAAATATGAAACTTTAATCTCAAATATTAAAAAAACTTCTAATTACTTGTCTAGAATAATAAAAGAAAATCAAGTTGTTATAACTCATGGAAATGGTCCAGAAATCGGTTATTTAGCCCTTCAAAATGAAATAGCAAAAAATAAAATTCCTCCTATGCCTTTAGATATTTTAGGAGCTGAATCACAGGGCTTAATCGGCTATCCTTTAGAAGAGCAGCTAATTAATTCTTTAAGAGATCATAAAAAAAATGTTGCAACCATTTTAACTCAAGTTTTAGTTTCCAAAGATGATCCAGCTTTCAAAAATCCAACTAAGTTCATTGGCCCATTTTACACAAAATCCCAAGCTCAAAAATTAAAGAATAAATATAAAATAAAAAAAGATTCTAATCGAGGATATAGAAGAGTTGTTTCTTCACCAAAGCCTATTGAAATAATAGAAAAAAAGACAATTAAAAAATTAATAAAGGATACCATAGTAATAGCAGCGGGTGGAGGAGGAATCCCTGTTGTAAAAACAAATTCTAGATTAAAAGGAATTGAAGCAGTTATTGATAAAGATCTGGCTTCAGCTTGTTTAGCTTCTTCAATAAAGGCATCTTATCTGATTATGTTAACATCAGTTCCATATGCTTATTTAAATTATGGAACAAAAAAACAAAAGCCAATAAAGGAAATTTCCTTGGAAAAAATAAAAGAATTACAATTTCAAGGGCATTTTCCGCCAGGTAGCATGGGACCTAAAATACAAGCGGCGATTAATTTTCTGGAAGATAAAGGAAAAAAAGTTATAATTACTTCTTCTGAAAATTTACAGAAGGCTTTGGAAGGAAAGAAAGGGACAATAATTCTTAGATAGAAATCTTTATATACACATAAAAGCACTTCATATACACATAAAATCACAGGAGGCAAAATGATAGCTGCAAGATTAAATATAACTGAGTATACAAACAAAGTTCTAAATATGATAAAAGTAAAATTTGACTTAAAAGACAAATCTGAAGCCCTAAACAAATTTACTAATATGTTCGGAGAGGAAATTGTTGAAAAAGAAGCAAAAGATGAATATATCAAAGAACTAATAGAAATTGATAAAAAACATCTTAGGAGATATGGTAACAGAAAAATGACTCTAAAAGAGTTGGATAAATTATGCGAGGTCTCTTAAATTGTTTGATTTTGATCTAAGTGACGAATTAAAAATAAAAATAAGGAAACTTCTAAAGAAAGATAAAGAAAAGGTTAAAATAATAAATGAAAAGGTAAAAGAGATTGTAAATAATGACATAAATTCAATAGAGAGATATAAAAACCTAAGACGTGAATTAAAAGATTTCAAGAGGGTCCATATAGACAAGCATTTTGTCTTAATCTTTAAGGTTGATAAGGAAAATAACTTTATTTTATTTGAAGATTTTGACCATCATGATAAAATATACTGAAAGCTTTAAATAAAAAAAGGTACAATAATAAAATGAACTTTTGGAAAAACGAACTCTCAGAATTAGATGTAAAAAACAAAGCAAAATACCAAAAATTATTCTCCCAATTAGTTTCGCGTGTTCAAGATAATAAAGTTCCAATCAAACCAGGAGTTAAAGAATTTAAAGAGCATTATATCCTAACTGAAGAGAACAGACTAAATAGTTATTTTATCCACATAGTTCCAAAAGAAGCTTTCTATATATTTAAGGAGGTGATAAAACAACCAGACATATTTTTAGGCTTCTCAGTACTAGCTGGAAAATATAATGATAAAGATGTTAGAGTAAGCTGTTTTGGCGTTAAATGTGATATATTAGGAATGTCATTGATAAAAAGAAAGCCATAAATTTATAAAAAACAAAAATAAAGAGAATAACAAAGAGGTGAATAATGAAGAAAAAAAGAGTGTTAATTATGGGAGCTGCAGGTCGCGATAGAGTATCTCTATGAGAACTCCGCGTGTATCATGTTTTCCTGCAGTATTTCAAAGACAATCCATATTATGAAGTTGTAGCATTTACACAAAACCAAATTCCTGGAATAGAAAAAAGAAGTTTTCCTCAAAAATTAGCAGGAAGATTATATAAAAAAAATATTCCTTTCTATCCTGAGTCTCAGTTCACACACTTAATAAAGAAATTAAAAGTGGATAAAGTTGTTTTCGCTTATTCAGATGTTTCTCATGAATATGTAATGCACAAGGCTTCAATGTGCTTGGCAGCAGGAGCTGATTTTTATCTATTAGGACCGAGCTCGACAATGATAAAAAATAATATTCCTATTATTGCAGTATGTGCAGTTAGGACAGGAAGTGGGAAATCACAGACATCAAGAAAGATTGGAATTATTTTAAGAGATATGGGATATAAAGTAGCTGCGATAAGACATCCAATGCCCTATGGAGATTTGTTAAAAGAAGAAGTCCAACGATTTGCTAATTATGAAGATCTAAAAAAAGCAGATGTTACAATAGAAGAAAGAGAAGAGTATGAGCCTTGGATAAATTTAGGAATTCCTATTTATGCAGGAGTTGATTATAAGAAGATAATAAAAAGAGCTGAAAAAGAAGCAGAAGTAGTGGTATGGGATGGAGGAAATAATGATTTAGCTTTTTATAAACCAAACTTGCTGATCGTCGTTGTGGATCCTCTTAGAGCAGGACATGAATTAAGATATCATCCTGGTGAAGCCAACTTTTTAATGGCAGATGTTTTTGTTGTGAATAAACTTGATACGGCTCCAAAAGAAGGTATTAAAACAGTATTAGAAAATATAAAACAATATAATCCAAAAGCAAAAGTAATTATGGCTAAATCAAAAATAATTGTTGATAAATCTGAGATGATTAAAAATAAACAAGTTTTGGTAGTAGAAGATGGTCCAACATTAACTCATGGAGAGATGGAATATGGTGCAGGAACAGTAGCAGCTAAAAGATATAAGGCAAAAAACATAGTAGATGCTGAAAAATATGCAGTAGGCTCAATAAAAGATGTGTACAAGAAATATCCAAGATTAAAAAAACTTCTGCCGGCAATGGGTTATAACCATAAACAGATTAAAGACCTGGAAAATACAATAAACAAGGCGAGATGTGATCTTGTAATTGATGGCAGTCCTTTTAATTTATCAAAATTGTTAAGAATAAACAAGCCCATTATAAATGTCGATTACGAATTGGACGAAGTTTCTCATTTAGATTTGAGAAAATTATTAAAAAATTTTAAGATCAAGAAAAAAACATGAAACATTTACTAACATTGAAAAATTATTCAGAAGAAGAGATTCTAGATTTTATAAAGCTAGCAGAAAAAATAAAAAAACGGCCTAAAAGATTTTCAAAAAAATTATCAAGAAAAACTTTGCTCATGCTTTTTGCAAAACCATCATTAAGAACGCATCTATCCTTTGATATAGCAATGTATCAATTAGGTGGGCATGCTATTTTTTATGACTTGTCGCATTCTGTTTTAGGAGAAAAAGAATCTATCAAGGATTTTTCAAAAGTGACTTCAAGATATGTAAATATTATCATGGCAAGATTGTATGAGCACGAGCAGCTAGAGGAGCTATCAAGATATTCATCAGTTCCAATAATTAATGGTTTGACGAATTTTTCTCATCCTTGCCAAATCTTAGGAGATTTGTTGACGATAAAAGAAAAATTTGGAAAATTAAATGGAATAAAATTGACTTTCATCGGAGATGCTGACAATAATATAACAACCTCATTGATTTATGCTTGTCCAAAAGTTGGAATAAAATTAAAAATTATCTGTCCAAAGCAACTCAAGCCAAAGATCCAAGGAAAATATTCTCTTTCATATAATCCAGCTGATGCTAAAGGAGATATAATTTATACAGATACTTGGTATTCATATCATGTTGAAAAATCACAATATGCAAAAAGAAAAAAGCTGCTGAGAAAATTTCAGGTCAATAAAAAACTTTTAGGTAATGCAAAGTTTATGCACTGCCTTCCAGCTTCTAGAAATGAGGAAGTAACAGATGAAGTTATGGATTCAAGGCAAAGTTTAGTTTACGATCAAGCTGAAAATAGATTGCATATAGAAAAAAGCATTTTACTGAGATTATTGAAGTAGCTCGCAATTAGCACATTCTTTTTTGTAGCAGTTTTCAGAGTATTTTGAATTCCACAATTTAAGAGATTTAAATATTTGATAAATTTCTTTTCCTTTTTTGCTCAATTTATAATGGCTTCTCAAGGGGTTTTGCTCAATATCTTTATCCAAGAATTCAGCCAGCTCAAGCTCCTTTAATCTGGAAGATAAGATCTTCGGGCTTATATTTTTGATTTTTTTAGTTAGGAAATTAAATCCCTCATCCTTGTTTAAGGCTATCTGCTCGAGAATCACAAAGGTCCATTTTTTCCCCATCAAGCCAGTGAAACTCAATACATTGCATTTTTTCATTTCAACTTTCCTGTTAGTAACTATAATCTTTATTTACTTTTAAAAGTTTCCTAAAAATTAAAGAGATGATAAACAAGATAAGAAAAAGAGATGGAAGGGTTGTAGATTTTAACAAGGAAAAAATTATTACAGCTATCTGGAAAGCTGCCAAATCAGTAGGCGGAGAAGATAGAAAAAGATCAGAATCTCTTGGAAATCTAGTTGTTGAAGAGATTGAAAAAAGATTTAAGGACATCACTCCTTCAGTTGAAGAAGTCCAGGATATTGTTGAAAAAGTTCTGATAGAAGAAGGACATGCAAAAACAGCAAAAAGTTATATTCTTTACAGGCAAAGCCACAGGGAGTTAAGAGATATAAAGGCAGTATTTGATACGATTGAAGTCGTCGAAGACTATATTGGAGAAAAAGATTGGAGTGTCAAGGAAAATGCTAACATGGCCTTTTCTCTTCAAGGATTGAACAATTTTATTACTGAAAAAATAGTTAAGAATTATTGGCTCGGAAGAATCTATCCTGAAAAAATAAGAAAAGCCCATGAGCGAGCTGATTTTCATATACATGATTTAGGTGTTCTTGGTCCGTATTGTGTAGGTTGGGATCTAAGGGATTTATTATTAAAGGGATTTACAGGAGTTCCGGGAAAGGTTCAGTCAAAACCAGCTCAGCATTTTAGGACAGCTCTCGGCCAAGTAGTTAATTTTTTCTACACATTGCAGGGAGAAGCTGCAGGAGCCCAGGCATTTTCAAATTTTGATACTTTATTAGCACCTTTTATTAGATATGATAATTTAAGTTATAAAGAAGTTAAGCAGTGCATGCAGGAATTCTGTTTTAATATGTCTGTCCCGACGCGAGTTGGTTTTCAAAGCCCATTTACAAATATCACAATGGATCTGAAAGTTCCGGATTATATGAAGAATGAGCATGTAATAATTGGTGGAGAAGAAAAAGAAGAAACATACAAGGATTTTGAAAAAGAGATGAGCATGATAAACAGGGCATTTGCAGAAGCAATGATGGAAGGAGATGCTTCAGGGAGAGTTTTTACTTTTCCAATTCCAACTTATAATATAACAAAAGATTTTGACTGGGAAAATGAAGATCATGATCCGATATGGGAGATGACTGCAAAATACGGGATACCTTATTTTTCAAATTTTGTAAATTCTGATATGAAACCTGAAGATGCTAGGAGTATGTGTTGCAGGCTTAGACTCGACAATAAAGAGCTGAGAAAAAGAGGAGGCGGCTTGTTTGGAGCAAATCCAAAAACAGGCTCGATTGGAGTAGTAACCATAAATATGTCAAGAATAGGATATATCTCTTCCAATGAAGAAGATTTCTTTTCAAGATTGAATGAGATGATGGATCTTGCAAAAGATTCCCTGGAAATAAAAAGAAAAGTCCTTGAAAATTTCACACAAAAAGGATTGTATCCATATTCAAAATTTTACATGAGAGATGTTTATGATGGATATGAAAGATATTGGAATAATCATTTCTCAACAATAGGATTATTAGGAATGAATGAATCAATTTTAAATTTCATGAACGAAAATATAGCAAGTGAAAAAGGAAGAAAATTTGCTTTAAAGGTTTTAGATTTCATGAGGAATAAAATAGCCGAGTACCAGGAAGAAACAGGGAATATATATAATTTAGAAGCAACACCCGGAGAAGGAACAACTTATAGGTTTGCCAGCATCGATAAAAAAAGATTTGGCAATATAATGACAGCTAATAAAAATGGTTTCAAGGATTATTATACAAATTCAACTCACCTTCCAGTTAGTTACACTACAGATTTATTTCATGCTTTGGAATTACAGGACGAATTGCAAATAAAATATACTGGAGGGACTGTTTTTCATGCATTCTTAGGAGAGAGAATTAATAAAGAAGCTGTTCCACTATTAGTTAAAAAAATAGCTCAGAATTTTAATCTGCCGTATTTCACTTTAACACCAACGTTTTCAATATGCCCAATCCATGGTTATCTTTCAGGAGAGCACGAGTATTGTCCTAAATGTGAATTAATAGATTAAAATTAATAATATTAATATTCATGGAGGTGAAAAATGAAAACAAAATGCGAGGTGTATTCAAGAGTAGTGGGATATTTGAGACCCGTAGAGCAGTGGAATGAAGGAAAAGCAGCTGAATTTAAAGAAAGGAAAACATTTGAAATGAAAGCAAGATGAATATAGCAGGATTGCAGAAATTTACTTTGATAGATTATCCTGGAAAATTGGCATGCACAATTTTTTTGCATGGATGTAATTTCAGGTGTGGATATTGCCACAATCCAAAATTAGTAATATCGCATGAGAGTAAATTTTTGAACAAAAAAGAAGTTCTATTATTTTTAAAAGAGAGAAAAAAATATCTTGATGGTGTTTGTATTACAGGTGGTGAAGCTTTGATTAACACAGAACTGCCCGATTTTCTCAAGGAGATTAAAAAATTAGATTATAAAATTAAGCTCGACACAAATGGGAGCAATCCAAAATTATTGCAGGAAATTATTGATAAAAAATTAATTGATTATGTTGCTATTGATATAAAACACAGCAAAGAATTTTACGAGAGCATTACAGGAATTAATATAAATCTAAATAATATTGAAAAAAGTATAAAAATTATTGCAGGATCTGAATTGGATTATGAGCTCAGAACTACGGTTGTTCCAGGATATCATGACCCACAAAAAATTAATGAAATAAGTAGATGGATTTACAATTTGATTGAAAAGAAAGCAAAAAAGTATGCGATACAAAATTTTGTTGCAAGAAAAGATGGACTTATTGATAAAAAGTTTGAGAGTATAAAATCTTTCAGCACAGAAGAGCTCGAGGAAATAAAGAGAGATATATTCGATGGATTTGAAGAAATTGTTATAAGAAATTAATCCCTTAGAATTATTAACTATCTGTTTGGTAACTTTATTTCTTTTAAATTATAAATATTTATAATGCAATTATGGTAATCTGCTTGATAACTCTTCCAATATTAGGTATACTTGCAATTTTCAGTGCAACGCATCGTCGTTTGTTTATTGAGGCATTAGATTGCGTTTTAAGAAAAGCAACTTTCAGAAAATGCCGGTCAAGATTGGATGAAAGGTTGAAGTCGCAAATCTCTGGAAGACTTTTAGATAAAAATCAGAAATTAGGAATTTTTGTTTTCAAAAATTTTGAATTAATCTCATGGATTCTAATAATCTTGTTAATATTAAGTCTTATTTTTTCAGCTCAAGGGATATATAATTACATAAAACATGGAAACTGCAATGGAGTAAATTCCGAAGAGTTTTGTATTATCAATTTCAGCAAAAATGATACAAGTTATGGCTCGAATGAAGAAAACTGCACTGAAGAAGATAATTATACAGTATATTTAGGAGATTACTCTTCTAAGGAGGATAATAATGTTTAATCTTAATCCTGAAAAAATAAGATCAGATTTTCCGATATTTGATAGAAAAATTAATGGAAAAGAAATAATCTATTTTGATAATGCTGCAACAACACAAAAGCCAAAGCAGGTTTTAGAGTCAATTATGGATTTTTACAAGCAGCACAATGCAAATATTCATCGTGGAGTCCATAGATTGTCAAGAGAAGCATCTGATTTATACGAGCAAGCTCATAGAACTATTGGGAAATTTATAAATGCAAAACAGAAAGAAATAATCTTTACAAGAAATACTACAGAATCATTAAATTTAATTTATTATTCTCTTTCAAAGAACTTGAAAAAAGGAGATGAAATAATAACAACATTGATGGAACATCATAGCAACATAGTTCCCTTGCTTGAACTGCAGAAATTAAATGGTATAAAAGTAAAATTCATTGATGTAAATGAAGATGGGACTTTAGATTTAAACCAGTATAAGAAAGAGATTACAAAGAGAACAAAAATAATAACTGTCGCCCATTCATCAAACGTTCTTGGCACAATAAATCCTGTTGAGAAAATTGAAAAATTAGCACATGAAAATAATTCTTTATTTATAGTAGATGCAGCTCAGTCAGCTCCTCACATAAGAATAAATTTCAGAAAATTGAATGCCGATTTTATTGCTTTTTCAGCTCACAAAATGCTAGGCCCTACTGGTATCGGAGCCCTGGCTGGAAAAAAAGATTTGCTTGAAAAGATGCCGGCCTTTTTATTAGGGGGAGATATGATTCAGGAAGTTCATAAAAATAGCTGGAAGCCGAACAAATTGCCATGGAAGTTCGAGGCAGGAACCCCAAATATTGCAGGGGGTGTTGGCTTTGCAGAAGCAGTAAAGTATCTAGAAAAAATTGGAATTGAAAAACTAAGAAAGCATGAAAAAGAACTGGCTGAATATGCTCTAGCGAGGATGAAAGCAGTTAATAATATTGAAATTTATGGGCCTATGAATGTTGAAGAGAGAACAGGAATTATAAGTTTTAATATGAAAAATGTTTCAGCTCACGAGCTCGCAGGAGTTCTGGATAGCATGAATAACATAATGCTAAGATCAGGAATGCTTTGTGCTCAGCCATTAGTTGAAGGCCTGGATAAAAAAGGGGTAGCAAGAATTTCATTTTATATTTACAATACAGAAGAAGAGATAGATATATTTATTAGTTCATTAAATAAAATTACTTGTTAAGGGGTGATCAATGGCAATATCAAAAGACGGTTCAAAGCTTAAAAAAGAGCTCTCGCTCTGGCAGACAACATTTGCCGGAGTAGGAATAATTTTAGGAGCTGGAATTTATGTTTTGATTGGCTCGGCAGCTGGAATGGCTGGAAGTGCTCTATGGATATCTTTTTTATTCGCAGCTCTTGTAGCAGCATTCACCGGATTGAGCTATGCTGAGTTCAGCTCGCTTTACTCGAAAGATGAAGGTGAGTATATTTATGCAGAAAAATCATTTTCAAAAAGAATTGGATTTTTAGTTATATGGCTTATATTTTTTGAAGGTGTAGTTTCATCAGCAGCAGTAGCTTTAGGTTTTGGTGGTTATTTTTCATCTTTATTTGCTAATTTCTTTTCAATTCCAATTTTTCTTGTCGCTTTAGTTTTAATTGCAGTTTTATCTTTCATAAATTATTACGGAATTGAGCAAAGTTCTTGGTTAAATGTTTTATTTACAGCAATAGAAACTTTAGGATTGCTTTTTATAATCTTTATTGGAATACCAAGAATTGGATCGGTCAGTTTGTTGGAAATGCCGAATGGCTTTGCTGGAATTTCATCAGCTGCAGCCCTTATATTTTTTGCTTTCATTGGATTTGAAGCTGTGATAAAATTAGCAGAGGAAACAAAATCAGCAAAGAAGATTATTCCAAAAGCGCTTGTCCTTTCAATAATAATCACGACAATAATCTATATTTTAGTAGCAATAACAGCAGTTAGTATACTCGATTACAAAGTTTTAGGAGAGAGCAAAGCTCCATTGGCAGATGTAGCAGCCTCTGTTTTTGGAAGCAAGGCGTTTTTAATTTTGTCAATCATAGCTTTATTTTCAACAGGAAATACAGTTCTCTTGCTGCTTGTAACAACTTCAAGATTAACTTATGGAATGGGGCATGAATATAAATCTTTAAAATTTTTGTCGAGAATTCATGAAAAAAGAAAAACTCCGTGGATAGCAGTTCTTATCGTCATGCTTTTCACAATGGCTTTCGCTTTATTCAAGGATATAAATCTAGTAGCTTCTATAACGGATTTTACAATATATGGAACATTCATAACTGTAAATGCGGCTCTAATAGTTTCCAGATATAAATATCCGAATCTTAAAAGACCATTCAAATCTCCAATGAATATAGGAAATTTTCCAGTTCTTGCTTTTCTAGGCGGGGTTACCTCTTTTTTCATGTTGTTTAATTTGGAGCCAAAAGTCATCATCGGAGGAATTATTTTGACCATTATTGGCTACTTGTTATATTCTTTATTGAAAAAATAATTAATAAAAAAATTTATATAAAATAGTCTATATCAAATTGTAATGAGATATTCGTTGATTTTATTTTTAATTTTTATTTTCTTTGTTACTGCGTGCTCTGCTACAATTGACTTGTCAAAAGATCCAAGAATACAATCAAATAATTCAGCTCAAAAGCAGGTTGAAAGAACAGACTGGAAAGATTTTGAATTAAAAGATATAAACACAGGGAAATATTTTAGGATAAATGATTTCAAGGACAAGCCGGTTTTATTAGAAAGTTTTGCAGTGTGGTGCCCTTCATCAATAAGGCAGCAGAGAGCAACAAAAGAGCTTCATGACGAGCTCGGTGAGAGTTTTGTTTCAATATCTCTAGACACAGATCCAAATGAAAACGAAGAAAAAGTAAAAAAACATATTGAAAGAAATGGATATGCCTGGAAATTTGCAAACTCACCAGCAGATTTAACAAGATCATTAATCTCCCAGTTTGGAGTTGATATTGTAAATGCTCCTCAAGCTCCTATGATATTGATATGCAATGGCCAAGTAAGGATGCTGGAAAAAGGAGTAAAATCATCAGAAGATTTAAAAAAAGAGATTGTCATGTGTATGTAAAATGAAAAAGAACTGGAATATTTTTTTTAGCAGTGTATTCTTTGTTTTAGGTTTCTCAGTTATATTTTCATTGCTTGGAGTTGTTTTGCAGAGTATTTTTTCAGGCTCTTCATATGAAGTGCAGAAATGGCTTGGAAGGGTCGGCGGAATATTAGTAATAATCTTTGGATTGTATATCACGGGGTTAATTAAAATTAATTTTCTGGAAAAAGAATACAAGTTCAAAATAAAAAGAAGATTCAGCTCATCATATTTAACTTCGTTTATTTTCGGAGCAGCATTTGCAGTTGGTTGGACTCCATGCATCGGAGCAATTTTGGGAGCGATATTAACATTGGCAATTTCTCAACCTTCGATGGCGTTTTTATTTTTATTATCTTACTCTTTGGGTTTGGGAATTCCCTTCATGCTGGTTGGATTATTCACAAATCAAGCCCAGAATTTTATAGCAAAATTCCAGAATATATTTGTTTATTTGAGATATTTGTTTGGAGCTGTTTTGATTGTAATAGGTATGTTTGTTTTCACAAGCCAGCTGTCAAGAATAGCAAGCTTTCCATTTGCAGTAGATTTTTTGATAAATCTTGATGCAGGAATAGCAAGTTTTGGAAGCTTGAATTTGGGAATAGCTTTCATTGCAGGTATAGTCTCATTTTTAAGTCCATGTGTTCTTCCGTTAATCCCGGCTTTCTTGATGTATTTGGCATCAGCAGCAATAAATAAAAGCGAATGATATTTAAAGAACAAGCAGAAATATAGATTGATGCTGCTATTGCACTATCCCGACTCATGCATTTTTCTTGAATTGTTTTCTAAGGAAAAAGAAAATAAAAAACAACAGGCCCAAGCATATCTTTATGACATCAATAGAAAATATAAAGCAATAATATCAAATCTCACTTATGGAGAAATATCAAGAGGGCTTGTCAAAATAATTCCAAAAGAGACAGAAAGAGCTATGGCCTTCCACAAGATTAATGATATTTTAGAAAATATAGAGATAACCTCACCACAATTTGATGATTTTGAGCTTGCACTGGAATTAAGGAAAATATATTACAAACTTGAACCAGCAGATGCGCTACATTTAGCTATGGCAATAAATAAAGGAGCAAAAATATTTTCAACATTAGGAGAAAGGAGTTAGCTGAAAATGAGGCTTTTAAAAACTTCTGCAAGGAAAAAGGATTAAAAATTGAAGTATTTTAATATTAAACAATCTTGCCATTACCATTAGATTTATTATTTTTAGTCTTCCGCATAATTGGGAAAAGTTTTGTATCAGTCCTAACCATCTTTAGAATTTCAGCACCACTATAAGGAACTTTGATGTGCTCAATATCCTTAAACATCTCCTTCACTTTCTTCATCTTTTCAGGAGACATATCAATCTTCAGTATATCTTCTTTCTTTATCATATTAATATTTCTAGACCAATATTTGCTTATAAAACTTTTGGTAATGTAAAATAAAAGCGAATAATATTTAAAGAATTAATCTTTATCGAAAATTATGTTTCTAAAAGCAAACAGGAAAACAATTCTTCTTATAGTAATTTTGTTAGTTTTAATTTCAATAATATATTTGGAAAAGCAGAAAGTAGCTCCAGAAATAAAATCAGCTCAGGAAACAGCAGAATTAAAAGATGGAAAATATCCAAAAGCCCCGGAGCTGGCAGGAATTTCTGGTTATCTCAACACAGCTTCAGATCTAAAAATTTCCGAGCTGAAGGGAAAAATTGTTTTAATTGATTTTTGGACATATACTTGTATTAACTGCATAAGAACTTTGCCTTACTTAATTGATTGGCATGAAAAATATTCTGATAAAGGATTAGTCATAATCGGAGTCCATACTCCAGAATTTGAATTTGAAAAAAAATATGAAAATGTCAAGATGGCAGCTGAAAAATATGGAATAATGTATCCAATAGTCCAGGACAATGATTATGCAACATGGAATGCTTTTAGGAACAGATATTGGCCGAGAAAATATCTCATCGACAAAGACGGCTTCATTCGCTATGATCATATTGGAGAAGGTGCATATGCAGAAACAGAAAATAAAATTCAGGAATTATTGCTGGAAGCAGGAATGAATCCAGATGAAAAGCCAAGAATAGAAATTCCAGATTTATCTAATTTAAAGCAATTAACAATAACACCTGAGCTTTATGCTGGTTATGATTTTGCTCTTCCGAGAAATCAAAACATTGGAAACGATGTGGGATTGCAGCCAGAGCAGATTGCCGATTATGCTTCGCCCGGGAAAATTAATTCAAATATAATTTATTTAAATGGAAAATGGAAATCAAATCCAGATAATTTAGAGGCAGCTGAAAATGCAGAAATAATTTTGGATTTCACAGCATCAGAAGTTAATATTGTTTCAGCCGAATCTCAAGAATTGAAATTAGAAGTGAAAGTAAATGATAATTATCTGACAAAAGAGCAAGCAGGGCAAGATGTTATAATAAAAGATCAAATCTCTTATATAGAAATAAAAGAGCCGAGATTGTATAATGTTTACAAAGGAGATTATATTAATGGGGTTTTAGAGTTAACAGCAGAAAAAGGGTTTAAATTTAGTGCATTTACATTTGGATAAAAATTTATATTAATATTATTTAGCTTTATTTTGTTTTTATATATCCTTTTAATAGCAACCTGCCCATATCGCTTAGCTTTATGCACAAGTTTTTATTTTCATCTTTTATGTCGACCAATCTAAATTCTTTCAAGCCCTTATGCTTATAATTGCCATTAATGTGATAAGAGGCAAGAGATACAGACATTTTTGTTTTATCACTTAATTCCTTTAAAGAAATGTATTTCTCCGAATCAAGTTCATTTAAAATCTTTAATTTATTATCACTCAATTCTCTATAATAAGATAACTTCATTATGGGCAACAGAATTGGTTTATTATCAATGATTCCAAAAGCTTTCAAGCCGTTGGCAAAAGCAGCGGATAAAGCAGCACAAGTGCTCATTCTGTCGCCGGTAGCAACATTAACTATGAGCTCGTCTTCATCATGAGTAGCACATATTTTACCAAAAGAGCGGAACATTTCTTCCATTATATTTCCATTTATTTTTATAATATTGCTTCCAATAGTAAATTCTTCTAATTTTTTGCTCAGCTCATCAGCTTCTTTTAATTTATTTTGGGGAGTGATTAAGAAAACACTTTCAGTAGGAAATTCTTTCATTCCAATAAACAAAGCTTTCAAATTGTCCCCGACAGGAGCAATGACCTTGTATCCCATATTAATATTAAGAAAACTATGCTTTTTAAAAATTTCTTTTAATTTTCAAATTTTACTTTGATAATAAGACATTGACTTTTCTTTCTATGTTTTTTTTATCCAGAATGGGTTGCTTAGGGGAATACTGAAAAATTTTTTTCCCATTGAGAGTTAATCCAGGAGGATGATATATCCCTTTGGATAATGCCTCAAACAAATAAGTAAGCCAAGGTTTTTCAACAAATTTGATATCTTTTCCTTTGAATTCTTTCTTTAACATATCTTCAATCATAGATCTGATTAAAGTACATTCTTCACAGTGGCTCTTTATTTTAAATCCGAATCTCTTTCCACCCCAATAGTATTCTGTTATTACAACAATTTTTACAACCATGTTGTTATCTCACATCCTTGTACATACTGCTTAATTTTTTTTCTGAGACCCCAAAAAGGTACAGAATCAAGATATAAAAATCCGTCAAAAGTTGTTTGACAATTCCTCTTCTCAAAAATCTTCTTGCAGAGGTTATAACTCTGGAATTTAGTTGTGTTATGTTGCTATTAAAATAAAATCTCTTGACAAAATCAACATCCTCGAGAAAACCCATTTTTTTATATCCGCCAAGCTTGTTAAATTTTTCTTTTGTGATAAACCACCCCATATCGCCAAAGGTAAATGGGATAATTCCAAGATTTACTAAAAAACTGCTGAATTTTAGGATCTTACTATGATGATCAAAACTGTGCTTAAACCTGCCGCCGTCAAATCCTTTTTCTATGGATTGTGTTATTTCCTTAATTCCATTCTCAGGCAAGATAGTATCGGCATGCAGAAACAGCAAAACTTCACCAGTAGATTTACCCGCACCATAATTCATCTGTACAGCCCTCCCTTTCTCACTCATATAAACTTTTGCATATTTGGCTGCAATTTCTGCAGTTTTATCCTTGCTTCCTCCATCAACTACAATGATTTCAAAATCACCTTCTTGCTTCTTCAGCTCCAATAATATTTTTTCAATATATTTTTCTTCATTGTACGCAGGGATAATAACAGAGATCATAATTGGTTTTTATTTTACTAGTTTTTAAAAGTTGTTTCAAATAAAAAAATTTTCTTTTAACCCCCACACATCAAATATATATAAACAAAAATTAACAGAAAAATAAAGGAGGTGATAAAATGCAGCAAAAAATTCTTTGCCATGATGGTGTTTGTGTAGACATTACAAGTCTAAGCAGAAAAGATTTAGATGATTATTTAACATTGTTGGAAGAATATGAGATAATGGAAATATAAAAACTTTTTTATACTATGCTAGTCTGCTTTAACAGTAATATGAATTACAAAATTGTATTTGGTTTGATGGGGATTATTGCTGCCACTCTGTTTTTATTATCTGGATGTTCTCATACAGAAATTTCAAAGACCTCAATAGATTCATCTATTGTAGACACTGAGCCGATTGGGTTCAATCCAGAAACAAAGACAATGAGAGAAAAACTTCCCGAAACAATTCTAAGCGCGCAACTTAAGGATGTTAACTCTCAAAAATTTTTTTCTTTAAATGATTTCAAAGGCAAACCTGTTTTAGTTGAAAGCTTTGCAGTATGGTGTCCAGTATGCACAAAACAGCAGCAGGAAATAAAAAAACTGCATGATGATGTTGGAGGCGAAGTTATTTCAGTATCATTAGACACAGATCCAAATGAGGATGAAGAAAAAGTGAAAGAACATTTAAAAGCAAATGGTTTCAATTGGTATTATGCGGTCTCTCCCTCTGATTTGACAAAAGAATTAATAGAGCAATTCAGCACAGCAATAATTAATGCACCTCAAGCTCCCGTAATGCTAATCTGTCCGGATCAATCAGCAGAAATATTAAGGAGAGGTGTAAAATCTGCTTCAGAATTAAAGGAAGCAATAAGCTCGTGTGGTTAAGATGGCATTATTGGATCTTTCATCTTTTATTTTAGGTTTATTAACTCCATTAACAGCAGTTTGTGTTCTCCCACTCTACCCTGCATTTTTGGCTTATATAGCAAATCAGTTTTCTCAGAAAGAAGATAAAAAAACTTATGCTTTATTTGGATTAATCATAACCCTTGGAGTAATTATTTTCATGCTCTTGTTAGGACTAATATTCACTACAATATTTCAAGTGTCTCTTACAGACGTAATTGGAATAATTTCGCCGATAGCATTTTCTATATTGGGGATAATCAGCCTGTTGTTAATTTTCGATTTAGACTTTTCAGAATTTATTCCAAAATCCAAAACCCCGACTAGTAAAAATCCAAAATTAAATGCATTTCTTTACGGGTTTTTCTTTGGAGCTATTGTAATTCCATGTAATCCGGCATTCATAGCTATTTTCTTTGCTCGAGCTCTAATATTTGAAAGTTTTTTCTCAAGCATGATTAACTTTTTTTTATTTGGATTAGGGTTAGGATTCCCACTGCTCTTATTTTCTCTTCTATCTGCAAAGTGGAGTGATAAGATTATAGAATTTACAATCAAGCGTAAGTCAGCAATCAATAAGCTAGCTGGAATTATAATGCTTGGAATTTCCCTGTACTACTTGATTTTTGTTTTCAGAATCTTTGGAGGATAATCTACTAAAAATTTATATACTCTTCCAATATATAATTTACTGATGAACAACAAAAATCTTGGGGGTTTGTTTTTGGTATGTAGTATTGTGCTTACAATCATAATAATTATTCTTGTAAATAATTTAAGCAATCAAGCAGAGGAATTTGGATGCTTTGAAAATAAGAATTGTATTAAAGTTGAATCTGGTTTATCAATTGTTCATGTTGCATTCGGATTTCTTGGATTTATGTTATCTCTTGGTTTTTATCTAATATTTTTTTCAAAAACAGAAGAAGAAATATTAAGGCAATTGAAAGAGAACAAAAATGCTAGCTTAAAAGAAGAGAAATTTGGTTTTGTAATGAAGGGACTCAATAATTATGAAAAGAAAGTTATGAATATAGTTAAGGGGCAAGATGGTATAACCCAGAACACATTAAGAATAAGAACAGACATGTCTAAAGCAAAGTTAAGTTACGTTCTTCAAGACTTGGAAAAAAAAGGATTAATAAAAAGAATCAAAAAAGGAAAAACATTAGCTGTTCATTTAAAAGAGAATTTTTAGTTGAGATATAATCTATTTTGCCGTTATGAACGATAATAATCGATAATTTTACAGTTTTAAGGTTTTTTTAATGTATCGTTCACAAGATTAATTATATATATTTAATCCCTATATAACATAAGCAAGATTAAATTAAAATAATATGTGGTGGTGGAAAAATGGAAAATGATTTGATATCAAAAAAAGATTCTGGTTCTGTAACTTTAAGGAAATCAACTTTATGGAAAGTTGGAGTTTTTATCTTTGCAGCTTTATTTGTAATATCTTTATTTACAGGAGGTTTTGGTATAGGAAATGCGACAGGTAGTGCAATCGATCCATCAGCTCCAAGTGCTCCATCTCCAAGTATCCCGACAGGCATTGCTAGTGTAAATGCAGAAGACTTTGTAGACGATGACCCATTTATAGGAGATGAAAATGCACCAATTACAATGATAGAATTTTCAGATTTCCAATGTCCTTTCTGCAAACGATTTAGGGATCAAGCATTCGACCAATTAAAATCGCAATACATTGATGCAGGAAAAGTAAAGTTTGTTTATAGAGATTTTCCTTTGAGTAGTATACATCCAATGGCACAAAAAGCAGCTGAGGCAGGAGAGTGCGCAGACGACCAAGGAAAATTCTGGGAAATGCATGACAAAATCTTTGAAGGCCAGTCGGTATGGGCAAGCTCAGGAGTTTCGATATTTAAGCAATATGCTCAAGAGCTCAATCTAAATTCGAACGAGTTTGATAATTGCTTAGATTCTGGAAAATATAAGGATGAAGTGGAAAAAGACTTGAATGATGCAACAAGATCTGGAGGTCAAGGAACACCTTATTTCCTCGTCGGAAACCAGCAGATAAGTGGAGCTCAACCATTTGTTGCATTCCAGCAAGCAATTGAATCGCAGCTTTAAACTAAAAAAAGACAAGATGGAAAGAACTATTAGTATATCAAAGAAAAAATTGTTTGTTATAGCTGGACTGCTTGTTGTTATTTTTTCTCTTTTATTTTTCTCTCCATTTCAAACAGGTAATACCATTAAAGAGGTTTCAGCTCTGGAAGCTAAATTTAATCAGCTTAATAATGCAAACACAAATTTCTGCGCAGGCCCTGATATTCTAAAAAAAGTTGACACTGACAGGTTGCAAGGCTCATGTTGCTCTAAAATGGATTTCCACAGGTATAAAGAACAAGTTGAAGGATTAAAGAAATATTCTCACATCGATAAAATTCCAACAGATCCCTATGACATTTCACGTTCATTAGTAGATGAGTTATTAAATTTTCAAAAAACAATTGTATTATCTCAAGAACAGCAGAAAATTTATGATGAAGCAATGAAATTATCTCATGAAGGTGGTCCTTGCTGTTGTAAATGCTGGAGATGGTATGCATTTGAAGGATTGGCAAAATATCTAATTACAGAATATGATTTCAATGTAGAGCAGATTGCAGACATTTGGGATTTAGAAGATGGTTGTGGGGGTTCAGGCCATGCTGGTGAACATGAAACATAAAAAATTTTGTTTTGATAATAAGAACGAATAATTAAATAGCCTAATCAAGAGAGGAAAATTGGCATGAAAAAAAGATTAGAGAAAATCAAGGAAACAAATTTCAGGAAGCCATATGTATATTATTTTTTGGCAATATTTTTCATTTATCTTCTTGTAAACTTTTTTGTAAACAAGATATATGTCAGCACACCTTTGTTATTTTCATACAATTTGAAAATCATCATACCCTTTCTATTTTTAACAGTTCTAATTGCTTTTCTTGTAGCAGTAAACATCAATCTGATTATTTTTAAGTTCAAAGAGGTAAGGGGAATAAAAAAATCCGGTAGTGTAGGATTTTTGGGAATCTTTGGAGGATTACTTGGAGGAGGATGCCCGAGCTGCTTCGTCGGATTATTCCCTGCTTTCCTGGGATTATTCGGTGTTACTGCATCATTGTCAAGCCTGCCGTTTTTTGGTTTGGAAATTTTGTTTGGATCAGCAGTTTTATTATTAATATCAATATATTTTTTAACAAGGGATAATATATGCAAAATAAATCTTGACTAAAATAATTTTCAATGCCAAAGTGTGAAAAATGTAATAAGGAATTTGCATCAGAAGAATCTTTAAATCAGCATAATAAATCCAAACATTTAGAGTTATACAATGAGCCGAAAAATAGAAGTAAATTTACAGAAAGGCAAAAAAGAAAAATAAAAAACTGGTCTATTTTTACAATTATTATTTTGGTATTGGTTGTTGGAATAACTTATTTAATAGCTTCCTCAAAAACACTTCCTCCAATATCAGATCAAGGACATATAGAGGTCTCTCCTCCTTCACATATTTTAAAAGAACCAATGCGATTAGAAGTGCAAAAACATATGCTGGAGCATGCAGATGGGAAAGGTCCACCAGGAATAATAATTAACTACAATTGTGAAGACTATGCTTGCGAACCAGATTTAATTGAAAAAATAGAAGCATTTGCAGAAAAATATCCTGCTAATTTATATGTTGCTCCATTTAAAAATATGGATGCTAAGATTGTTTTAACAAGACTAAATAAAATAGAGATTTTAGAAACTTTTGATGAAAACAAAATCGAGGCTTTTATCAATAACAGATTATGAAAATCAATAAATGCCCCATCTGCAAATAAAAAAACATCACAACTTACATGGGAGCTCAGTTTGGAAAATATTATTGCAAAAAATGCGGCTACGTTGGAGCTTTAATTTTAGAAGAAGATGGTGAAAGAAATAAAAAAAGAAAACAAGAAATATTATCAATGTGAAATCTGCAAGTTTTATTACAAAGAAAAAAAGTGGGCAGAAAAATGCGAAAATTTTTGCAAAAAACACAACTCCTGCTCATTGGAAATAACAAGGCATGCAGTTGAAATATAAAATTAATTTTTATCATCAAAACAAAACATTAAAATATAATCATATCAAATAAATATCATGATTTTCAAAAATATTCTTGGAATCTTTGCATTATTGGCTGTAGTTTTTATAACGGGATGCAGTCATATCAATGTAACAAAAACAGAGATTGGATTAACACCTCAGCAGCAAGAGCAAGGAGTGCAAGTAACAAGCGATGGAACAAAATACATTATTGATCCAAATAAAATCCAGGGCGGCGGTCCAGGAAAAGGAGGCATTGGAGTTGATAGGGGAATTCCTGCATTGGCTGAAAAAAATATAAAATTTGTTTCTGTAGAAGAGGCGGATGAATGGATAGAAGACAATGAATTAGTTTTGGCATTAGTTTATAAAAATGAAAAGCGTGTCTATCCTCTGCAAATCCTAGTATGGCATGAGATTGCAAATGATGTTGTAGCTGGAGATTCATTATTAATTACATACTGCCCTTTATGCGGGTCTGGAATTGCGTATGAAAGACAAGTTAAGATTGATGGAAAAAAAGCAGAAACAAGGTTTGGCACTTCAGGAAAATTATACAATTCTAATTTAGTTATGTACGATGAAGAGACAGATACATATTGGCAGCAAATAGATGGAAAAGCAATAGTTGGAGAATTAACAGGACAGGAGCTAAAAGAGATTTCTATAGATACTGTTTCATGGGGAACCTGGAAAGCAGCGCATCAGGATTCAGAAGTTCTTTCTCAAGATACTGGGATGAAGAGGAATTATGGAAGAGATCCTTATGGAAATTATTACGAAGATAGTTTTTTAATCTTTCCAGTAGAAAATGAAGATGAAGATAACAAGATACATCCAAAGACACAAATTGTTGGAATAGAAATTAATGGAAAGTACAAGGCATATATTAGGGATGAGCTGAAAAAAGGAAAAGTGATTAAAGATAATTTGGCAGGAACAAATATAAAAATGGAAAAATTAGAAGACGATAGAATTGTAATTATTAATGAAGATACAAATCAAGAAATAATAAAAGAAGAGGATATGTGGTTTGCTTGGTACGCTTTCCATCCTGAAACAGAACTTTATCAGAAATAATGCCAAAAATAATTTTACTAAAATAATTTTACAAAAAATATTTATATCAGGTAGTATTGTAAATAAAGATGGTGCTGGCATTTATTTTAGCATTTATTTTAGGAGCGTCGAATTATCTAAGTGATAGGATTTCTTATCATTGCTCAAAATATAAAGCAGAAATAATTTCACTTGTTTCAGGAATTTCGGTTGCTTATATATTTTTAAGTTTGCTGCCGGAATTATACGAATCAGTAGGCCTGATTAGCAGATCTTTATTTATTTTTGTTTTAATTGGGTTTGCAAGCTTCCATTTAGTTGAAAAATTTATTTATCAGCATGTAGGAAAAGGAAAAATATCGGAAGACTTGAACTTAAGTCACTCATTGGGATTGTTTTTGTATGATTTTTCAGTTGGAATGGTGCTGGCAGGATTTGCAGGTCGAGGATTTATAGAAGCAATTCTTTTCTTCATAGTAATTCTCCCGCATACAGCATTAAGCAATTTGTCTATAACAAAAATTCATGGTTTGCATCATCACAAAAAAATAATTATAGAAAGTAAATTAACAAGAATCTTGCTGGCCGGAGCAAGCGTATATGGTGTTATATTAGCAAACTTCTATTCAGTTAGTTCAAAATTATCTCACTCATTAACAGGATTGGTTGCAGGAATTTTATTATATGTTGTAATTCGAGAAACTATTCCAAGAGACAAAGAAGGAAATCCTTTATTTTTTATTATCGGGGTTTTAATATATTCACTGCTTATCTTTTGGATCTGGACTATTGCTTAGCATCCGCTGAATTCCCTTCCTTCTGATTCAGCTTCTTCAAAGGTTTCAAAGCAAACCAAGTTTTCAGGTTTTATTTTCTTGGCAAACTTGCAGTCGGGCGTGTGATATTTTTCAGAATTAGCGCTTCCAACAAACAAGCAATTTTCTTTATTGTCAATGCAGCTCCAAACCCCGAGTTTATTTTCGATTGCATTCCTCTCCAATTTTTTCAGCTGTTCGTATCTTTTTGTGTCGCTTTTATACTTGTCATAAACTCTGGCATATCCTTTCTCAACTAAAATTCCATTTATCAAAATTAATTCAGAGCTTTCATTAATGTAAACATATCTTAATTTCCTTTCATATTTGTCAATATCCGTTCTATCCTTTTCCAGAAGAACATTTCTCCTCAAAGTCAACTCTCCCAGTTTATCTTTCGCTTCTTGATAATAGCACTCGCCGGTTTCAGGTGTGTTTATTCCGGAAAATCTTAATCTGTCTCCATTTGCAAGATCCAAGGTGTCTCCATCCACTACGTTGACAACAAGAAAAGGGCCTTCAAGTTTTTCAATTTCCAATACCGCATTCCCAGTATTTGCAATGCATCCATTAAGAAAAATCAAGAATATAAAAATAAAGATTTTAAATTTCATGCTAAATTGAGCATCCAAAAATATTTAAGCATAGCTAATTTTTAAAAAAATTTTAGGAAAAATTTATAAATGAGGTTGTTTATAGTAGTTAAAGGTGATTTAAATAAATCTGGTTGAAAAAAAGGTGATTATTTCTGCAGTCGCTGTTATAGTATTCATAGCATTATTATTCAATGTTGAAAGAATTACAGGATCGGCAGTTGTTTCAGAAAACCATGTTATATCTTTATCAGCAGATGGAGAAAATTTCTTTGATAACCCATCTGGAAGCTCGGTTGCTATCTCGGCAGGCGATGCTGTTTATATTAAAATAACCCCATCAGAAGCTAATAAGAGAGTTTTTATTTATGATCCTCGTTACTCATCAAAATCAGGATCTTTAAAAATGAGCTGCTTTGAAAAATCAGGAAGCAGATGCATTTCTTCATTGGCAATATACAAAACCCCGGTAGACCAATGGAAGGATGGAATCTATACAATTAAGGTTGCAGGGGTTTCAGGAAAAGCAGAATTTTTATTTCAAGATTCTTTATATGGAGGAAGATAAATTAAAATGGAAAAAAAGACAATATTTTGGATTCTAGGAGTGGTTGTTGTTGCGGTTGTGATTTTTAATTTAAGTAATTTTACGGCCAATGTTGCAAAATCAGGAACACCAGCAGTTAAAGTTCCTGTTTTAAAAGTTTTAAACTCAGATGCAGCTGTTTCAGCAGGAAGTGATCTTGTTGTTTCAGCAGATAATATTAAATCATCGAGCTCATCAAAGTTATATGTTTATTCTGAATATGAAAGTTATACCGGAATAAGTTTTGAGTTCGGAATAGGTGATTGCAAGTTCGCAACAGCCGGTTATTATGGATGCGAAGCAGGCTTCAATATTCCAATTTCAGAATTGCCAAATGGAAAGTATTTTATCCAGGTAAAAGACGATGCATCAGGGGAATTAATTGGCAATAAAGCATTTTTCACAGTTTCAGATTCAAAATATCAGGAAACAGGAAGGTAAAAAATGGAAAGAAATGTTTTGCTTTGGGCAGTTGGAATCATTGTAGCTGCAGCATTTTTGTTTAATATCGACGGATTAACGGGAAACGTAGCAAAAGCGAAAATTGATCCAGTAGTTACAGTTACAAATTCCCCGGTTATGCAGGGCTTTAGTGTTTTGGTAAGTGTAAGAGATGCAGAGACTACTTCACAAGAGTTCAAAATATACGAGGTTGATGGTGAATATACAGCAAAGAGATTTTTTGCAAGGGCATCAAAATGCAGCAGCAGAAAAGTTTCAGGAACTTATGATTGTGATTTGGAATACAAAATTCCAACAACAATGAGCTCAGGAAGTTATTATATTCAAGCAAAGAATAGAAGAGGAGAGATGGTTGGCAATAAAGCATTATTCACAGTAGCTTGAAAATAAAAATAAAAAATTATAATCAAAAAAGGAGGATGAAATATGGATCAGAAAAACAGGACAGTGCTTTTAGTTGCTGCAGTCGTAGTTGCTGTTGCATTAGTTGCAGTTAATTTCGACAAGATAACCGGTGCAGCTGTTTCTAATGTTGATGTTTCTGTCACCCCATCAGTAACATCAGGCGATCAAGTTACAGTCATGGTAAATGCAAATGGAAACAGAATCAAGAATGCAGTCGAGCTGAGAAAAGTCGGCGGCTCGGAAGTAAGAACCTGCAGCTTTGACAATTGTGATGGAAACTGGTGCAGCAAGCCAAGATTTGGAGAAGCAGGAAAGACATTGATAGCCAATTGTGTAACAAGCCCAGGATGGAATGGCGGCTATTATGCGCTGTTGAAAGAATACCAGACAAATAAAGAGCTGGGAAGAGCTTACTTTACAGTTACGTAATCCTCTAATTAGGGGATTATCTCTTTTTATTTTAGAAAACTTTAAATACTATAGAAATTCTATAGATTCTTATGATTACAACCATTCAAATACATAAAGACATAAAGAAAGGATTAGATTTAATTAAAAATGAGAGGGAAAGTTATGAAAGTGTGATAAGTAGACTTTTAGATTTAGAGAACAAACAAAAAATACTAAATGAAAAATTAATGATTAAAGGTTATAAAAAAATGGCTAAAGAAAGTCTGAGGATAACAAGAGATTGGGAAGCAACAGATAAAGAGTTGGACTGGGAATGGTAAATATAAAAAGAGGAGATATTCTTATGGTAAACCTTGAGCCAGTCAAGGGAAGTGAGCAAGGAAGTGTAAGGCCTGTTTTGGTAATCCAAAATGATATAGGAAACAATTATAGCCCAACAACAATTATTGCACCAATAACATCAAAAGGCATTGAAGAAGAGTTTCCTACAGATGTAAAGGTTTTACCTAAAGATTCTAAATTAGAAAAAGAATCAAAAATTCTTCTTAATCAAATAAGAACAATTGACAAATCAAGAATCATTAAAAAAATAAGTGCACTTGAAAGTTATATAATGAAAAGAATTGATTCAGCCATAAAAGTCAGTTTAGGATTAGAATGAAATTAGCTGAAAAAATATATGAATTATGTAAACAAATTCCTGAAGGAAAGATTTCTACATATTTGGAATTAGGTAAAGCATTAGATACAAAAGCTTACAGAGCAATAGGACAATGTTTGAAAAATAATCCAAATGCACCTTCAACACCCTGTCATCGTGTTGTTTCTTCCTCTGGAGATATTTGTGGTTTTAAAGGAAAAACCTCTGGAAAAGAAATTCAGAAAAAAATTAAAATGTTAGAAAAAGAAGGCATCAAATTTCAAGGTGAAAAGATTGTAGATTTTGAAAAGGTTTTATTTAAATTTTAGAGTTCCTCAATAACTCTAGTAAACAGATCTAACCTTTCTAAATTAATTTCCAATCCGCTGCAAGGCACATCAATTCCAAAACTATCCAAAACAATGGGACTCATTTCACCAATAACACCCAATTCTTTTTCATTAACAATTATCTTCCCGCATCTTCCAATAATAAAACTTCCATTTTCATCTTCCTTTATTTCATATTTTATATCTAATAAAGAAAATAAAACATCTAACTTCTGCTTAATCATAGTAAAATTTCCAGTAACAACAATTCCTAAAGAATCTTTATCTGTAATATCATCAAAAATTTTTCCAATCTCAAAAATATTCTGCGGATATTCATATCTTTTATTCTCAGATAGAATCTTTAGCAATCCAGGCAGCATAAAATTCCTTAAAGTATCATAATCCTGGTTAACCGGAGATTCAACTTTCACTAGTTTATTCTTAACATTCATTTTTCTATTTAGAATTTCTTCATTGCTTAAACTTACAGAGCTGCATTCCAATAATCCCAATCCAATCAATATCTCAGAAATTTTTTTATTAAACTTGCCTTTCCCGCTTTCTTTTCCAATTGTGCTTACATTAGGTATTTCCTCAACAAAGTTCTCATAGCCATAAGCAATTGCAATGTCTTCAACAAAGTCAATCTGATGCAAAATATCCGTCCTATAACAAGGAACTAAAACTTTTCCGTTATTATAATCATATCCCATTCTTTCAAGCAGTTCATTAACATCTTTTTCTTTAAGCTCAAGACCTAACATCTTATTAACATATTTTATGTCTAATTTTTCTTCTTTAGGTTCTAAATTTGGACTTATTTTATTATTTATCTTAACTTCATATATCCTTCCATTAATGTCAGCTAAAGCAGCCACAATTATATTCAAGCATTTGCTCAAAATATTATAATCAAATCCTGAGCATTCAACAAAAACATCTTTCGTGTCTTCAGTCACTTTGCCAACATCATCAGAATTAATTATCGGGGGCATTGATAAAATATTATCATTAGCATCAATAAATATTGGATAGGTTTTCTCATTCTCTAATAAATTCTTATATTCCCTCCCAGTAGGATGCAGTTCTAATATTTGTTTTCCATTTAAAACCTGGCTCATTTCTAATGGTTTAAACTTAATTTCCTCTGGTTTTTTAGCTAAATATCTTACAGGAAATTTAATTTTATTTAATGGATAAATTCCGATAGCAGCTTTCTTTCTATTTCTTCCATATCCGATATGTAATTTTTCCTGAATCTGGATAATGCTTTTAATTTTCTCATCATCCAATATTAAATTTTTAACAACAGCACAAACAGTCTCAGGTCTTACTTTCTTAACGCTTGCATCAACCTCAACTTTATAATTAGATTTTCTAGCATGATATTTTCTCAATCCTTTCTTAACACCAATAAAAGAGCTAAAGGCTCTTGCAAATCCCTGCTCACTCAGCATATCCGGCCTGTTTGGAAAAACTTCTACAATAATTTCATTGCCTTCTATTTTTTCAAGATCAGTTCCTAGCATGGAAATCCTGTCTTTTAACTCTTCTAATGGCAGTTTCTTTCCTGCCAATTCTTCAAATTGTTTTTTATTTAATATTATGGTTGGCATTTTGAATTTTAATACAATGGAGTCTTAATTAATCAGACAGTGCCTGGCCTTTTGACTTTTTTGGTTCTTGCTAAAGACTCATCCAATTTCCTTTCTAATTCCTCCTTATTAGGTAAATATAGCTTATATTTTGATACAAAAAGTTTATTTGAGATGCCACCAAGGGCATATCTTGCTGTTAAATGATCTTTCTCAGTTCCAAGAACGATTCCAATTTGGGGATTATCACTTTCACTATTTTCTTCTTCTTTAAAATAGTTAAGATATAAATTCATCTGACCAATGTTTTGATGAGTAACTTGTCCAACCTTTAGGTCAATAAGAACAAAGCATTTTAGAATTCTATGGTAAAAAACTAAGTCTACATAAAAATGATTATTGTCCAAAGATATTCTATATTGTCTTGCTACAAAAGTAAATCCCTTTCCTAATTCTAATAAAAACATCTGAAGATTATCAATTATCTTCTGTTCTAATTGTTTTTCCGTATATTTATAATTTTCAGGTATTTTTAAAAATTCTAATACATAAGGATCTTTGAGGATATCTTCATCTTTATTAATAATCTGCCCATTTTTTGATAATTCTAAAATCTCTTTTTTATTCTTACTTAATGCTATTCTATGAAATAAAACAGAATTTATTTGTCGTTTTAATTCTCTTACACTCCATCCATCTGAAATGCATTGTTTCTCATAAAATTTTCTTTCTAAATCTTCTTCAATGCCAAGTAGTTCCACATAATGACTCCAATTCAATTTTCCAGACGGTGTCTGGAATTTTTGGTATTTAGTATATAATAATCTCATAAGATAGACATTGCTTTTACTAAATCCCTTTCCATATTTTAATCTTAAATCTCTTGATAAATTATTAAGAAGTGACGAACCATATTCTGCTTTTTCCTTCCCTTCTTGCTCAAACTCTACAATCTGTCTTCCTATCTCCCAATATGTTTTAACAAGGATTTCATTAATAACTTTGTATGCTTGTTGTCTCCTTTTTTCAAGAATACTGCCGATATTAGTAATCAAACTACCATAATGATTCTCTTTCAATATTTTATTTCTTTCTGAAACCATTTTAATGTTCATTAATCAGATATAATCTTCTGAAAGTCTTAACTCCAATTCTTCAAATTGTTTTTTATTTAATGTTATGGTTGGCATTTTGAATTTTAGTTAATTGAAAGGAAGTAAAGTTTTCTTTTAATAGCAAAACATATTTATCAACAGATTTTATTAATTCATTTGATGTTGAAAACTTTGCCTTTCTTCCTCTTTCATAATAAGTATAGAGGGTAGTTTTTATCCCCTTCCTTTTTAAATCATCAATTACTGGAACAAAATCCGAATCACAAGCAATAATGATTATCTTTTTAATTTCAGGATAATCTATACAAACATTCATTAAATCTATTACAACTAATGAATCTACTCCCTTTTGGATATATTCAAATTTATTATTTATTTTTAATCTTTGGCATCTTCCTTCACGTACAGTAAGATTTTTGTTTTTTGAAAGCTTTGAAATAAAGTCATCATACAATTTTTTTCTTTTTGTTTCTTTTTTTGAAGGCCTCCCCGGCATAAAAGGAGGAGCAGTATAATAAAAAATGTTTTTACAGGATAGATTTTGTTTTTTCGAAATATGCTCTGAAAATCTAACAATATCATAAACTAAATATTTTCCTTTTCCAAAATGCTTTGAAAGCTTGGATAAAAATCCTGCATCAAGAAAAACTAATGTATCTTCCATTATGTATCGCTCCAATTAAGGTTCAACAAGAAAAAGGACTCATCCAGCGACCCATTTGGATCACTGGGGATCATGTTAATATAATAATCTTTAAAAGCTTTATAAATTTTACT
>JACOZQ010000033.1 GCA_016181275.1 Candidatus Woesearchaeota archaeon | reverse complement strand
AATGCATTTAACGGCCAGATAATATTTTTCTTAGCTGATGGAGAACAAAGCAATTGGGAAATTGGAAGCATATGGACTGTAACTCCAAATGGTCAAAAAGTGGAAACTCAATATCAATATAGATATCTGCCTGAATTCAGAACCTCTATTAAAATAAAAGATCCTGAAACTGGAGAAGAAGAAAAATTTGGGACCTTAGAAATAATAGATAATGGAAGAGTTGTTAATTCACTCTTAGTTACTAATAAGGATTTTTGGAAATATTTAGAAAAAGCACAGCAAAGGCCATTCTGGAATTATGAAGCATATTACTGGAATGGTCAGGATTATAAACTGCCTACAAAAGAAGGAAAAGATTTACAGCCCGGAGAAAAGTATTCTTATCTTTACGGCGTTGATGGACCCGGCCAGGGTAATTTAGATGAAGAATTTAGGGAAATTGTGGCAATCTTGACTACTGCTAAAGTGAGAAGTCTTGAAATAGACAGAGAAAGATTAGATTCACTGCCTTGCGGATTAATATTTAATAGATGCCAAGATGTTAAAACTCATGGATGGGACAGTGTAGGGAAGAGAATTTTTGGTTTGAGAAATTAAATCTTATTAAGATATTTTTCAAGATCTTTGTAATCTTTTTTTCTTTCCAGTAAACAGACTAAAATTATTTTCGGCTGAAGAACTACATAAATAAGTCTTGTCTCCTGATTTTTTATTTTTAATCTAATTCTAAAAACTCTTGAATATTTTTCTGAATGAATTTTCTTGAATCTAAAAGGATTTTCTTTTATCAACTGAATTTTTTCTTCTATTATCCTCTTTGACTTTTCGTCTAAAATCTTAACTTGTTCTTTAAATCTCTCTAAAGCTTCAATTATGTACGTCATTCTCTTAATACTTTCATTAGTTCTTTTTCAGAAACTATTTTTTTATCTTTTATAGAATGTTCAATAAGTGCATCTATTAATTTTATTTCTTCTTTTGTAAAAGTTTCATCAAATTCATTTTTTTCAAACACTTTTTCCCGAATACTTTCTGTTGCAAGTTCTTGGATATTTCTAAAGCCAAAATTATCTATGTAGTTTTGTGCTGCCTGCAATAAATTATCAGGTAATTTTAGATTGATTTGTTTCATGGTATTTTTAGATATCTATAGATATTTAAGTCTTTCTATAGTAATTTCTTTAAAATCTTTTGAGTTTCTTCAGGATTTGATATTACTAAATGTGCTACAGAAAGGTTTGGAGATAGAATTTTAGGCATAAAAAGTTGAGATTAAATATCTTGATTGTTTTAGGCAGGCTTTAAGATTATATGTCTACATAATAGAAATATTTATAAACAATGTGGACATATAAATATCATGTATACCGAAATTCAGAAGAGAAATAATAAAAATTATTATTATCTTGTCAAATCAATAAGGAAAGGAGAAAAAATAAAGAAAATAAGGAAATTTCTTGGAGTTAACCTATCAAAAAAAGAGCTTTTAGAAAAAGAGTCGGAAGCAAAAATATTTCTAGATCCGCTAAATTCTCTGTTAAACAAAGATGAATTAAAAGAACTGAATAGCATAAAAGAAAAATATTCTAAGATTTCGGATAAAACTTTTGAGAACAGATATGAATCTTTTTTAGCAAGGTTTACTTATGACAGCAATGCAATAGAAGGCAATACTTTGAGTTTGAAAGAGACATCATATATCTTGTTTGACGGCAGGACTCCAGAAGGAAAATCTTTGAGAGAAATTAATGAAGTGCTTAACCACAAAAAAGCCTTTGATTTTATGCTGGAATATAAAAAAGACATTACTAAAATCTTTATCTGCAAACTTCAAAGCTTAATCGTCGCCAATACATTAAAAAAAGACTTGGAAAGCCAGGCTGGGAGATACAGAGATTTGCAAGTTTATATAAGGGGAGCTAATTTTGTTCCTCCTAATCCCAAAGAAGCAAAAAAAGAAATGAAAACTTTATTATTTTGGTATTCAAAAAATAAAAACCAACTTCATCCTTTAATCCTGGCAGCTTACTTTCATGCGGCTTTTGAATCCATCCACCCATTTGTTGATGGAAATGGAAGGACTGGAAGATTGCTGCTGAATTTTATACTTCATAAATATGAATTTCCCATGATAAATCTTCCTAATTCAAAAAGACTTAGTTATTATGAATGTTTAGAAGAGTCCAGAAAAGGAGATTTGAGAAAGTTTGTAAAATTTCTTTTTGATTTGATAAAAGAAACGGAAATTTATGTTTAGTTATATGTCTACATTACATAAAAGCTTATTAATTATGTAGACATGCATTTATATTAATTTCTTTAAAATTTTTTGAGTTTCTTTAGGATTTGCTTTACCCTTCGATAATCTCATTACTTGACCGACCAAGAAATTCATTGCTTCCTGTTTTCCTGACTTGTAAGAATCCACGACGCCCTTATTATTTTTTATTACTTCTCTGCACATATTTTCTATCTCACTTTCCGATGTAATCATTGCTAAATTTTCTTTTTCTATATGCTCTTTTGGAGAAAATGGAGATTCTATTAATTTTATCAATAATTCTTTTGCTGTTGCATCATTGATTTTATTTTGCTGCAATAATGATAATATTTCTTTGATGTGCTGAGCATCTATTTTTACTTCTTTTAATTCCTTCTTGTTGTAGTGCAGAACCTTCATCAAATCACGACGGAGCCAGTGAGCTGCTAAAATCGGATCAATTTCTTTAGCAACTTCTTCAAATAATTCCGCTAATAATTTATCTGCTGCTAATGTTTCTGCGTCTTCTTTTTCCAACTTGTAAGCCTTCTTGAATCTTTCAACCTTGTCTAAACTTAGCTCTGGTATTTCTAATTTTATTTTCTTAATTAATGACTGGGAAATTTCTATTTTTGTTAGATCTCCGTCGAAAATGTATCCATAATCACTTTCTTCTTCCTTTGTCCTCTGCAGAAATGTAATTCCTTTTTCAGAATCCCAGCCTCGAGTTTCTTGTTGCTGAGCTGGTTCTTTTTCTTGGCGAGCTGCTTCATAATCTAAAGCTCGTTCAATTTCTTTCAATCCTGTTATATTTTTTATTTCAACTTTTTCTCCTGTTGCAGAAATATTTGCATCTGCTTTCATAGCAGCTTCTGATTTTCTTTCATAAATGTCCAAGTATTCTAAAATTGTTATTAATTTTCTTAAGAATAAACGAACTTCATTTGGCGATTTAAAATCCGGCTCTGTAACTATTTCTATTAATGGAATTCCTGAACGATTATAATCAATTAAAGTTATTGAGCCTTTGTGAATTAATGCCCCTGGGTCTTCTTCTAGATGAACTCTTTTGATTTTTATATTTTCTAATTTTCCATTTGTTCCTATTGGGATTTCATATTGCGTTATCTGATATGATTTTGGTAAATCCGGGAAAAAATAATTCTTGCGAGAAAAAAATGTTTCTTTTGGTATTTTACAATCCAATGCAATAGCTGTCTGAACAGCCTGTTCAAAAGCTTTTTTGTTTAGAACAGGTTTTGCTCCAGGTAATCCGAGGCAAGTAGGGCATGTTCTTGTGTTTGGATTTTCATCTCCTGTTGTTGGACAAGAACAAAAAACTTTGCTGCTACAATTTAATAATTGAATATGTGCTTCTATGCCTATTTTTACCATTTTACATTCCCCAAACTTAATCTTTTTAATTCTTTTACTCTATCAAAATCTTTATCTTCTGACAATATAATTTTTATATTATTATTTATTGCACAAGCTGCATGGATTGCGTCTCTTGGGTTTAAATTGTAATTTTTTATTAATTCAAAAGCAGACCATGTCATATTTGAATTCACGTCCAAGAATGTTAGATAAGGAATATTAAAAAACGCGGAGATTACTCTTAAAGCATCCTCTCTTTTCCTGTTTTTTAACACTTTATAACTAAACTCGTCAAATGTCAACGTTGATGTGAAGATTTTTGTTTTCCTGCTAAGAAGAGAGTTTAGAAAAGCCTTTGCTTTTTTCCCAATATTTTCTTCATTTATTGCTGCAAAAATAAAGACATTTGCATCTAAGTAGATACTTTCTTCCATCTTTCTTCCATCATGGCTTCGTAATCCTTATCAGAATCAATTTTTATAGATTTTCCTTTTTTTGATACTTCTTCAAATATCTTTATTGGATTTTCCACAGGTTTTTCAATTATAATGCCTTCTTCTTTTAATTCTATAAATACCCTATCCCCCGGGTAGATCTTCTTTTCCTCTCTGAATAATTTTGGGATTACAATCTGCCCTTTGGGTCCTACCTTCATTTCTTGTTTCATTATTCTAACCCGTGGTTATACTATAGTATAACTTATATTTATACTTTTTGGTTTTCAATTTCCCCTCCTAAGTATTGCAATTTATTTTCATGCAAATAGTTTGATGTGAGCATTATTCCTACCGGCATTTTATTTTTGAAACCTGCATTGATAGATAAATGAGGAAGGCCTGCTAAGTTAGGACCAACTGTTAAAATATCCATCATATAATTTTCTGCCGGGGTTAATTTTGATATTTCCGAGAATTTTGGAGCTATAATTGGCATTGTTGGAGAAACTAGAATATCATATTTCTTGAATGCTTTTTGATATTCATTAATTATCAAAGTTCTAACTTTCATTGCTTTTAGATAATATGCATCTCTGAAACCCGACATGCGAGCGAAAGTTCCCAAGATAATCCTGCGCTTAGCTTCCTGCGAGAAAAACTTGCTGCGGACTTCTGTAAAATACTGATCAAAGTTTCCTTTCAATGCTTCTGAAGCCCCGTATCTTAATCCGCAGTATCTTGCCAAATTCGTTGATGATTCTGCTAGAGCAATTAAATAATATGCCTGCAGAGAATATTTTTTTATCGACGGCAAAGATATTAAATCATAATCTCTTATCTTGCTTAAAACTAAATCTTTTATTTCTTTATCAACATCTAATGACTCTTTTATTACTGCTATTTTTTTTACTTTCTTTTCTTTTTCTATTTCCTGCTGCAGAGAAGTTGAATCTTTTTTATCATGACCTGCCATGACATGCAATCCAAGAAAAGCATCATTAACTGATTTAGCTATTGTACCTATCTTATCTAATGAGTTTGCGTAATCAATTAAACCATATCTAGAAACTAAACCATAGGTTGGGGTTAATCCTACTACTCCGCAAAATGAAGCTGGGTTTGCTATACTTCCTCCTGTTGATTCTCCGATTGCCAAATGAGGCTGTGTTGTAAATGCAGTAAAACCAGCTGCTCCTCCCGAGCTTCCTCCGCATGATCTTAAATTATCCAATGGATTCTTCGGAATTTTTTTTGTGTTCACTGAGAAAGATCCAAAACCAAATTCATCCTGGGTTGTTTTTCCTATGATAATTGCTCCTTCTGCCTCTAGTTTTTCTATGACGGTTGCATTAAATGGAGGGCGATAATCTTTTAGTATTTCAGAACCTGCTGCTGACTCCACGTTTTTTACACAGATGCAATCCTTTACTGAAATTGAAACTCCCGCTAATCTTCCTTCTGGCTTTTTTTCTAAAAATTCCGCTCTTTCCAATGCGTATTGTTTTGTTATGGCTGCGAAATGATTTGGAGAATTTTTAGCTTCATTCAGAATTTTTTCTACTGTCTTGACTACTGAAATTTTTCCTGATTTTACTCCATCAATGTATTTTGTTAGGTTCATTTTAACAATTCCTTTGAAATTCTACTTATTACAATAAATCCATATCCCAATAATAAAGGCAACCAAATTGGCATGTTAATCAAAGTTTGAGATGTAAACGTTTCTATTCCAGTCGATATGAAAATATATTCTGCAAGGAACATAAAAATAATTCCACCAATTAATAATTTGTATTCATTTTTTTCATAATGGACTTTCAGCGAAGCCAAGATAGTTATTGCATAAGCTAAAAGTAAATAATAATCATTTTTTATTACTTTAATTAAGAAAATCATTAGAAAAATTGGGATTATATTCAAAATTATTTTTTTTACGTCTTTTTTCATTTTTTATATTTGTAAATCAATACTATTAAAATTATGACTGCTATTAATGTTGATATAACTGAATAACTTGACCAATAGCCCCAGAATGATATTGGAGCTAGAGAGTAATTTAACATGTAAGCTATATAAAATGGAGCCTGAGTTATTTGGTCTATTATCAAGCCTAATAAAACTGCTAATAGGTAAAATGAGTAAGGCTTTTCTTTTATCAAAAAATAAATTATTAATAAAATTATTCCAATATAAATATGGTGGAATTGATCCTGATAAATAAAACTATTTCTTGGGATAAAATAAATAATTATTCTTGTAATTAAGATGGTTAATAAAAATACTAAAATGAATTTTTGTTTTTCTTTCATATTGCCCTTGGTCCCTTGAAGTATCCATCCTGCTTGTGCTTTGTATTTTGCAGAGCTTCTTTCTGCGATAAACAATCTTTAGCTTCATCTTCCCTTGTCACATTTTTTATTTCCAATGGCTGGAAGCTTGGTTGCAATTTTGAAACTGGAGCTTTATCCATTGCCGAGAATAAATCTAGAATTTCTTTTATTTCTGGAACCAAATTTTTAATTTCTTTTTCTGTTAATTTTAATCTTGCATTCTTCGCTACTTTTTCTATCAACTCTTTATCTAATTTCATGCTCTTATTAAACAAGATTATACTTTTAAATGTGTTGCTTAATATTTTTTTTATCTACCAATATTACTATTATAAACATACCTACGAGCTGTGTTATTATATCTGTGAATCCATCCCAAAAGAAAGGGTCTTTGAAAAATTCCGAATTTATAATCGGAAAGATTACATCAAAAATTAATTCTCCTAGCTCCCATATAAAAGCTCCAAAAATACTCCAAATAATAACTTTTTTTAAGCTTAATTTTACTCCAAAATAAAGTGCTGCTGCAAGAGCAAAACCTCCTAGGAAATGAGCTATGATATCAACTAATGGAAATAATTCGTATAAACTGAATAACCTATTAAAGAATTCCATCGCAGTCACAGGCAGAGCAGAAAAATATGCCAATCTATTTGAATAGCTTTTGCTTTCTATTCCTGAAATTAATAAATAAATAAATATTAAGAACATTGAAAAGACTATAACATATTTTGCCTCTGTAACATTCCTTATTTTAGCCTCTATATATGATAGAGTATTAACTGCTATCGCCAAAATAATCAAAATATAGATTCCCCTCTTGAAATTCCAATTAAAAACCATATTTTTAAAATTATTTTTTCTTTGCTATATCGACTTTAATATGCAGTTCTGATAACTGCTTTGGAGTTGTTTCATTTGGTGAATTATCCATTGGGTTTTGGGCTGCCTTATTTTTAGGGAAAGCTATTACTTCTCTTATATCATTTAGACCTAAAAGCATTGCTGTAATTCTATCAAACCCTAATCCCATGCCACCATGAACCGGACCACCATAATTATAAGCATTTAATAAGAATCCAAATTTTTGCTCTGCCTCTTCTTTTGTTATGCCTATTACTTTAAACATCTGTTGCTGTAATTTTGGATCTGAAATCCTAATTGAGCCAGAACCCATTTCGGTTCCGTTTAAGACGATGTCAAATAAATTTCCTAAAACTTTTTCAGGATTTTTTTCAACATGCTTTAATGTATCCTCTGTCGGATGCGAGAAAATATGATGCATTGCGTCCCATTTGTTTTCTTCTTCATTCCATTCAAATAATGGGAATTTTGCAATCCAGCAGAATTTTAACTCATCCTTGTTTATTAAATCTAATCTCTTTCCAACTTCTTTTCTTAGCTCGGATAAAATTGTATTTACTTTTTTTTCTTTGTCAGCTATAAATAATATTATCGAATCCTTCTTTAATTTTAATTCTTTTATTAATTCTTCCTGGACTTTTTCAGAGAAATATTTGACTATTGATGATTCTAAAGCCTTCCCATCATACCTTGTCCAAGCCATTCCCTTTGCTCCCAAGCTTTGAGCAAATTCTATTAATGAATCAATCTCTTTTCTTCCAATTGGCTTTGGAACTATTAAGCATTTGATTAATTCTTCCTTCTTGAATACTTCAAAATTTGATTTTTTAGCTATTTTTGTAACATCTTTCAGCTCCAATGGTATTCTTAAATCTGGCTTATCATTTCCGTATTTATCCATTGATTCCTGGTATGTCAAAATTGGGAATTTTTCTTTTATTTCTTTTCCTAAAACATTTTTTACTAAATCTTTCATTAAACCTTCAACTAAATCCATTATATCCTGCTCATTTACAAACGACATTTCGAAATCCAATTGAGAATGCTCTGGCTGCCTGTCAGCTCTTAAATCTTCATCCCTTAAACAAACAGCCGGCAATTGGAAATATCTATCAAATCCGGAGATCATTAGTATCTGCTTGTATAGTTGTGGGCTTTGAGGCAATGCATAAAATTTTCCAGGATTTACTCTTGAAGGAACTATATAATCTCTTGCTCCTTCCGGCGTTGGTTTTACTAGTAAAGGTGTTTGGATTTCTATAAATTTATTTTCTTCCATATATTTTCTTGCTGCCTGCAAACATTTTTGCCTGAATAATAAATTCTTTTGCATAATCGGCCTTCTTAAATCTAAGAATCTGTATTGTAATCTCACTTCTTCAGAAGGAATAATGCGATCATCAATTTCAAATGGAGGTGTTTTTGATTTTGAGAAAATATTTAGTTCTTCTATGAAGACTTCTATTTCTCCAGTCTTTAAATTTGGATTAGCCATCCCCTTGATTCTTTCTTTTACTTCTCCCTTTACTTGGATGCAATCCTCTCTTCTTAATTCGTTTGCTTTTTTGTGAATTTCTTTATTGAATTCCGGGTCAAAAACTATTTGCGTGAAACCATAACGGTCTCTTAAATCAATGAAAATTATATTTCCGTGGTCTCTTCTTGTATGTATCCAACCACATAATGTTACTTCTTTATTTATATCTTTTTTTGTTAAATCATTACATGTATTTGTTCTTAATGAGGTTTTAGGCATTTATTTATGTAAATGTATATGGCTTTTAAATGTTTTCTCTGATTGTTTTCTGTGTGATGTCCGTGTGTAGGATACACACATATGTCCCCCTAAATTCCTTGAATTATAAACTTCTTCTCCAATAAATACTTTTTGTGTCTTATCCATCCAAAAAATACTTTATGAGGAGTCAGGCCATTAAGGCTCCTATGCGGCCTGTCACAGTTATAACGCCACCTAAAGTATTCCAGATCATTATAACAATAAGGCAGCTCATATAAAATTGTGTATTGCAACCTGCTTACCTTGCCCAGAGTAGTAGGCTTATGGATTCCAGAACGTATGTGGATTATGCCTTCTCCGTCACACCATTTGTCAAAATCACTGTCTCTGCTTCTGCCTCCAAATTCTGGGCCATTATCTGTTAGAATTTCTCTTGGACTGCCATGCATGGCAATGCATTGCTCTAAAAGAGCAATCATGTTTGCAGTAGTAATATGATCAAACACGCCAATTGCCAAGCAGTATCTGCTGCAATCATCTATCACAGGAACAATCCATTTGCTCTGCCACATGCTATTTGGTGTGTCTCTTTCAAACCTAACCCATTTCAATCTCATGCCTTCCATCTTGTTTCCATGTGATAGGCCAATGCCTTTCACAATTTTTTTAATTAATGCTTCTGACATAGGAACTCCTTTCTCTTCTAACTTTCTTTTAATCTGGTATGCACTGTATCCAGATTGTTTTCTTAGATTGATTACCGATTCTATGTCTTCGACATAGAATTTGTAGTGAATTCTATAAGGTCTTCTAGAAAGATCTCTGAAGCTCCAGTCACCATCATTAAAGCGTTGCTTCTTTTCTTATCCATTCCTTTCTCAAATTTATCACCCTTTATCCTGTGAATTTGCATCACATATAAAGGGGGACAAATGTCGGTAGCCTACACATCTGTGTGATGTCCGAAATAAATTTAAATGGTTATTTATTATTTGATTACATGAAAAATGAAAGTGTATTTCTGGAGGTTTTTGGAAATAATCCTGTGATGAAAGTAATAGATTTTCTTATAACTTATCAATTATTTGATTATCATTTAACTGAAATAGCTAAGGATTCTGGCGTTAGCTGCTCTACTATGCAGGTTTTCTGGGATAAATTAGAGAGAAATAAAATTGTAATTAAAACCAGAAGAATTGGAAAGTCAGATTTGTTTAAACTAAATATTGAAAATCCTACTGTCAAGGAATTGATTAAATTGGATTGGAACTTAATTAAAGGATCTGAAATGGAAATTGTTATTTAGCTATTTTCCATAAAACATTGAAGTATTGTTTAAAGCTTTCAGATATAACTTTATTCTTTATCATAAACACAAATGGTTTTTCTTCCCACAAAAAAATATAAACATAATCTTCAAAGATATCCATTGCTGCTGGGCTTACATACCCTTTCGGCATATATTTTACTTTAGTATATTTTTCTTTTTCTCTGTCTTTTCCAAGTGTTGATTTTACGGATGAATCCAATAATATTTTTAATTGCAATTTTTTCTGAGCTGCTTTAATATTCATATTTTTTAAAAATAATCTTAAAGATTCAGTTTTATAAGGCTGTTCTGAGAAACCTAAAATATAAATAGTTTCATTTCTTGGACAATCTTCTATTATTTTATGAAACGCTGTTTTGAATCCCTGAAAACCCTCATAAATTGCAGTTGTTGTTTCTTTTTCTTCTTTATTTTGCAGATTTATTAATGAAGGTAAAATTAATTCTATTTTCTTCTTTCTTTCATTTTCTATCTCTATTAATGTTTTTGGATTTTCGGCTTTGAAATGCTTTCCATCTTTTTGGATAGTGTATGTGACTAAACCTTTTGAGATTAAAGAATTTAGGGATTCATAAACTCTTGAATTAGCTATGTTCGTTTCTTTTATTATAGAACCTGTTGTTGTTTCTCCTTTTTTTAATAAATAAATGTAGATTTTAGATTCGTTTGATGTTAATCCTAAATTTTCCAATTCTTTTTGCATATAGATTTTAATGAAATTTGTTTTATAAATCTTTCTCCTTTTTGGGAGGAATTAAATTTAATTAATGAATTTTGGTAACTGTAAAGTAATATATTAAGGAGAAATAATAAATGTCACTAATTGATTATTTATGCGGAATACCGAGACATATGCATTATGAAGAACTTTTAGTACTTGAAAGAGAAGCAGAGGATTTTGATAGAAAAATGAAGAACAAGAAGTGTACTATTAGAGGATATAGTGCAGGAGCGATTCTTTGTATATCTTTTCTATCATTAGGATCTGGATTTGTTGCAAGGTCTTTAATTTCTAAGCCTATAAGTGAAACTCATAGAATTGGAGAATTTTATGATAATAATAATGATGGGAGATATGAAAATCTAAGAATTATTAAGACTTATGGAACTATTTCAAGCAGAGACACTTCTAATGTATCTGGAATTAATTTTGCAAGTCCTTTTGGTGGTGAATTGATAGATAGAGAATGGACTGGGGGAGAACTAGAAGGTTATTTTAGAGCTTATAATCATCCTAAAGTTGATGAAATAAGATTTATCAAATAAAGATGTTAAGAAAAATTTTTAGTGGAAATGAGGATTTAGGAAGTGTTGTAAGAAAGCTACAGGAAGAATGGGCAGGCAAAATTGATAAAGATACTGGAAGGAGACAATCTTACAGTAATGATTATCATATAAAAGCAGACTTTATTATATTACCTTTCATAGAAACTTTATATAGGGATGATGTTGAAAAAAAATATAGTCAGAAATATAGGTTTCTGATTAATGTATTTAGATGCGGGAGAGTCTTTCCTAATAGGGCTGTTAAGGGAAGAGAAGTTGATGTTAAAGACGATTATTTTCAAGATCAAGTAATTATTGGGAATGATGTTTTATTGCATAGAATTTTTATGAATATATCTCATACTTATGATTGTACTTGCCGAGTTAAGGAGTGTTATATCCGGCCTTTTTCAGAAGGAACTAATAATACTACTTTACGTAGAGTAGCAGAGGGATTTATTGAAGGGGTATTTACTAACCCTTTTCCTATGTCGTTTTATTATGATAGAAGTATTGGCAGCATAAAAGAAATTCAATTGATTATTCCAGAGGAGTGTGATGAATGGGATATTTCTTTAGACTATGGTTTTGTAAAACCAAGATTAGAAAGATTAGGTTATAGAAAACTTGAAGAATAGTTTTATTTAGCTATTTTCCATAACTCTTCGAAATATTCTTTGTAAGAGTTGTATGTCTCTTTGTTTTCTATTAGAATACCATGTAAAGGTTCTTCCCAGATAAATATTACTACTTTGTTATTAAAAATGAAAGTTGATGTTGGAGAAGTTAATTTTTGAGACAGAAATTTAAATTTAGTATTATGTGTAGTTTTTAATATAGGATCTTTCTTTATGAGGAAATTAATCTTAAATAACAAGCAAGTCAAACTACTGTTTTTCATGCTATTGCTACAAAGCGAAAGATTTATATAATAATATTATCTTGTTAATATTATAACATTATTGAGATAATAAAGATGGAAAATAGAGCCTTTTATAATCGAAAAAAAGAACTTGAAATATTAAATGATAAATTTGTTAATCTACGTTCTGGAGAAATGCTTGTCATTTATGGAAGAAGAAGAGTTGGAAAAACAGAGTTAATAAGGCAATTTATAAAATTGGTCCCTGAAAATAAATTATATTTTTATGTTGATCTAGTAGAAAAACAAGGAATACTTGATTCTATTTCAAAAACAGTACAGGAGCAGTTAGGAGAGGCAAGAAGATTTGAGGATTTCAATGATTTTCTTGGCTTTATTGCGACAAAATCAAATGAAAAATTTATTTTGGTTATTGATGAGTTTCAGAGATTTCTTGAGGTTGCTCCCCATTTTATTACCCAATTGCAAAATTACTGGGATCAAAAGTTAAAAGATAAGAAAATAATGCTGATACTTGTAGGCTCTTCAATTGGTATGATACAAAAAATAACAAATAGCAAAGCTGGAGCATTATACGGGAGAGCAACAAGAATAAAAATATCTCCTTTCAAGTATGCTGATTTTAGACTGATGTTTAGAGAACTAAACGAGGAAGAAAAAATAATTGTTTATTCTGTTTTTGGCGGAACACCTTATTATTTGGAAAAAGTCAAAAAGATTGACGGAGATTTAAATAAAATAATCACAGAATTACTACTAAAGAAAGGAGCAGAATTAATAGAAGAGCCCAAGAATCTTTTAGAATATGAAAATGTAAGAGTTCATGCAAAGTATAATTCTATATTACAAGCAGCTTCTGTTGGCAAGGAGAGCATCAAAGAAATACAGGATTTTACAGGAATAGATGCAAATATAATGCCTGCTTATCTTAAAAGGCTTGATGAATTATTGGATCTTCTCGGAAGAAAGGATCCTATTCTCGGCAAGGAGAGGCTTGGAAGATACGGATTAAAAGATAATTTTTTTACTTTTTGGTATAGATTTGTATTTCCAAATCAAACAGCTTTAAATTTAGGGAATCTTAAAATTGTGTTTGATGCAATAAAAGAGAATCTTAATGCATATGTTGGCAAGGCATTTGAAGAAATATGCAAAGAGCTTCTTATTACTCGATTAAACAAGGACTTAAAAGGCTATGTTTTGGATTTTGAGAATATAGGAACCTGGTGGAACCGCTCTGGTGAAGAAATTGACATAGTTGCGTATAATAAGAAATCTAGAAAAATATTAATTGGAGAAGTAAAATGGACAAATGAACAAGCAGATATCAATGTTGTTGACAACTTATTGAGAAAATCCAAGCTCATCAATTTTACAGGAGAATATAAATTCCTGCTCATAGCAAAGAATGGATTTACAGAAAGGGCAATTAAAAGAATGAATGAAGTAAAGGCAATATATTTAGATTTGAAAGACATTGAAAAAATATTTGATAAAGGCTGATAATTGTTGATAGGATTCGACGCTGGAATTTTTTTATCTTTTAGCTATTTTCCATAAAACTGGCAAATTAATTTATAGATAGAGAATATCAAAGGAATTGTAATGGGCTAAACTTTTAAAAGCCCTTTTTCTTTCTTTTTCTTTATGAGGAAATTAATTTTGAATAACAAGCAAGTCAAAATACCGTTTTTCATGCCTGTGGCTACAAAGCTTTCAACAAAATTAGTTTCTTTGAAAGAAGTTGAGGATATGGGCTATGAAACTGTAATTAGTAATTCATTTTTATTGTATTTGAATCCTGGATTGGAGTTTATTAAGAAAGCTAAATATTTAAGAGGATTTACTAATACAAATTTAAACTTCTTTACTGACTCTGGCGGCTTTCAATTATTATATGATAATTTTTTTGAGTCCATAACCGAAAAGGGAATTAAATTCAGGAGCCCTTATGATAGATCTTTACATTTAATTACTCCTGAGAAAAGCATGGAAATACAAACTAAATTAAATTCCGATGTGGTAATGTGTTTGGATTATATGCCTCGTTATAAAGATTCTAAAAAAGATATTGAGAAAAGTGTTAATTTAACTTATCAGTGGGCTAAGAGATGCAAAGAAAGTTATAAAGGCAAAGGGAAATTGTTTTGTATTATTCAAGGAGGTGTGTATAAGAATTTAAGAAAAAAAAGTGCTGAAGGTTTGGTGAGTTTAGATTTTGACGGCTATGCAATTGGCGGACTTGGAATTGGTGAAAATAGAGAAGAGATGTTTAAAGCTGTTGAGAGTGTGATTGATTTAATTCCTAAAGATAAAGTTAGATATTTGATGGGCATTGGAACTCCATTGGATGTTAAAAGATTTATTAAATTGGGTGTTGATATTTTTGATTCTGTTTATCCTGCTAGAGTTGGAAGACATGGAAGAGTTTTTATTGATGATGGTTATTTGGATTTGGATAAAACTAAATTTGTGAAAGATTTTTCTAAAATTTGTGATTGTTCTTGTAGTACTTGTGAAAATTATACTAGAGCATATATTCATCATTTGATTAAAATTAAAGAACCTTTGGCTAAAAGACTGATGACAATTCATAATTTGTGGTTTATGAAAAAGAATGTGGTCGGATAGCAAAGATTCGCGAAATAATGGAAATATTTATAAACATATGTAAATATATAATTCCATATGGAAATAAATATAAACATATTAAAACCATTTTTTGAAGATCCACAAAAAGGATTTTTAATAAGAGAACTTGCTAGATACTTAAAAACAAATCATACTAAAGTAAGAATTCATTTAAAAAAATTACAAAAAGAAGGATTTTTAGATTTGAATAAAGAAGGATTATATCCTTGTTATAAATTTAAAATATCTAAGAAAACATTGAATCTGAAATTATATTTTAATCTTGAAAAATTAAGAGAATCTGAAATTGTTGAAGACCTAGAAAAGAAATATGATTTTCCTACAATAATTTTATTTGGAAGCTATTCACAAGGAATGGATACTAAAGATAGTGATATAGATATCTGTGTTGTAACTAAAATTAAAAAAGATTTTAATTCTGAGAAATATGAAAAGATTATTAAAAGAAATGTAAATCTTATTTTCTATGACAATCTTAAAAATGCTAAAAATAAAGAATTGGTTAATAATATTTGTAATGGCATTGTTCTTTCTGGAGAATTGGAGGTTGTTTGATGGATTTTAAAACTCATTTGAAGGAAGGAAAAATAAAGAAAATAAATAAAGATAATTTAAGAGCAAATAATTTGAAAAAATCTTCGAAACAAGCAATTGAAACTTCTAAAATAATCTCTTTAAATGAAAATACTTGTAAAACTATTTTTAGAGAATTATATGAAGGACTGAGGGAATATTGTGAAGCTCTTGGTTATATTAAAGGATATAAATTTTTAGATCATATTTCAATAACATACTTTTTAGATGAAATCCTCAATGAAAAAGAAATTTCTAAAAAATTTGATAGATATAGAAAAATAAGAAATGGAATAAATTACTATGGAGAAGATGTTGATATAGAAACTGTTAAAGAAGCATTAAAGGAAATTCCTAAAATTATTAAAGAGCTTGAAAAATGAATCCATCACAGACTATTTTACAATGCTTGAATGTAAAAAAAGATGAGAATGTTTTGATTATAGCTGATAAAAATACTGAAAACATAGCTCATGAAATTTTACATGAAGCAATAAAATTAACACATGCTTCTTTAAGAATAATTCCTGTCGGAAAACAAAATGGAGATGAGCCTCCTAAAAATATTGCTGATGAGATGAAAAAATATGATGTTATAATTGCTCCAACTACTATGAGCTTGACGCATACAAAAGCTGTGCAAAGTGCCAGGCATAATGCAAGAATAGCGACGCTGCCTGGAATTACTGAAGAGATAATGAAGGGAAGCTTGTTAGCTGATTATAATAAAATAAATTCCTTTAACAGAAAATTGTCTTTAAAAATTAAAAACTGCAAAGATATTAAAGTCAAAACAAAAGCTGGAAGTGATTTTTCTTTTAAGATTCGTAAAAATGACTGGAGATCAGATGGCGGCATTCTGCATGAAAAAGGCTTAGTCGGCAATTTGCCTGCTGGGGAAATATTCACTGCTCCCATTGAAAAAACTTTTAACGGCATCATTGTTATTGATTCTTTCCTTGACAAAGAAACTGAATATGCTAAGAAAGGAGCTAGAATCGAAGTTAAAAATGGAAATGCTTTGAGCTGCTCTGATAAAAATTCCGAATTAAATAATTATTTCGTGAAAATCAAGAATGCAAGGAATATTGCAGAATTTGGAATAGGAACCAATTATAAAGCTAAACTTATTGGGAATATTTTGAATGATGAAAAAATAAAAGGCACTGTGCACGTCGCATTTGGAAATAATACTTCAATGGGCGGAAAAATTTATTCTGAGTTGCATCTAGACACTATTTTGCAGAAGCCTGATGTTTATGCTGATGGGAAGCTGCTGATGAAGAATGGTAAGTTTTCTTTTTGATTATTCTTCTCTTTTGAATATTTAATGCCAAGTCTTCCAATTTTTGTAGATTGTATTTCACTGAATCGAATTTTTTCCTCAAATCATTGTCTCTTATATCAATTTGCAACAGCTGCTCATATATCTTATCTACTAATTCCTTAACCCTCAATGCATCTTTTGTATTTCCATTGATTGCAAGATAATTTGCCTTCCTCATCAACTCGCCTGTTAAATCACACAATCCTGAAAGATAATCTGGAGCTGAAACAAATAATTCCTTCTGAGCTGGAAACTTATCCTTTGTAATGAATTCATAAAGGCAGATGGCTTCTACATATTCCTGCATTGCCACTTTGTATGTTGCTGAAAACTGCAATTCTCCGCGGGTTCTGAGCTGCTGTATTTTTTCTTTTAATTCTTTAGCAAGGGAATCTACTTTTTTATCATCTCTATGAATTGCGTAAATGACGCGCTTAGAAAAACGAATTGCTTCATGGCACTTTTGCAGCATTGCATCCCTTCTCTTGTCGAATAATTGCATCTCTTTATTTATATTCCTTAAATCTAATCTTACCATTAACTGAAGAATATTCTTGAGATATATAAAGTTTTGTTTCTGTTAAGTAAAGTTTCCAACTTAATACTTAGTAATACAGTGCCGAAGGCACGGTATTGATTCCAAGATGAAATCTTTTCTCATTGTACCAATCTTTGT
>JACOZQ010000049.1 GCA_016181275.1 Candidatus Woesearchaeota archaeon | reverse complement strand
CCTTGACGGAGACTAAGATTGAAACAAAGGATAAAGAAATTGTCTTGATTCCAAACTCATTGCTATTGAAAGAGAAGATAAAGAAGAAATAAATAATTTCAGAACAAATAGATTTATAAATATCATAATGTAATATAGAGATATGAAAAGAGAAGATGTAATAATTGCTATGCTTGGAATTCTTGGTGTTTTGATTATTGCTAACTTAATTTCCAGCTTGGATGGAAGCAGTATAAGAAATGTTACTGGGAGTGTTGTCGAGGAGTCTGGCGTTAAAGATAATTCTAACAAAGAGCTGATTGATGAAGTTATAAAATTAAAAGAGGAAAATAATAAATTAGTTGATGAGAAAAAAGCGGTTCAAGATAAAATTAATGAGCTTGAGCAAAAATTAAAAGACATAAAGGAAGAAAAAGAAGCTGAAAATGAGACTTGTCCCTTAGCTTGCAATGAAGGCGAACTTTGCTCGCCGGTTAACAAGGCAGATGGAAGCGTCGAATGGCAGTGCGTTGATGACCCTAGCAAATTTGTTTAAATTTAGCATAGTTTTTTAGATTAACTTTTTAAATTCATTTTTCTAGAATAATATGATATGAAAATAAGCAAAACTTTTCTGAATATGGCAATTTTTGCAGTCATGATTATCTTGATTTTCCAGGGATATCTTTTTTATAATTTGAATAATGAGGTTAAATCCCTCGACGATTCTTTATCTTCTCTCGATAATAAAATAGAATTTCAAAGAAAAAACATTGAAAATGAAATCAGCGACTTGAGGAATGAGAGTGCGAATGCTATCAAAGGCCTTGGTGGGAATATTAATGCTCTGATGAAAGAAAGCGAAGAGAGCAAAAAAGCAATTGAAGAGTTATCGGAGGGGCTTGAAGAACTGGAAAATGTCCAGATAAAAGCAAGCAAAGATTTCTCGTCGATAATAAGCGATGTGATTGACTCTGTTGTCTTGATTCAAGCTGGAAAAGGATCTCAAACGAGCATTGGAAGCGGAGTTTTTGTCTCTCCTGAATATTTAGTAACTAACTATCATGTTGTTGAAGAGAATCCTGATGATCTGCTAATTGGGACTGTTGGCAATAAAGTTTTTCGAGCTCAATTAATAGGATACGAGCCTGAAATTGATATTGCTGTCCTGCATGTTGCCGACGGGAATTTCCCATTTCTGGAATTTGAAGACATTAATAACGTGAAAATAGGTGAGAGTGTAATAGCTGTCGGAAGTCCTCTTGGCTTAAGTTTTTCTGTAACTCAAGGGATAATTTCCAGCAAGAGCAGGACAGGGCCAAATGGATTGAATATCTATCTGCAGACAGATACTCCAATTAATTTTGGGAATTCAGGAGGGCCTTTGATTAACCTAAATAAAAAAATAGTTGCTATAAATACCTGGAAGATTGCAAATGTTGAAAGCCTTGGATTTGCAATAAGAAGTGATATTGCTAAAGATGTTTATGAACAGATAATAGAGCAAGCATGATAATTTTTATTGATGGATAATAAATTTTCCATAAACTTTTCCTGAGAAATTAAATTAATTTTTTGCATTACCTAAACTAAATCATCCAGAATGTCTTGGATTTGAACTGCTTCATTATAATCAAAATCCATTTGTTCTATATCTCCATTATACATGACCTCACAAATATTATCTTCTGAAAAATCAGTTATTTTTGCTAACTTCCTACTATCCTCGAGAACTTGAGTCCTAACAGATTCATGACTTAAAATTTCACCATCAACTATTCCCATATAAAGATATTTCAGTACTAACTGGCTCTTCTCTGGTGCATTATTCCGAATAGAATTCTGAATGCCAAGTTGATAATTATCTGATACTTCTGTTTCTAGATTCATTGTAATGGATTGTGATTATTCTTGTTATTTAAATCTTTTGGTTACTATGGAGTTACAATAAATATAGTTGGAGTTCTCAAAAACTTTTCGGAATGAAAACTATCAGAAATTTATAACTGATGAAATACTAATTTGTT
>JACOZQ010000032.1 GCA_016181275.1 Candidatus Woesearchaeota archaeon | reverse complement strand
TTAGCTAAAAGGAATAAAATCAAGGAGATAGTTATTTTTAGATTGGGTGGATTAAATAAAGATTATATAAAAGTAATAAAAAAATTTATCTAACTGCATCATAATCTTTCTTATTCTTGTCGAATAGCCAATATTTAATCAATTTAAAAACTCCCCAATTTTTAATTCTTCTATCGCTTGTTTCAACATATGCATTTACTCTTTTATATCTACCTTCTGCTCTGTTAAAAAAGTCTCTTAATTCTCCTCTTGTTAAATTTTCATTAAAGCATCCAGCTTCGAAAAAACTTTTTTTATCACAAAAAACAAAGCCATGGCTCCACGGTCGGAATTTATTTACTAAATTTTTGAAGCCAAAATAAATTTTATTCTTTAATCCTTTGCCTTTACCTTTACAAGCTCCAAAGAATCTTCCTTTAGATAGAAGTTCATCAGTTCCTTTTAATAAACCAAGATACATGATGGTATCAGCATCCAAGAAAACGAGCTTTTTATATTTGGCATTACTGGCTCCAAGGTTTTTAGCTCTTGAAACATTTTTTTCTTTTAATTCAAAAACTTTAGAAGTAAATTTCTTAGCAATTGAAAAAGTTTTATCAGTACAGCCATTGCATACGACAATTATTTCATAATGTTTAAAGTCCTGCTTTTTGATGCTTTCCAAAGTATTAGCCAAGTACTTTTCCTCATTGTAAGCAGGGATAATAATGCTTATCATCTGAAAAATCTCCAGATTTCAACTCCATCGATTTCAAATAGGAATTTAAAATTCTCATTATTATATCTCAATAAATAAATCAATCCGGATTTCTGCCATTTCTCTCTCAAATCAGCATCGATTAACACATAATCAACTTCATATTTCTGCAGTACTTTCAAAGTTTCAGAATAATCAATGTTCTCGAAGATAAAAGACAAATCACTTTCAATGTTTCTGATTTCATTTTTGCTCATCATGTTATTCCAAACATTTCTCTTCCCAGAATAAAGAATCCAATTCCCATACCCGATGTCAGAAAATACAACCGTATCATTAGGAAGTTTCTCAAGTGCTTTGAAAATATTTTCATCAGGTTTATCAATGCTTATCCTATTTATATAGCTCAATCCAGAAAACAAAATTCCGCAAATTACAATAAGCAATATCAAATCTCTTACAGTTTTGCTCTCCCATCTTTTATTTAAAATTTCAAAGAAGCACAGGCTGATCAGCAAGCTAAGGACAGCAAAGAAATACAAGATTCCAAATTCGAATTTCAATGACAATAAGAAAAACAAAAGAGCAACCCCATAAATCTTTAAAATATTTTTTTTATCCCAGAAAATAAAGAAGCAAAACGTAACAAACAGCAAGGAAAATATACTACTCCCGATTCCAGAGCCAAAATCAGAAATGAATCCATTATAATCCCTATCTATCAAAAAAATAAAAATCAATGAAGCTAAAACCAGCAGATAAAATATCTTTCTTTTTTTTAAATTGTACAAATAGTATAAAAGCAACACAAACAAGATAAGAAGCCCAATTTGAATATCAAATAGGAATATTATCAGGGTGCTTATAGCTGCAAAAATATATTTTTTATCGAAGACAAAATAGCTGGTTAACAAGCTGAACAGAAAAGCAGCCCCAAATCTCTCTCCAATGTTGAAAAAATAAATAAATGCAGGAGACAAAATGAATATACTAAGTGCAACAAGGTTTTCTTCAAATGAAAATGACTTGAGATTTAATCCGAGCAAGAGTATAGTGAGCAAACCTATTCCAATCAATAAATAATTCATAGGAAAATAAAGAAGCAGGAAGTTCCAACCAGCTCCGATGCCAATTTCATTTCTCTCGGCAGCAGCAAGATGATAGTAAGGCTCATCTCCAATTGGAAAGCTGCTTTCTCTCAACATTCCTGCCAATATTAAAAAGGCGATCCCAAGCAGAATCACTCCGAAGCTAGCAAATAACTTGATATACTTTTGGCGTCCCGAAAAATATTCCTTTGAAACAGTTTTCATCATCAATCCATTTTATTTTTCCATATTTTAATTCAGTATCTATTGGTATAAAAATATAATCGATGTTGTATTTTTGTATTAATTCCAGCGCCTCAAACTCTGAGCTGGTTTGATATATCCTTTCAACGTCGTTATATCTTTCAGTAGTTTCCGGCGCGAGCAAAAAATTATCATCGATTACAGTCCTCTTCCCTGCAATGCCTGAAATGTAATGACCTTTTCCCAATGGAGACAAGACAGTAATATCAGGAAGGGAATTTTCTTTTATCCAGTTAAATATTAGTATCTCATAATCACTAGGGACATTTTCTTCTACATATCTTGAAGCGAATACAAAACTTGGAACAGCTAAACTCAATACAATCAAGCTCAATACAATGAAAATAAAGCTCAATCTATAATAAGGAATTTTTGTTTTCTCCAAATAGTTTAAAAATAAATTCAATGTAAATGCACTTGCAATAACTAAAGAAATGCCCAAGAACATCAGTCCGATTTTCAATTCAATAAGTCTAAGCCATAATAATATTAAAGTAGAAAATGCAAGTCCGCTTAAAAGTAAAATCTTGTCTTTCTTCCTGATTACTCCATATATAATTCCTATAAGTCCGAAAATTAATGTCAAGGCGCCGGCATTATAAAGAAGATTGAGTATGTCAAAATTGAAATAATTGCTTATTATTTGTGCGGGGACATTGTTCCAGATTACTCCAATTCCATATTCCAGAAATGCTTTCTTGTAAATCAAAAATTGTATGAAGAAAGTAGAAATAAAATTAAATATCATAACTTCTTTTTTTAAATTGTTAATTTCCAAATTCTCGCTGCTACATATGATATAATAGACAAGCAAACTTAATGAGAATAGCATCGAGACTGGATGTAGCAAGCTCAGAAAAAATGATAGCACAACAAACTTGATGACATTTTTATCATCGATGTCCATGAAAAGATACAATAAATAAAACATCAATGGAATAACCAGGCTATAGATAGATATGCTGATTAATGTATTAACAAAAATAATTGGAATGAAGCCCGACATCAATGCAATAAAAAATGCCAGCTCATCATTGTCAATTATTCTCTTGCTTAAAGAGTATATTACAAAAACAAGTAGAGACATAAAAATGCTCGGCACTAATTTGAATGCAGTATCTCCTAAAAACAAGCTGAAGAAAGCAAGTATATAATGCCACAATGGGGAATACAATGTTTCTCTTCCATTATAGCTCAGCTGGTCAAACAATACTGGCTTTCCAGTTTCAAGGATGTTCTCCGTATATCTTTTTACCAGATATCCCGAATTATCAAAATACTGTGTTTGAAAAATAAAATAAATTCTGACAAGTAAGACAAGAAGGAATATCAATGCAAGGATTTTATGGTTTCTTTTTAAAATCATCTTATTTCCTTGTTCAGAAAAATAATAACTGCGTTATATAAATCTATTTAATTCTCTCAATTAGTTAATAATTATGTCTTCGATAATAACACACGAAATATTATATGAGATTCTAACAAGGGAAAAAACAAGACAGGAGTTGCAGAAAATAGATCCAGAATTTTTGCAGCAATTATCCTCTTACTTAGATGAAAAAGAATTGATTTTAAAATCACAAAGAGAAAAAGATTCATTTCCGGAAGAGATAAAAAAAACCGAGAAGCAATTGAGGACAATAAGGCAGTTGGCAAATGAAATAATAGAAAGAAGGAAGCACAAAATTCTAGACCTGGCTTTATTGAATTCAAGAACATCTTCTAATATTCCAAAAAATCTGCTGCCAAAAGAAGAAGAGCTATACAATTCAATTATATCTTCATTAGAAATTTTCTCAAGTAATGAAAAAGAAAAATCTCAAAAACAGCAGGAAGAAGATGAAACGAAAGCCTTAAAAAATGAAAATAATGAAACAACATTGATAAGGTTCATAAATCCCGTTCCAAAATTTGTCGGCACTGATGTGAATATTTACGGGCCTTTTTCAAAAGAAGATATAGCAAATTTGCCTGAAAAAACAGCAGCGATTTTAATAAGCAAAAAACGGGCAGAGAAAATACAATGAAGATTCCAAAGTCAATAAAAAGATATTGCAAGCACTGCAGAAAACATACTGATCAGAAAGTTACTCAATTAAAGACAGGTACAAAAAGGGGTTCTCTAAAGCGTGGTTCAATTCAAAGAGCTAAAAAACGCGGATTGGGAAGAGGTTATGGTAATAAAGGAAGGTGGGGCTCAAAGCCTACAAAGCCAAAAAGGACAGGTGCAAAAACATCAAAGAAAACATATTTGAGATACACATGCAAAGTCTGCAATAAATCTTCAATGACAACATTTGGCATAAGGACAAAAAAATTGGAGATAATATAATAAGGAAATTAAAATGAGAAAAATGCAAGATCCATCAAGTAAGTTCATAAAGGTGCGCTGCTCTAACTGCAAGAATGAGCAAATAATCTTCGGAAAGCCTTCATCAAAAATAAATTGTTTGGTTTGCAGCACAAGTCTAGCAGACACGACAGGCGGAAAAGGAAAAATAAAAACTCAAATTTTGGAAGTTTTGGAATAAATAAAATATGTTCTATAAAAAAACAGGATATCCAGAAGAAAATGAAATTGTTTTATGTACTATAAGAAAAATCCTTCCTCATGGTGTGTTTGTCTCTCTCGACGAATATAAAGACAAGGAAGGATTAATCCATATTTCAGAAATAGCTCCTGGCAGGATAAGAAACATTCGTGATTTTGTAAAGGAAGGTGCAAAGATAATCTGCAAGGTCATCAAGATAAATTTAGAAAAAAATCACATTGATCTTTCATTGAGAAGAGTAACTCAATCGCAAAGGATAAATAAAAATACAGCTTATAAGCAAGAGCAGAAAGCGGAAAAAATTTTGGAAGTGATTGCAAAAAACCTGAATACAAATTTAGAAAAAATATATGAAGAAGTTGGAAAGAAATTGATTGAAAATTATGGATCTTTGTATGATGCATTCGAGCAGATCAGGGAAGACCAAAAAATCCTCTCATCTTTAAGAGTAAATCCAGAGATTGAAAAATCTTTGCTGAAATTAATCCAAGAAAAAATAAAAAAAAGAGAGGTAGAAATATCAGCTACAATTACTGTCTCATCAATGCTTTCAAATGGTGTAAACATAATAAAAGAAACATTAGAAAAAATGAAAGCAAACAATACAGCAATAACTTATTTGGGAGCTCCGCGCTATAAGTTCACATTGACATCTGATAATTACAAGGATGCTGAAAAAAAACTTCATGAATTGCAATCAGCAGCAGAGAAAGTAATAAAGGGAAAAGGAATATTTAAGTTGGAAAGAAATGACTAAAGAGATTCTCAAATGTAGCAACTGCGATTTATACACATTAAAAGCTGTTTGCTCAAAATGCGGTGAAAAGACATTGAGCACAAAGCCCGCTAAATTTTCTCCATTGGACAAGCAAGGCAAGTTCCGCAGGATTTATAAGAAAAAATACAAAGGCTTATAAAATCTCTTTATAATAAATTAAAATTAAAGGTTAAAATGACATTTAAGATAAAATCCTTCTCAAATCCAAAATTGAAAAATCCTATATTAATAGAAGGTCTTCCAGGAATGGGAAATGTGGGAAAGATAGCCGTTGATTTCATGGTGGAGCACTTGCAGGCAAAAAAATTTTTAGAAATATCTTCTCATAATTTTCCAAATTCGGTTTTCGTCAACGAGGAGAATTTGATTGAGCTCCCGAAAATAGGATTTTATTACAAGAATTTAAAAGAAAGATCGATAATGTTCCTGGCAGGGGACGTTCAGCCGACAGATGAAAAATCCTGCTACGCTTTCTGCGAGGAAGTTCTAAATCTAGCAGAGAAATACAAAGCAAGAGAAGTAATAACTTTAGGAGGAATTGGTCTGCCAGAGAATCCAAAAAAGCCGACAGTGTACACAACAGGAAATGATAGAAAAATTATCAATAAATATAAAGCAAAGCAGATCTCAACAAGTTTGTATGGTTTTGTAGGTCCAATAGTTGGTGTTTCAGGAGTTCTATTGGGATTGAGCGCTGAAAGAAAAATTCCAGCGATTTCATTTTTGGCAGAAACATTCGGCCATCCAAATCATCTCGGCATAAAGGGAGCAAGGGAAATCCTAAATATACTAAACAAAAACCTGAATCTAAAATTAAATTTGAAAGAGCTCGATGCAGAAATAATTGATATGGAGGAAGAAGCAGAATCAGAAAAAGATTTCATCAAAAACATGAAGCAGAAATTGCCTTACAAAAAAGAGACTAATTACATTGGTTAATTTCTTTTTGAAGATTTTACCATTGCAAGAACGCAGTTGATTTCATCATATGTAATTGAAATGCTGTTCAATCTTTCTTTGATATCTTTTAGTTTATCCTCCTTTGTTTTTATTTTGGATAAGATTTTAAATACTTTATTTTTTGATAAAACGTCAAATACATTCAATTTTTTCATTTGGATCAATTTTGCTGAATGTTCCCAAATAGTTGCTTCTTTAATATCTCTTACAATTTCTATTTCCTTTACTCCCAAATTTTTGTTGTATAAGTATAAAGTTCTCAAGAAACTTGGTTTTATTTTTTTGTACTGAATATCATTGATATATTTATATTTTCTCTTGTCAATTGTTATTTTATTTTTACTGGATCTTGTTGGGAATAGCTCATCAAAGATTTTTATTATCTTTTTTTGATATTCGAAAGTATTTGCATGAGAAAAATATGCTAACCAGCCTTGTAAAATTTCAATGACTTTTTCTTTTTTTATTATTTCTTTTTTATAATCATCAAATAATTTTATAAATTTCTTTTTGAAGCGATGGAGATTCTTTTTTTTAATTAATCTATGATAGAGAAATATTCTAAACCCTAAAAATCCAATTCCTCCGCTTAATTGAAGAATTTTAGATTTATCATTATGTAATTCTATCTTTAATCTATTCTTAAGAAAATAATTTATTTCTTGTTTCCAATTTTCTAATTGATTCTTAGAGGAATGTAATATAACAAAATCATCCACATATCTGATATAATATTTTGCTTTTAATGTATGTTTTACAAACTGATCAAGCTCGTTTAAATAAACATTAGCAAAAAACTGTGATGTTAGATTGCCTAAAGGCATGCCGATTTCCTGTTCGCCCCCCCCCCTCGTAATTGGATAATATTTTCTTGATAAGCCAAATTACTCTTAAATCCTTGATTTTTCTTTTTAATATATTTAATAAAATTTCATGATTAACTGTTTGAAAATAATGTCTGATATCTGCCTTCAATGCAAAACATTTTCTTGAATTATTTTTAGAAATTTTCCTTTTAAATTTATCAAACCTTATTATTGCATTAAATGTCCCCTTTCCGATTCTATTTGCAAAATTATCATGGATGAAAGTTTTGTCAAAGATCGGCTCTATAACTCTAATTAAAGCATGATGAATTACTCGATCTCTGAAATCTGATTTGCTGATTTTCCTTGTTTTTGGATCTCTAATAATGAAAGTCTCTAATGGCTTTGGTTTGTATATGTGAAAAATTAATTCGTTTCTTAATTTTATCAAATTTTCTTCTAAATTTTTTTCAAATTCTATAACATATAGTTTTTTTGTTTTTCCTTTCCTTGCCTTTTTTAAAGCCTTATTTAGATTTTCATAAGCGCAAATTTTAGAAAACAAATTATCTTCCATAGAAAAAAGAAAATTGCCCCAAGGTTTATTAGCCTGACTATTCCGACCAAACGGCCATTGTCATTGTCAAGGTCATTCCTGCCATTAGCATTAGACCTGTTGTTGTCATCAACCCTGTTGACGTACCAAGACCGTTTGTAGTAGCTCTTTCACTTTTAATATCACCACCATTTCATTTCTGTTATGGTTGTATTTTATAGCAACAAGTTGCCGTAGTGAAAGGGCATGTAGTCCAAGCTAATTTTCTTAACTCATTTCTTGTCGATAACATTCATTAATGAGCTGCTTGGGACAAAAATAGAAAGATAGAAGAGTATAAAAAATTTGGGTTGCTCAATAAAGCTTGCTCAAATCTTTTCTTAACTCGTCTCTATACCAAGACCGCATCGTTGGGACATCTTGTGGTGAGGCTCTGTATACTGCCATGGCTCTGTCATAACCTTGTGAAAATACCAAATCGCTATATTCCTTTAATAAATTTTCATCTCCTGCTAAAATCTGCCAGATGGGATTATCCCTTACTTCTCTCTGTTTTAACCAGTCTCCGGAAGCATATTTCTCCAAATCACTTATACTAAGTTCTTGCCCTTCTAATTCCTCATAACTTCCAGAAGGCAAGATTAAAGCGCCATTTTTTAATCGGTTTGAAGGTGTTAATTCTCTTAATGGCTGAGCATCTAAAACAACTTTGGCTCTTCCATTAGGATGATAAGCAATCCCATCAATAGTATCAAAATAATTATATAACCATGAATTTCTCACTGCTTCAGAAGCATTTCTTACATCTAATCGTCTTTTCATCAAGTCTGAAGCAGACATAGGTGTTCTGCCTTCGGCTATTAACTTAGGCATTTGATAAGTGTTTCTATCGGTTCCTTTTTCAGGAAATGCCTTGTAATCCTGAACAGATTCATTTAATTGTAATTTATTCATTTTAAGTCTCCTTAATGTTAAAAACTATGAAAAAAGGATTTATAAATCTTTCGTTTATTATCACTTTATAGAAGTAATTAATTTTAAAACTCAATTAAACTTTTCTGAGTTTTAACTTTTTCATTTGAGCCTAGAATAACTTCTCCATATTTTCCATCAAAGCCTGCATTTATTTGTAATTTTCCTTTCCTGTTCAATAAAATAACCCTAGCTAATTTTTCATGAACAATTTTTTTTAATTCATCTTCAGAAACATTAAGTAAAATATTAAACTCATTTCCAAAACTTTCAATTAATTTATTATAAATTTCCCAAATTTTCTTAGAAGTTAATTGTTTAATTTCATAAACAGCGGAAATTAATTCTTGTAATGGAATGAGAGAGACAAAAGGTTTAATATTTTCTCTTTTATATCCTTCAGGTCTGTCAGCAATACTTTCAATTCTGTCAGCAACTCCAACAATTAATTTATTTCCACATTTAGGGCACATCTGATTGTTTTTCAAAGATTCTTTAGGTGACAAAACAACTCCGCAATTCCTATGTCCGGAATAGTGATATTTACCATAAAAAGTCGGCGTTTCGATTGTACTTTTCAACCCATTGCCAGTTCTAATTGCTTTAATGAAATTTTTATAACTCAGCTCATTAAAATCGAATATAGTTGCTTCTCTCCCTAAGCGAAAAGGCCACATGCTGTGTGCATCACTAAAACTTACTAACTGAAATTTATCTAAAGCACTTATTCTCCAATTGTCAGCTGGATCACTAGACATTCCAGTTTCCAAAGCATGAATATATTTTGTGTTATCCTTAAAACAATCTTCAACTTTTGTTAATTGATTATACTCTCCCATAAGTGAGAAATGCGGGGTCCAAACGTGAGCAGGTATAATTTCTATATCTTCACTTATTCCTCTCATCATATCTACCAACTCAACACTATTAAATCCGAATATAGGTCTCCCATCATAATCCAATCTGCCTTTACTCCCTAATTTATCAATAATTTGTTTTGCAACATCTTTATTTGGTGAAAAAATAAGATTATGTATTCTCTGTCCTTTGCCTTTATCCTTATCAGTGTAAATCAAGCTTATTTCTGTTTGCCATAAAAAAGGAAATTTTGTTTTGCTCCAAAGTATTCCCTTGTCATCCTCTTCTAATTCTAGGTTTATAGTTTCAAATTGCTTAGGATGCTGAAAATCAGCACATCCCAAAAGATTAAGACCTTTCATTCTAGCAAACTCTTCTAAATTCTGAAAAGTTATATTTTTGCTTGTAGCTCTTGAATGTGAAGAATGAATTTGTAAGTCGGAAATTATATTTGCCATAAAAATACTTACAATAAATAATATATAAAGACTATTTTATTAGAGAATACATAAAATAAAGAGAAAATAAAAAACTTAATAAAATTATGTTGCCTTGTTGACGGTTACAGTTTTGCTTACTTCCCGCTGATAATTATAGCTTAGAGTTATTCCTATTGTCTCTTTGAAAGCGCTTCCCGGATTGTTCACATTTCTTTTGCATCTCAAGACAGCATGCCCGCTTCTTAATTCGACTATGCCTTCATTGCTCTCTCCATCTCTGAATGTGCATGCAAAATTTCCAGGCATCTTTACTTTCACTTTGTCAAGATCTTCTCTCTGCAAATCCCTTTTACAGGTACCAGGATTAATTACATCGCCAGTCCCAACATTATTAATATCAAGGGTAACTCTTACAAAATCGGGTCCTTCCTGCTCCCTCAATGAAGTTACATGAACAGGAGCTCCAGAATTATCATTCTCTTTTATTATGTTTGTAGTAGAAACAATTTCGCAATCATTTTGTCCAGTTGCTTGCCTCGACGTGCTTGGTATGCAGAAGTCATCTACTTGTACCCTTGTTTCATAAGGATAGCAGACAGCAGCTCTTACATCAAGTGGAACGCTATCTCCTAAAATAGTTCCTTTATAAGTTGCTTTTCCGAGAGGAACAACTAAGCTGTCTTCAACTCTTGCCTGCTCGCTCTCTTCAAGAAAAGAAATAAATGCATCATTGCTTTCTTGTTGTTTTTCAGTCTGCACAGCCCCGCTTGAGAATAAAGCTCCAGTCAAATAAATAACAGCAGCTCCTTCTCCAATTTCTGTTTCTCCTTTGTTAATTAATTCAACATCGATCGGAAAAGCTTCATTCTGAAAAATTCCGCTTATTGGTGGAGCGTCGTCGACAAATCCAACAGAAAGTCCATCTTTGCCGCCAAGGAAAACACCTGTCTTCTCATCTTTCCTTTCGCAGCTCTGCCCAACAATTAAAAATAATGAAACAATAATAAATAATATCACATACCTCTTTTTTTTCATTTACACACCTTCCAATATATCTTTTTTGACTATGAATTCGCTCCTTGCTCTGGATAGATAGCCGTATGTTAATTTAATATTTAAAGGTAACGGAAAACTCTCTCCTTTAGGAGCTTTTATTCCAGTGCAGAAAGCTTGTCCTTTTCCATTTATCAATACAACATCTCCATTGTTTCTGCATGTAGCTTTTCCAAATCCGGGCAGCTCAACTTCAACATTAACATAGTCCTTTTCTTTCCTGTCAAAGTTGCAGTCTTTATTAGAGTCGATAGAAGAAGCTTTAACAACTTCCCCATCATCTTTATTCTCGATAACCATTGTAAATATCAATTCATTTTTACCTCCTCTAGGAACAATATCTTCTTTCAAAGAGGTAACAGCAACAGGAGCTCCTTGCCCGTTTTTATTAATACTTATCTCGCCAGCATCGCACAAAGCATCTTTCTCATTCATTGCTAAATCTCTAATGCATGCTTGAGGAGTCAAACTTGTAGAATATTTATAGCAAGTTTTTGCAGCTATTGGAAAAGTAGTATCAACATTGATAGGATAAGATTCTTTGACAGAAATTCCATCCCAGTCATTTTCTCCAAATCTCTCAACTTGTCCGCCAGTATTTCCATCAAAATTAGGAATCCTTCCCCTTCCTTCAATTTTTCCAAGAGGCAGGCAGTTGATTGCTTTCGTAAAGATATTTTCATTTATCGAGCTGATGCAAACGCTCCCGGCTTCAACGTCGTTGACACCTTGATTATGAACATCGAGCCAAATCCCAAATTCAACTCCCTTCCATATTTCTTTTGGTGGAAGTCCCTCGACAAAATTCATCACAAGACCTTTAGTCCCGGAAAAATCATCTCCTTTTTCATTTGATTTTTTCTTTCCTAATCCTCCAACATTGCAGCTCTGTCCAACTAAAAAAAATAAAGCAAGAAAAATAATCACGACTTTTAATTTACTCATTTTCACTTCATCAGTAAAAACAGAACTTCATATAAAAATGTTTCTATGATATAGTTTGCTCATTTTGAGGATTTTCAGCAGTTGCTTCCTCAGATTTTTCTTCAGCGGGCTTTTTTATTTTATCAATGGTTTTCTCGGCAACAATGGTATACTCATATTCCAAAGTTGCAATTATGTCTTCAGCTTTTACAATCTCGGCATCACTTCCTCCGAGGATTCTCTCATTTACTATCATAGCACAAGAGCCAAAGTGTTGCCCATTTAAACGAGATTCATCATTCAAAGCAGAATTAATATTATTATAGCCTTCAACAAGCCTTCCTCTCCCTCTATCAAGAACAAATCCCTTGCATCGAACAGGATTGAAATCTATTCCATTAGGCAACTCAATTTCAAATCTTCTAATAAGGAATTTATTTTTTGTATTCTCATTTTTAAATCCATATCTCAAAAGGAATTCTCTGCCGACGCCGATTGGTTGATTATCAAACCATAAAGTAAGGCCAACATCAGAAATGAATTTTGGTTTGGCTAAGATTCTAGAGTTTCTATCTTTATATAATCCTCCTTCAAGCTCATCAAAAGCAGCTTCAAATCTCCCCTTATAATTATTATAAGTTTCTTGCGGCAATGCAAATAATTCTAATCTTGAGCTCACCTCAAATGGGTAAGTCAGGGATAATTTAGCATCTGCTTTGTTAATTTTCTGGTTCAGAGTAGAATCAAGCTCGCCGTTGCTGTTAAACAAGCAGTGAAAAGGAATTCTTGCTTCTTCAGCCGGTTTAGGATTCTGTATATCAAACTCGACTTTTCCATTTCCTAAGTCTCTAGAATCGTCCATCTCAATTCTTCCAGCGACACCATTTTTAAGTTCACAATTTAATTTTACTTTCCCCAGCATAGGGATATTGTCATCGAGCTTGCCAACAATAACATCTCCCCTAATTCCGAATTCTTCATTAGTATAAGTTCCGAATGGAGAAAGCTCTGCTTCACCGAATATTCCAGATCCTCCGAAGCTTAATCCTGTTTTCTTTTGAATTTCTGCGGATTGAGTTTCAAAACTGAAAACTTCTTCCCCTTCGGCTGCTCTTTGAATTAAAGAAAAGGAATTTGCTACAGATTTGAAAACATTCCCAAAACCAGTTCCAATCAATCCGATTCCTCTTCCAATTGAAGTAGATGCAAGATAACCAGATTCAATCGATTTAGCTAAGGGTGAGCTCGGCCAGAAAAACAAAAATAAAATTACAATGAAAGCAAGCAAGATAATTCCAGCTCCAGATTTCTTTTTTCCAGTGCCGCTCCCATTTCTAGAGTAACCCTGAGGTTCAGGTGTATTATTAATTACGTAATTAGCTCCAGAGAGAATTCTTTTTTTAAATCCGCCAGAAGATTCTTTGGCCATGATATTACTCCAGCACAACTTTGAATTCTAAAATCTCAAAACTATTTTTAGGAATTATTCTTACAAGATTTTCTTCCTCGATGAGATCATTCAATATAACAAGTTCTGTATCTTTTGTAGTATCAACATTTATCTCTTCTCCATTTATCTCAAGAACAAAATTTTTCCTGTCATCTTTCAAGCTGAATTCAAAACTCGCAACAATATCAGATAATCCTCTTCTAACTCTGATAAATTCTTCTTGATCCAATGCAAAGAAATACTCGTCAAGTGCCTCTTTTCCAGAAAATGTTTTTATCTGTATGCTCTCGATTACGTAATCTCCTTCAGTTTCAAAATCAAGACTATTCAAGCCGGCTTTGAAATGGTCTGGTGATAATTCAATTACATCTTCTCCAAGATTGCAGAAAGGAACGTCAGTGTAAATTATCCTATCATTTAGCAACATATTCAAACTGTCTCTTTCATCTTTGTCGCAGAAAACGCTATATCTCATCACAGCTCTATTCATCCCGCTCTTCTCCTCCGCATTAACAGAAAATGTTCTCCTCGCAACCCTGTTTTTTATCTCCTCTTTCTTTCTCAATTTAATGTCCCTTATGTTATATGATTTGACCCCGAATCCTTCAACATCCAATTCCATGTTATTTAAATTTGATAGATAGTCTTTTGGGATTTCAATTATGAATTGCCCGCTTGTAATTTCATTTCTGTAGAATTCATTTCCATTCACTCTGACAACGAGCTCGCCATTTCCAGAATCGACAATCAAAAATAATTCTGCTTTTAATACATTGTCAGGCTCAACTCTGAAAAATAAGCTTTGTGTATTGCTGCTGAAAAAACTTTTGCTCACAATTAAGTTTTCAGATAAAGTTACAAAACCGGATTCTTCTTTGCTGAATAAATTTACATTTGCAATCTCATGTGTTGCTTTCTCAGCTTCATCTCCTGGCTTTACTTTCCCTATAAACTCGCTAAGTAAAACTTCTCCAGTTCCAGCTGCAATTCTTTCCTTTCCTATTTGACTAGTATCAGTTCCAAGAATTTTATCTCTATCAGCTTGTGGAAGCAAAAGAAGATAAACAATCATGAACAAAGCTATTAGCGAAATGATGGTTGCAACATTGCCAGCGCTAGTCTCTCCTCTTTTTCTCATATTTAACAAATAACTTTATTAATATTTAAAGGTTACTAAGAGAAATGGTGATGTATGCTTGTGCAGAATCTTTTTGGACGATATTCTTTGAGTTATTGAAATACTCGATTGACAATTTCATATTTGTAATAATTGCTTTAGCAGCCGTTTATTCTTTTGGAAGAAAATTTGGAAGCACAATCTTGGGTTTTCTAGCAGCAACAGTAGATTTTATAGTAGATAGTCAGCTTATAACTTTTGCTGGAGCAACAACGTTTATCTCGGTAATAGGAGGAATAGTAATAGGGATGATATGGGCATTAATGATGTTGACTGCAAAAGAAGTACCAGCTCTAGTAAGGATTCCAAATGCAGTAATAATGTTTTTTATTGGAACAATAATAGGGATAATTCCTTTCCATTTCCTAGCTCTCATCCCAATAACCATAGGAATATTATTAAGTGCATTTCCACAAATAGGATATATATTGGGTATAATTATGGCAGTAGGATTATATTTTATAATGTCAATAGCAAGTCCAATAGTAACTAAACTATGCGAATGGTTTAATTATATTTTATCATTGTTTTAAATCCATGCTTAATCAAAAAATAAATCAAATCTGGTTTCAAAAATAAATGCAATCCTGAAAATGGTTTATCTCGATTAAATTTTCCAAGCTCAATTTCTTTCAGTAGTTTGATAAACTCATCCCAGCCTTCATCTCCAAAACTGCTTAATAATTCGCTTGCTTTGGAATGAAGCCACAAGTCTCTTCCAATTTCTTTTCTCAATAATTTATCATAATTGCAAGAATTTTTATTTTCTAAAACATCAGCAAGAATTTTTCCAGCTCGCATTCCATAAACAATCCCTCCAAGTGTTGTTGATTTTACATGTCCAGCAGCATCGCCAATTAAATAGATATTATCTTTCGAGCATTTAGCCTTGTAATCAAAAACAGGAATAACACCACTTTGGCATTCAATAAAATTATTTTTCTCAATACAAATTCTATCTAAAAAATTTTGGAATAAAATTTGAATGTTTTCATCGCCGACAATGCCTATTCTAGCAATTTTTTTACTTTCAGGAACAATCCAACCAAAAAAATTTTTAACGCCATTAAAGTAAACAGTGAACATTTCAGAATCAAATTCTCCTTTAACAGTATATTGGTGCCCAACTTTATACTTCCTGCCATTCAGCAATCCGGAATTTCTAGCAACTAAGCTATTAGGGCCATCAGCTCCGACCAATATTTTTGTTTCATATTCTTTGTTGTCAAAATTTAATTTTATTTTTCTGTCAGTAAAAGAAAAATCTTTCAATTTATGTTTAGTTAGAATTTCGGCTCCATTGTCTCTAGCCAGATTTATTAAATAGTTATCAAACTTAAATCTGTCAACAATTATCTCTTCATTTTTTAGTTTGAATTCATATTCCTCATCGCCAGGAGAAATTAATTTTATTCTTTTAATCTTATTTACTATAAATTCATTTTTTACAGGAATTAATTCATGAATGCTATGAGTAAGAATGCCAGTACATTGAATAGGCTTTCCAATTTTTTCATGCTCTTCAAACAACGTGCATTTATCTTTCAATAAGCTTGCTAGATAAGATCCGCTTGGTCCTCCACCAATTATGCTAATCATATATTAAATAAAAAAAAGAAGTTTTATAATTATTGCCATTATTGCTGCAACTGCTGATTCTGCTGGGTTTGTTGAGGAGAATAGGGTACAAGGACTAAAGCTCTTTGGTTATTCTCTTGATCTAAAACTGTCAAGGAATAATAGCCAGTAGTTTCCACAGAATTTAATATGTTTCTCTGTTCAACCAATCTCCCAAATTGTTGGTTCTGTAAAGCAAAATTATTCTGTTTAGCCTGATAATAGGTATAGCCTATCCAAGAAGCAGTCACAACGAGCAATATTCCCATAACAAAAATAGTAATCATCTTCCAGTCTTTGTTTCCTCTGCCGATAGTAGCCATAAATGTTCCCCCTGAATTTAAAATTAAAATAAGAAATAATATATAAACCTTTCCTCATTCCAAGTGATATGCTTGAAATAGAAGTTATCTTATTGATATTGGCTTTTATCGTTACAATAATAGCAGTCATCTCGGATATTAAAACAACTGAAATTCCTGATTACTCAAATTATTTTCTTATTTTTTCAGCAATTCTAGTAAGGCTAATTTATTCATTCTCGACAAACAATTGGATTTTCATTCTTGAAGCGCTGAAGACTTTTCCAGTGATTTTCATTCTGTCCTTGCTCATGTATAAGCTAAATCAATGGGGTGGAGGAGATGTAAAATTATTATTCGGTTTATCGATTGCGTTTGCGACTTACCCATTGTTTTTATTAAAATTCTTCTCGCCGAAATTAATTCTTCTTCCATTTCCATTAATAATTTTCCTCAATGTTCTGATAATAGGAGCAGCTTACAGTTTTACCTATGCAGTTATCTTGGCAGTAATAAATATGAAAAATTTTTCAAGAAAATTTATTTCTATATTAAAAGAAAAAAGAAAAACTCAAATAAAAATATTTGTAGCAGCAGTATTATTAATCTTAATCTCTTTCAGGACAGATGAAAAAATAATTCCAATTTCTATTTCAATTTTCTTGTTCATAATTTTTTATGTTCATGTTTTCATAGCATCAGTCGAAAAATCTTGCTTGATAAAGACAATTCCAGTTTCAAAATTATTGGAGGGTGATTGGATATTGAATGATATTTTTTATAATAATAAAATAATTTACAGGGCAAAGCAGCAATTGACAGGGCAGCAGATTGAAAAAATAAAGAGGGCGAAAATAGAAAAAGTTTTAGTCAAGCAGGGAATAGTCTTCTCACCAGCTATACTGATTGCTTTAATCGTTAGCTTGATTTTTGGAAATTTGATTTATTTTCTTTTCTAGCCGATTGCTCTTCTAACATCAATGATCTCAACAGAACTAACACCATCAATGTTTTTAATTGAGCTCTCCAGGGGGTCAAGATTGCTTTTCTGCTCATCAAGTACGAATTGCACTTTCAAGGAATTTAATCCAAATCCTATAGGCTCTTTCTGTACTTTTGTTTCAGTGTTCCCGGCAAAATTCTTCACTTTTTTTAATATCTCTTTAGTTAAATCATCCAAATTAATATCAGGACTCTCGGGCATTACTTTCATAGAAACAACAACTCTTGCCATTTTAATTAGGTCCTACAAATCCGCAGGAATTGCATTTATATTTCACGGCAGTTTTCTTGCAGTGTCCGCATCTTATAATCTCATTTTTACCGCAGCCGGGACATTTGAATCTAGTAGCCCCAGTTTGGATGTTTTTATTGCAGCTCGAGCAGATTAGCATTTTCTTCATCAATTTCATTTAAAAAAATCACTTTATAAAACTTTTTAAAATGTAAAGTAAACCACTAAACTTAATACTTTCTGACACTTATTTTTGGATAAAAATAAGGGCTAAAGTTAGCCCTAGAAAGAGGTGATTCGTATGAAACT
>JACOZQ010000031.1:1013-12041 GCA_016181275.1 Candidatus Woesearchaeota archaeon | reverse complement strand
ATTTGTTTTATGTTTGGAATTATCGCATTTTTATCTTATTTTTCAAGTTTTAAAATCATAATCTTATCATTAATGTCCTTGCTGATTATCTTGCATTCATCATTAGAATCTTTCAAGCCGAAAAATTTTGCAGTTCAATCAATCCTTTTCTTTATTCCTTTTTCATTGATGTTCGTAGAAACTTTTATTAATCAAAATTTAGGTATTTTCATAGGGTTAGTAATTGCATTTTTATTAGCCCAGCTGAAGGGCCCGTAGCTCAGCTTGGTAGAGCAACAGACTCTTAATCTGTAGGTCGCGCGTTCAAATCGCGTCGGGCCCGAAATTCTATTAATAACTTAGAATATTTATTTCCCAGCAATATTTGTCTTTTTTTCTCTAGTTTTCTTAAGAGAAATGATCTCTTTCTCATAATCTCCAACTAATTCTTTCTTGCCAAGCTCTCTTGCTTTTTTCAATTTCTCTTCGTGCTCCATTATCCTATTAGCTAAGCTGTCGATGGATTTTAATGCTCTTTTTTTCCGCTTCATTTTTAACTAGAGAGTATAGTTTGATTACATCATCTTTAAATATTTTAATTTTTCCTACTCTTTTATTATCCCTTTGATTTCTATATATAGAATAGAATAAATTAAATTTATCAACACCTTTCCCTATTGCAAATTTCTTGAAATCTTTATTAAAATATTTTCTACCTTTTAGAATGCAATCAATCATGTACAATCCCCTCAATCTTAATACTAATGAATAGATAACAGCATAATTGGAAAATTCCTCACTTTCAAGATCGATCATATCTTTATTTATCTCGAGTATGTCTTCAGTAGTTTCCATAATAAAAGAAAAATCCTGTTTTATAGATTTTATATTCTCCAACAAGTCAACCAATAAATATCTATTCAATATGACTTTAGCCTCTCTTAAAATTAGAGAATATATAGGGTTATCCTCTAAAATTTTTTTCAAACTACTTAGATTATGAACACTAATATCATATCCATCTTTTTGTATAGAAAATTTCTTATCGGAGACAACTAAGATATCTATATCAGAATCAGGCCCTTGCTCATTTCTGGCATAACTTCCATATAAATAAACACCTTGAATATTTTCCAAATAAGGTTTGAGCAGATCTAATATTTCTTCTTTTAAAGACAATCCAGGCAAGGTTATGATAACTTCCCTGCCTATCCAATTTTTAGGGGTATAAACAATACTTCCGTTGCCAAAACTTACTACTTTTTTCTTTATTTGTTCTTCTATTAACATAGTATATACCTAGTATATACCTATTTATAAATATTTCCAATCATTTTTTCCTGAAAACATAATAAGCAAATAAGATTCCTATTGTTGTCAGAATATTGATCCATGTGAAAAATGGAACTAGAGGAATTCCAAAACAGCTCTCTTCAAATCTGCTCTGCTCAACGCAGTTTTCTCCGGCAGAATTACATTTTAATTCTTTTATTATTTTTTTACCGTCGATACAAGATCCACTTTCGTATTTAATTACATTGCCTTCAGCATCAACATTAAAGCATGAGCTCCAACAGCCAACTCCCACTTCAATTTTCGGGCAGTCTTGAGTGTACCCATAAAACCGGCCAGAACCTTTAGCTCCAAGAATGCTATCACAACACTGCTTATCCCCATAAACACTCTCGCATAATCCAAACTCTCCCTCGCATGCATCTCCGCAGTATCCAAACAAAGGACTTCTTTCTCCATCATCTAAATAGCAGTCACCATCGCCATCATCTTGTTTTTTATCAGCAATTTCAATGCATACATCATCATCATTTAAAATTTCATCGCCATCATTATCACCGGTGCAGACTTTTCTGTCTTTACTGCAAACCAATCCGTCAAGGCATCCAGCTTGATCTCCTTCATTGCAGTCAGAGCACCTGCATGATTCATCGCTGGTGCATTCATTATCTTCATCATTGCATACAGGAATCCCTCCTGGAAAAGTAGCTGGGTTTGAAATTGGATTTAATGGATCAGTTCCCTTCTCAATTTCTTCTCCATCACTAAAACCATCTCCGTCAGTGTCTGCTTTATTAGGATCAGTCCCCAAATCAACTTCTTCATTGTTTGTCAATCCATCTCCATCAGAATCATCAGTTGTAGAAGCTGGCTTGTTGTTCTTATCTAACGGATCAGTTCCCTTCTCAATTTCTTCTCCATCACTAAAACCATCTCCGTCAGTGTCTGCTTTATTAGGATCAGTTCCTTTCTGTTTTTCAACTTCGTTTGTTAAACCATCTCCATCGGAGTCAATTGTGATATCAATCGGGCAACATCCAGAAGTACAGACATCATAACCTTCGGGGCATTTGGAATCGCACTCGCTATTTATTAGATTGCCTTGAGCATCTTTGATTTCATTACATGCATTGCAGTCAGGTATCCCTAACCTATCTTCAACCCATCGATTTTTATTATTTCTATTTGTGCAAACAAAGCATTCACCAAGGCGTTCATTAGGGCAGCTTGGCTGGCCAGTATTAGCATTAATACAACCCTCCATTCCAATTGTTAGTGGCTGACATTCATTAACTTTCCATTTACAATTTGAATTAGTCTTGCATAGCCCTTCTGTAATTAAAGAGCTACAAACGTTTTCATATTGAGGATTGCCGCAACAAACATTTCCATATGCATAGCATCCACTGTCACAGCAGATAGCGGCTTGAGAATCCTGCGAATAATAAAGAACAGCTGCAAAAAATAAAAATGAAATTAAAATAATTTTTTTCATTTTACTTTTTTATTTTCTCCTGCTCATTAACCAGAGCACAATTGCAATAATTATCAATATTCCAGCACCAATCCAAACAAATAATTCTTTATCATATTTTCTTTCTTCGACAAAACCGAAAGCTATAGCTTTTTCCATTTCCTGCTCCAACTCGAGCTCGGTCTGCATTCTATTTTGTTCTGAAATTTTTTTCAGCTCACTTTCTATTCTCAATGCTTCTTCTTTCGCTTTCTTTTCCTGCTCTTTTTCTTCTTTCAAATTTTCTTTTGACTGAGAGAACAATAAAGTTTTGGAGATGCTGTCCTCATTTGAATTGACAGTTACTTCATGCTCTCCAGAATCAACACCTAGAATATAATAGGCGCTGTTTCCAGGATTCAATAATTGAACAACTGGAATCTCTCTAGAAGAATCTATGCTGATTTTTATGTCATGCAAGTCTTCGTCGCCAATGTTTGAAATTGCGATCATGCTTCTTCCAGAATCTGCATTGTACTCAATCAGATTAATATCAATACTTTGAGCATAAACATGAGCTGAGCTAATAAAAATAAAAATAAATAAAAATAAATATATTAATTTCTTCATTTATCAACCTCCACAAAGAGCCCAATAGCCGTTTGGTGTGCAGCTGCCAGCAGATTCAGGCCTTCTATTAGGATCATTAGCAGCTTCAATGCATTGACTATAGCATAACTTGCATGGATTCTGAACAGGATCTAGGCATAATTGCTCATTGCATTTATAATTTGGTTTCATGCTGCATCCAATATCAGGACCAAACCCTTTCTCCCTGCATAAATAATTCTCTCCTGAAAATTTACAGCTCCATTGATTTCCAGCTTTATCATTTTCGCATTTATTAAATTCAGCGCATTCATAGCCTCTGCTTGTAGCCAAACTCTCGCATGTTTGCTTAGCATTAGTTTTAGCTCGAGTAATGCAGAAATTTTTTTCGCAAACAGCTTCTCCGCATTCACCTGCATTCAATAATGCGCAATCAGAATCCACTATGCAGTTATATGTCAATTGCTGGTTTTCATCATCAATACAATTTTGGCCCTGGCAGTTAGCTCCAATCCAATCTCCATTCCCATTGGCAGTTGAGCAAACTTCGTATTTTCCATCTTTTTGAGTTTCAATGTCGTCGAAATAACCTGGATTTTTGCAAACAGCTGTTCCGCCACCGGGCAGACAGCAATTAACTCCGCAGCTTCCTACTTCATCACTTGCTTGGCTAACACTTGAAATGCATTCATTATTCTGGCTGCATGAAAAAGTTGTCTGGCTTCCGCTTCTAACATTGTCATTTACACATCCATTAAACACAACAGAGCCATCAGCTGGGCAGTTTGATTTTGACTGGCAGCAAACAAGATTATTTGAACTAATTTTTCCAGTGCAATCAGAATCAGCGCAATCTTTAACGCCGTCACAATCATTGTCTAAATTATCATTGCAAGTTAATTCTGTATTCTCATATCCAGCAGGATAATTGTCAATCCAGCCAGAAGCACCAGAGCATGTTTTTTTAGTATTCTGACATATTCCTATTTGTTTTGAATTCAAAGGAGCTGATTCTCCAGAGCCGTCAGCTGTATTGGCATTGCAGTCATCATTCAAGCCATTGCAGATATCTTTCATATTTGGATTTACAGCAGGATTATTATCATTACAATCCCCGCATTGAGCATCATAATTATCATTGTCATTGTCTGCTCCAGTTAATGCATAAGAAGTGCAGGAAGATTGAGAGCATTGTCCTGTGTTAATATTGCATAGGTTTTGAACAGTGTTATAATCGCGGTATTTCCCAGAATAGCAGCCATCATTGCTATCGCAATTTACTGAGCCGCATGCATTATTCCCAAGAGTTGCATCGCAAACTGCATTGCATTGATTTGCTGTAACAATATAACTGCATTTTCCTTTTTCCACGCATCTATTATCTCCGCCAGACCATAGAGTATTAGAGCATTGATTGCACCATTCGCACCTATTATCCGGGTCATTGTTGCAAGCGCTAGCACCAAGAGAAGAGTATTGAGAGCAGCTGCTTGTTATTAGATTAATAGAAATTGTTTTATCAGCTCCGGACTGATATGATTTTGTTTTATCAATAGTGCATTTTACAACATGACTTCCAATGCTTAATTGAGAAGTGCTGCAAGAAAATTTTACATTGCTTCCGCTCCAAGAATTCTCAATGTAATTGCATCTTTGATTATCTATAAATGCATCAACACTATTAATTTGAGCTACTGTAGCTGTGCAGGTTACTTCAAAATTTTCTTCTTTAGCTGGAGTTGAATCAGAAACAAGAATATTTGTAACACCAACACTGCAATCATTGTCTCCATGGCTTGGAATGTTTCCAGCCTCTCCCCTGTCTAATGTGTCATAGTCCCATTCTCCATCGACATCATCATCTATTCCATTACTGCAGCCATTTGCTGCTTCATTTTCTTTAGTCCTGGTATCGCAGCCATTAGCCATATTTCCGTCGCTGTCTTTCCATCCGGGAGCACAGCTGCAAGCTGGAGTGCAATCATAACATTTGTAATCATTGCCGCAAGTTTTTTTACAACTACCAACAAGATTCTTTGAGGCATCACACCCTATTATTTCCCAGCATGAATAAAGCTCACCAGCATCAGGAATACATTGAACTCCGCATTGTCCATAGATTATTCCACAACTAACAGAACCTTTAATATTACATCCAGAATTTTCACAATATAGATTACCATTGCATTCATTAATATATTCGCACTGTTTTCCAGTATTATCTGGACCAGAAGTGCAATCTGCTTGAGTTCTGCTTGAGCAGGAAGAGTAAGTGCAATCAGCATCATAAACTAAATTGCAAGTGTTAGAAACAAGCTCGTTTGGACAAACACTATCAGCTTGAGAGCTGCAGTCATAGCAATAATCAGCAAGTCTTACACCAGGAATCCCGGCATTGCAGCCGGCAGAATTGCAAGCGCCATTAGGACAATCATTCCCGTTGGGAGTTCCAGCCGGATATCCTGCAAGAACAATGTAAATATTAATAGCTAAAATTGCAAAAAATAAAAACAGCTTTAAAGACTTTATATTCAACACCTCTTTACTATATTTTTAATTAAACTTTATATAAAAACTTTTGCATTAATTTAATTTTGTGTTATCCAAAGGGAACTTCGGGTACTTCTAATACAAATTAAAAGAGGTCCCAATTTGAACTAAGTGTTCAAGAAATATAGAGATTATAAAATCAAACTTATGAAAGAGATTTATGAAAGGACATTTAACCATTAAGCTCAAGAAATAAAAAATATAAAGAATTTACTTGATTTTTAATCAAAAACTAAAAATTTTATTTGTCTTTTCCATCTAATCTTTCTCGGGATCTTTTGTACAAATAAAGTTCTCCAGCCAGCTTCTCACCCATACTCCAATAATTTTTTCTGCTAAAATCTCTTGCAACTTCTACTGCCCTTTCCTTTCAAAACATTTATTAAAATTTCAAATACACACGATGTGTATAAAAAACAAAAGTTTTATATAGTATTAAATACACACGATGTGTATGGATTTAACTAAGAAAGATATCATAGCAATAAATCAAAGATTTTCCACAGGATATTTTGAGAATGAATCAAGTTTAAGCTCTGCATTAGAGCATTCAAGACATAGTATTGCTTGGACAAAGCAATTGGCCTATTTAATTAGGGCAATTCTGATAGACCATGTCTTTGTAGATGGAAATAAGAGGACCGCATATGCTTTATTGTTAAATTATATAGATCTAAATGAATGGAAAATTAAGGAGGATCTAGCGATAACATTAATCAAAAATCTAGTGCTAAAAGGAGAAAAAAGTATAGCAAACATACAAAGGAGGATAGAAAATGCCATCACAAAGTAAATTTCTAAGAAATGCTTTAAGAATCATAAAAGAAAAACCTTCTGGATTCAAAGCATTAGAGGAATTTGAGAAAACAGGGAAAACAATAACAAAAACCCGTTTGAATTTTACCATAGACAGAACTCTAGCCAAGGAATTCAGAGACTACTGCAAAAAACACAGAATAAATATGTCCGAGCTCGTTGAGAGTTTAATTAAAAAGAATTTAAAAGCTAGTTAAATATATCCAAATCAAGCTAGACAAAAAATAAAATTTAGTATATAAGGATTATAAGAATAAGGAGCAAGAAAATATGTCAACAAACCGTTTTGAAGCCAAACTATTTAATATTGGCTCATGGACAATTCTTAGATTGCCTAAGGGTGCAAGTGTGAAGCTTCCATCACGAGGCATGGCAATGGTCAAAGGAACAATCAATGGCAATAATCTTCAAGCTCCACTCGAGCCGGATGGTAAGGGAAGCCATTGGTTTAGAATTGATAAAACCCTGCGCAAAGCCGCTGGAGCAGACACAGTAATGCTTGAAATTGAGCCAGTTAAAGGGAGTCTTGCAAAGTGAAGAAAAAAAGACAAAAACCATGGGAAACAGAATTAATAGAAAAAATTAAAGATGTTATCAATTCTTGTTTTCCAGAAGCGGAAGAGAAAGCATTAAAGCAGTTTAAGAAAGAAAAAGCTGAAGAAATACCGCTTATGCAATCTAAAGTAGATTTTGTCCGTGGATTTCAAGGATGGTTTTTATTGAAATATTTAATTAAAGGAAAATTTACCCCAATGGAATTCATTTCAGGAAATCCAGCAGATTATTTTACAAAGAGAGAGCTGCATATGGTTGATAATTTTCTTAATAATGAAGAAAGCTTCTATGAAATAGTTTCTATTTCAGAAGACAAAAAAGATTTTACTATAAAAAATATAGCCAATAGCAAGATTATTCTTGTCAAAACAATCAATTTTCCAGCCAAATTAAAAGCAGGAGAATACATTTCTGCAATACCGGTACAAAAGCTTGATGGCGATTACTTCTTTTACGGCAATGTAGCTTGTTATTCAAAAGAAAATGGTAATAGTATAAAGAAAATATTTTTAGAAGAATGGAAAAAAGCACAAAGAGAAGAGAATCAAAAAATTAATGGAGGAAATAAAAATGTCAAATGACAATGGTCTTGTTGATGAATTTGAAAAACTTTACAATTTAAAGAAAGAATTAGAGATAAAAGAAGAAGAGTTAAAGAGGAAAATTATTAAATTATCCCAAGAGAAAAATACATCTATTTTATTCGGAAATAATAAAAAATGCTCTATAAAAGAATATGTAAAAGTTATATATCCGGAAGATAAAACTATTATTGTAAATCTAATTAAAGATAAAGGTGTTTATGATAAGTTTTCATCTGTTAATTATCTAAAGCTTGGTCCTGCGATTGTTAAAGGAGAGGTTGATAAAGACATATCAGAATTAACTAAACAAGAAAAAGCATTTAGGCTTTCATTAAGGGATATTTAAAATGCTAGACACAAACTTAAAATCAAGAAGTAAAAACTAATTAAATGCATCCCAAATTTTGTTTCTAATAAAAACAAAAGATTTATATATTGATTCTTACTTTCCTTACTTATAAGAAAATGTTAATCGGAATGAAAACTGTAAAGATAACTGAAAAAGGACAAATTGCACTTCCCAAGGAGATGAGAGAGAAAAGAGGATTTGAAGAAGGATCTAAGATAGTTATTCTAACTTATGATGATAGGATGGAAATAAGATCCATGGAAAAAATAAATGAAAAAATGGAATCTGCATTTGCAACTGAAAAAGTTCTTGCAAGAGATTGGAATACTGAAGAGGAGGATAATGCATGGAGGAATTTGTAAAAGGAGAAATTGTTGTCCTGCCATTTCCTTTTTCTGATCTCAGTGCAAGTAAAAAAAGACCAGCATTAGTTATTTCCGTTTTAGAAGGAGAAGATATTATTTTATGCCAGATTACAAGCCGAGCATCAAGAAAAGATAAATATTCAATTGAGCTTTCAAAAAAAGATTTTAAGAAAGGAGGTCTGCCTGTTGAGAGTATTATCCGTCCAAACAGGATATTTACTGCAGACAAATCAATTGTTCTCAACAAAGCAGGATTAATTCAAGATAAAAAACTAAAAGAGGTTCAATATAAATTAGTTGAGATTATTAAATAATTTGAAGAAAGTTGAAACCGCTTCGCTGATGGACAACAAAGTTTTCCATTCGCCTTTCCTTGAAGAGACTTAAAAACCATTACTTTTAGTTATTATAGTAAATTATAGGGGTAAAAATGACTAGATATTATACTTTAGTTTTTGAAAAGGATGATACACTCGGAATGACTGTTTCCTATTTAGAGAAAGTAAATGGAAGAGAATCAACCGAACCAAGTGATGACGTTGGGAGATCTATTCTTAAAGATAAAGTGCGAATGGTTTCTGAAATGGATCTTAAAGATTTATTTAAACATCCAAATGAAAAACGATTAGAGATGAAGATTGAAATTTTTCTTTAATATTTTAAATGATTAAACTCTCACCTCATCAATAAACTTATTTTTAGAATGTCCTAAATCTTAAGTCACAGCACCCTTCAATAAAATAAATTTAAAATTGTATTGTCCACAAATTAGAAAGATTTATATATTATGTGGACAATAATAATAGTATGGCTTATGTTGACAAAATAAAATCCGGAAAAAAAACTTTTTATTATCTTGGGAAAACTATAAGGGTAAGCGGGAACAAATGGAAAAAAATTCGAATCAAGCTGGGAGAAAAAGAGCCTACAAGGGAGGAAATTGGCAGGAAACTCAAAGAGCTTAAACTTGAAGAATATAAAATCTATAACAAAGACTATCTCGATGCCGATAAATTAGAAATAATTGATGATTTCAAGGAAGTTTATAACAATCATCGTAAAAAAATACCCAAGACCATTATAGAAAAAGAAGAAACTGATTTTATCATAAGGTTTACATATAACTCCAATGCTATTGAAGGAAACAGGCTTACATTAAGAGATAATTATTTAATCATAAAAGAAAAACAAATTCCATCAGGAGCCCAACCTAAAGACTACAATGAAGCTATAAATGGGAGAGAAGTATTTGAATTTATCAAAAAATATAAAGGAAAACTTTCAATTGAATTCATTGAAAAAATAAATAAAATATTAACAAAAAACACAGGGGTTATCTATCCAGGAAGAGTGCGTTTTTTTCCTGTTAGAATTGAAGGAGCTGATCATACTCCCCCCAATCCTGAAGAAGTGCATTCCTTGCTGAAAAAAATGATTCAATTTTATTATAAAAATAAGAGAAAAATTCATCCTTTCATCATGGCTTGTCTTATTCATGCACAGTTTGTAGAAATCCATCCATTTGAGGACGGAAATGGAAGGACTGGAAGAACACTTATAAATTGGATTTTAATGCAGGCAGGATATCCAAAAATATTTGTTCCTGTAAAATTAAAGCAGAAGTACTATGAATCTATTGACCTTCACAACAAGCAGGATATAAAAGGATTTATTACCGATAACTTTAAATATCAATTGATACTATTAATTATCAAATGAAAAGAAAAGATATCAAGCAATCAATCAAGGAATATTTTTTTATTAATCCAAGTACCAGCCAGAGAGTAAGAGAGATAGAGAGAATCTTAAAACTTCCTCTGCCTTCGGTAATAAGGTATTGCAAAGAGTTAGAAAGAGAAGGAATATTAACCATAATTAGAACAGGCAGTGTAAGCTTCTACACGGCAAGCAGAAATGAAAAATATCTTTTAGAAAAAAAACTTTTTAACATAAAATCCCTTTACAATTGTGGGATTATAGAATATTTAAAGCGAGAATTAAGCAATCCACCAATTGTTCTTTTTGGTTCATACTTAAAAGGTGAGGATATGGAAGATAGTGATATTGACCTATACATTGAAACACCATCAAAAAAACAAATAAACTTTGATAAATTTAAAAAAATTCTAAAAAGAGAAATACAAATATTTCAGCATAAAAGCTTAAAAGAGATATCAAACCCACACCTGGCAAATAATATTATAAATGGTATAACTATAAACAGTTACATTGAGGTCTTCAAATGAAAGAAACAAACTGGAATGATTGTCTGGCTAACAAATCTGTAAAATCTATTACTCCTGACATAAGGAGGGCAGAATCATTAATGGAAACTGCAAAAGAGAGAATAAGCCTAATCAAGGAAGTAAATAAAAAGAACTGCAATTTTGTGTTTGAAGATTATTACACTTCTCTTTTGGAGTTGCTGCAGGCAATCACTTTCAAGAAAGGATACAATATTCTAAATCATATTTG
>JACOZQ010000031.1:0-1008 GCA_016181275.1 Candidatus Woesearchaeota archaeon | reverse complement strand
GCAAAACAAGCAATAGAAAAATGCAAGAAATTAATTAAAGAGTTAAATAGATTTTAAACTGCTTCGCTGATGGACACCTTTCAGGTTTCCATTTGCCTTCTAATAAAATAATCTTAAGTTACTATATAGAAACTTTAAGTTACGATGCAAATCTTTCTATCTACGGAAGAAGTATATGATTTTTGTCTTCCATGTTATGAATATTGGATGTTCATGTAACAGATTTTTGATGGCATTATGCAACAAATTTTGGATGAAAAATAGAGGGGATTTTGGCTGTAGTGTTGATATATGGATTCTAGAGGCTAAAATGAAATGGCGGTATCTCGATAGTTTACTTTTTCAAAACACTTAAAAGCCTTATTTTCTTTAATATTTTATATGATTAAACTCTCTCCTTCAAGTATAAACTTATTTTTAGATAAACTTATTTTTAGAATGCCCCAGATGCTTCTATTTGCAGATTGTTAAAAATATTAAAAGACCTCAGGGAATATCTCCTTCTCTGCCTTCCGGAATGGATAAAATTCTAAAAGAGCACTTTGACAGATTTATGTCTCAAGGAAAGCTTCCGCCAGAATTAAAAGAAATTAAAGATTGTAAGCTGTTTGATGATGCTTCTCTTTTAGAAATTTGGAGAAACAACAAAAAAGGGCTTGAGTTCTTGGATAAAAAATCCGATGTTTTATTGCATGGAGCTATTGACAATCTTTTAGTTAATAAAGATAAATTAATAGTTTTAGATTATAAGACTAGAGGATTCCCGTTGAAAGCTGATACTCATTCTTATTATCAAGTACAAATGGATCTTTATAATTTTTTGTTAAGAAAAAATAATTATATTACTGAAGATTATGCTTATTTATTATTTTATTATCCTAAAGAAGTTTTAAGTTCAGGGGAGGTTGTTTTTAATAGTGAGTTGGTTAAACTTAAGATTTCAGTTAAAAATGGAGAAAAAGTTTTTAATGATGCTGTTGAATGTGTTTTAGGTAAGATTCCTGAAGA
>JACOZQ010000048.1 GCA_016181275.1 Candidatus Woesearchaeota archaeon | reverse complement strand
CTGTCTCCAAAAGTAGTCAAATTAGTCTGTACAAAAGTGCCGTATTCAAACCTGTCTTTTATTTCAGTTCCGTTTGCATTCTGCCTGAATGTGCTTGAAGAGGCATTAACAGTAAACGTCCATAATTCTGAATATGAAGAATTGTAAACAGTACCATTTTCCAATGCTCCAGTAGCTAAAACCCTCCAGAAATAGTCTCCATCCTCTAAAGATATATTTATTTGATCTTCAACAGGATTATCGCTGTCAGGAACAGCAGGATTATTATAAACTAATAAAGTCAAGTCTGAATCATTATAAACCTCTAAATAGTAGGTAGTAGTATCATCGGGATCAGATGTATTCTCCCATTTTAATCTTGGATATATACTTCCAATTAAAGAATCATTCTCTGGAGAAGTTAAAACAGGCGTAGTTGGAATTGCATCTAATATTGAATAATTTGTAAATGAACTTACATTAAATATATAGGTAACTTGATCATAGCTTATTTTGTTGCAGTCAGTGCAGTTTGCTCCATCCTTTAATATTAAAGTGTCATCAAAGCTGATAAAGCTTGAATTATAAATCCAGATTTCAGCAGTTCTATTCAAGGCAGCATCTCCGGATTCGCCGTCAACTTCAATTAAATTAATGGAGATATTCATGCTCATATTCAAGTCAGTTAAGCTTGTAACAGAATCCCCGACTCTTTCCAAGTATTCAATTCTTCCTTCAGTTGTATTCCTGATTAATATTGGTCCTGGCTCTATTACTGCTGAAGATAAATTAATGAAATTGGAAAAGTCTAGGATCGTTGTTCCGTTTACTATTGTATCTGGCGAGGTAGTATTTATAGTACTGTTTATATCTATAGAGGGAGAGATAATTGTTATGTTTCCAGAATAATTTCCATAAGCACTAATTAACCCAGTTCCAGTAAAACTAGTAGTTGCATTTACCTCTATTATCCCGCCAAGGCCTAAATCACATAAGTCGCCAATACCTCTTCTAACACTCAATTCTTCTACAACAACTTCATCAGCATCAATGAATATATTTCCTCCATCACCACTAGGTCCTCTGCTTCCAGGGATACAATCATCAATATCACCATTTTTACCATTTGTAGTAATTTTTCCAGTTGAATTAATTATTGATGCAGTTAGGTTTATGGTTCCGCCATATGCTTGAGGTCGATCCAGAGAGACTGTTAAAGATATATCTTCTGCACTTGCACTAATCTTTGAATTTTCATTTATAAATATTTGACTTGCATTTATGATTATAGTTCCTCCGCTTGCCGAATGAAGGGTTCCATAAGATGTAATATTTCCTCCAGACAAATTCAAGATATCTACAATTAGAGTAAAATCAGTAGCATTGACAGTTAGAGCAGCGGTATCTTCTGAATAATCTGCATCTCCATTAAGCCATGCACCATTACCCAATGTCCAATTGTAGCCTGAAAAATTAATTATTTCATTATGAGGAACTCTAATCGGTTTTGAAATAACACAGCTTCCAGGATCAAATATTGTTCCATTATTGCACGGGCTGAAAGTATCATTAAGATAAATTAATCCATCTTGAGCATCATTGACAACAAGCCCATTAGTTAAACATTGTCCTAATAATCCTTTTTCAACATTAATTAGTCCATTATTAGTAATCTCTGTCCCTGTTATATTTATGTTTCCTCCATCGCCCCTCCTTCCTCTCGCATCTCCTCCTATAGAACAATCGTTTGTATCTGCATTCCCGCCAATTACTTGTATTGTTCCCAAATTTTCAACAGAACCAGTAGAATTTATTATTATTATTCCAGCTTTATCACCAGAATAATCATTTGCAGAGCTGGTCAAATAATCACTGCTCGCACTAATCACAGCATTAGTTTCTATAAACATTGAAGATGAATTAATATATATGTTTCCTCCGACAGAGTTAAAATTCACCCCAGTATAAAGACCTGCATCTGCAGTTATATTTCCAGTAACATTAATAACACCAGCAGCATCAATAGTTAAATTCCCACCAGGACAACTTCCAGAGCAAGTATCAGCAGTTAAATTTATTAGTCCAGTATCTTCAATTATCAAATTCCCGTCAAGATTAA
>JACOZQ010000030.1 GCA_016181275.1 Candidatus Woesearchaeota archaeon | reverse complement strand
AAAACATTAATAGTAACCCCGGAGCATAAAGTGGCTATTAAAAGATTAGGAAGAATAATATATAAAGAAGCTGGAAAGTTGACAAAGTTTGATAAGGTTATAATCCCCTCATAGTTCCATTACCCAACTTCCCGAAAACAACCCCAATAACCGTCAAATCCTTGTCCTTTTCTTCTCAATTAGAACTTATCCCAAGCTATCTAAAGCCTCTTGCAACTCTTTCTTAGCAGACCTTAATTCTTTTATCTCTTTCTTACAACCCATTCGGGTTATTAAAGCAGACAAACCCCCGAAACCACCCATTATTATGGTGGTAATGGCCGCCATAGCATCACACCGTTCAATTAAAGTATCTGGATTATCTTGAAGAGGATTAATCCTTTCTCCAATCATAGAACTTGTAATTGCTCTTACACCCAAATATCCTAATGTTAATAATCCTGTTTTTGCTATTAATTTATATGCTTCATAACATCCCGATTCATCACCATTATTATAAGCATATTGTGCTCGTCTCAAGGCGTCTCTCTTTTCTATAATGTTTTGCATTTTTATTACCTCCTAAATTTAATACATTAAAAGTAAAAATAACAACCTTTAAATATTAACTACTCCCTATAATAAGTAGTATGAATATCGAAGAAACTCTAGAAAAGATAGGATTAACTCTGACAGAATCAAAAGTTTATTTGGCATTATTGAAAATACAAGAGACTCAAACAGGAAAATTGTGCAATTATGCAAACATCCCAAGTTCAAAAATTTATAAGATTTTAGATTCCTTGATGAAGAAGGGTTTAGTCAATTATAAAGTTAAGAACAATATTAAAATTTTCATGCCTTCCTCCCCCGAAATTTTAAATGAGTTATTCAAAGAAAAACAAAAAAAATTAGAAGAGGAAGGAGAAAAAATTATTAAAATAATTTCCCAATTAAAGAAAGAAGGGGTTAAAAAAGGGGTTAAAGAAGAGGATTATTCAAATTATAGATATTATGAAGGAATTACTGGAGTTAAATCTATGTGGAATGAGTTCATGAATGATAAAAATGGAAAAATTGCAAAAGTTTATACGGGAAAAAGGGAAAGTTATGAAAGAATGTTAGGATATTATGGTGAGATACATAAAATGAGAATAAAAAAGAAAATAAAAGCGAGAATTATTTTTTCAATAGAGGATAAAAGACATGGATTAACACGAAGGAAGCTACCTCTGACGGAAATAAGATTCATAGAATTAAACAATTTATCAGAATGGGGAGTATTCGGCGATTCTTTATTTTTAATGTATATAACTGAAAAAGTGCCCAGAGCGTTTTTAATTAAAGATTCTATTTTTTCTAAAACACACGAGCAAGTATTTGATCAACTTTGGGAAATAGCCAAAAATCAAATATAAATGCAGATAAAATCTACGTAAGACAGCATAAAGAAGATAAGATATAGGTAAAAGCATCTATGATTAAAATATTTTTATCCCCGAACTTTTTATCTTGTTTAACCTTTGCAATTAAAATCACCACATCTCCAATAATTGTCCCCCACCAATTCAAAAACAAATTCAACATCAGGATAAACATTCTTAGTTTTTGTTTTAAATTCATTTATTATTCGTGCAATTTTATTTATGGAAACAATTGATCTATCATAAATTATAGGAGCTCCTCCCACCAAGATTTATTGAATTTAATCTTAATTTTTTCTTTTTTATTTGTTCAATAATTTCAGATAAAATCCCCTGCCAAAAATAAAAAAGAAAAGAATTTAAAAAATGCCTAACTTTCTTCTTTAAATGCCCTCAATCCAAACCCGGGACATTGAAATCAATCCACAATTTGAAAAAGCCCTCGGCTTATTGGAAAACACAGACAAAAATGTTTTCATAACTGGCCGTGCAGGAACTGGAAAGTCAACTTTGCTTAGTTATTTCAAAGAAAACACAAAAAAAGAATTGGTTGTCCTGGCACCAACGGGCGTTGCAGCACTTAATGTAGAAGGAATAACTATCCATTCTTTCTTCAATTTCAAGCCAAACATAACATTAAAAGAAATTTCAAAAGTAAAATCCGGATTATACAAAAAGGTTGGCATAATCATCATTGATGAAATCTCTATGGTAAGGGCAGACCTGCTCGACTGTATTGATAAATTTTTAAAACTAAATGGAAAAGACAAAAGCAGGCCTTTCGGCGGAATCCAAATGGTATTTATCGGAGATCTTTATCAGCTCCCGCCCGTTGTCTTGGGAAAAGAAAAAGAAGTCTTCAAGACAATATACAAAAGCCAATATTTCTTCGATGCGCAGATATTCAATGAATTAGAGATGGATTTTATAGAGCTGGAAAAAATTTACAGGCAAACAGATGAAAAGTTTATTAATCTGCTGAACACAATACGTAACAAGTCCGTAACAGAAAAAGAAATTAAAGAAATTAATGAACGGCTCAACCCAAACTTCATGCCAAGTAAAGATGAGTTTTATATAACCTTAACAACCACGAACAAGCTTTCAGATGAAATCAACGAGAAAGAGCTGGCAAAAATAAACTCAAAACTTTACAATTTCAAAGGAAAAATCAAAGGAGAATTTGATAGGTCCTATCTTCCGACAAAGCAGGATTTACAGTTAAAGGCCGGCTCTCAAATTATGCTCCTTAACAACGACAAGAAAAAACGATGGGTAAACGGCACAGTCGGAAAAATAATTAGCATAGAAGAAATGCGAAATAAAAACAATGACAAAAACAATGACCCTAAAATTTTAGTAGAACTGCCGGCAGGAAAAATAGTAACAGTAAAAAAATTTACATGGGAGGTTTCCCAAGTTTTTTATAACAAAGAACAGAAAGGTTTGGATTCTGAAGTTATAGGCTCATTCACCCAATTTCCTCTAAGGCTTGCATGGTCTGTAACAATCCATAAAGGCCAGGGGAAAACATTTGACAATGTTATTATTGATATCGGATATGGAGCATTTACTCACGGCCAGGTATATGTTGCTCTAAGCAGATGCACAACATTCCAAGGAATCGTGCTCAAGAAACCAATACAAAAAAAGCATATCTGGATGGACTGGAAAATTGTCAATTTCTTAACCCAGTATCAATACAAAATATCTGAAAAAAATTTATCCACAAAAGAAAAAATAAAACTAATAGAGGACGCAATCAGCTCCCAGCAAAATTTAGAGATCACATATCTAAAATCATCAGATACCAAGTCAAAAAGAACAATAAAGCCAACCTTCGTAGGAAACTTAGAATATCAAGGAAAAAGTTTCAAAGGAGTAGAAGCATATTGCTTCAAAAGAAAAGACGAAAGAGTTTTTAGGGTAGACAGAATTTTAGAAATAAGTTTGGTGGAAAAATAAAATTGAAATGGTTGCAATTCAATTAGAGAAAGAACCAAAGTCATGCGGGGATTTCATGGTTGTATGGAATCCGCCTCTACGATAATGAAAGGTTATGAAATCTATTACAATTTTATAAGGAAACATCAAGGAATAAATTGCTGTCCTTATGAGTTAGCTATTCCTGAATTAGAAATAGGAAAGAATGGGTGGTTAGATTTGATTAAGATGAGCAAAGTTCTATTTTAATATGCTTGTTTTTGATATATCATACATAAATAACAGATAAGATTAACTATGTTTGCAATTACTATTGGTATGGCATAAATAAAAAATCCATAAATAATCCACAAGATTGCGGCAATAGTTCCAGTAAATAACCATACACCAGAAATATCATGAACTTTTTTCGTTTTAAATCCTTTAATTACTTGAGGTAAATATCTTATTGTCTGAAATGCTACAGCAAGGTATCCAACAAAAATGATATATTCCATCTTATCAAGGAGTTAAAATTTCTTCAAGAAAATTGGTGGTCTTATCTACTGCTGTAGCGACTGTTCTCCAAGGACCGGCCCCTTCTTTTTGACTCATTTCTTCAACTAGTCCACGATAAAGCTCTTGTGCATGAGATATATCTGCCTCTCCATGCACATCTGTATATGTAAAATCATTACAACCAGCCCTCTTCCCTAAACTGGCTAAATATGGAATAAATTCAAGAGAAGTATTTTCTAATGTTGCGGCAATGGCAACATTTGTTAAACCATTATCATTACTAAATAGCCTCCACATTCCTAAGACAGGTTTAGAAACTCTTGCATAATGTCTAGCATCCAATAGAACTCCAGAACTAGCTGAAAAATCTCTTAACATTTTAGGATGGTCTTTTGATACTTCGCATTGAATATTTTCTAGAATAACTTTTTTAGCAATATCACTTTTTGCAGTTTCATAAGCCCGTTGCATCCAAGGAATAAAATTAGGTTCTATGGCAACCATATAAGTTCCGATAAGTCTTTTGATTTGATCCTCAGATAAATTTTCTAAAGGGACTAAAGCCCTGCCTATCCTTTGCTTCGCTAATTCAAGCTGTTCATCTACAATTCCCTTATATGTTTCTTTGTTATTCATTGTAAAGTGGTAAGTAATAGGTACATATTTAAAAGATACTCCTCTCAATTTAGAGGAGAATAGAAAAGTTTATAAAAATAAAATAAAATACTTTATCTATGGACGAACAAATATTAGAAAACATAGGACTTTCAAAAGCAGAGATAAAAATATACCTTTCTCTCTTAGAGATTGGACCCTCGACTTCTGGACCCATAATACAAAAATCTGGCCTCCAAAGCTCAGTTGTCCATAGAACTCTAAAGACTTTATTAGAAAAAGGAATCATAACTTATGTGAAGGTTGGTAAAGATAACAGATATCAAGCTACAAACCCAGAAAATATACTGGATTTCATTGAAAATAAAAAGAAAAGATTCATGGATATTTTGCCAGAATTAAAAAACAAACAACAAAGAGGCAAAGGCAACTATTCAACTGAGATGTTTTTAGGTAAAAAGGCCATGTTCTCTGCACTCCTAAATGTTATCAAAGATGGAAAACCAAAAGAAGATTATCTAAGTTTTTCCCTAATTGAACCTCATGACGATAAGGATATAGTTAATTTCTATCAAGTATATAATTTAAGAAGAAGGGATAAGAGGCTTAATGTAAAAGTTTTAGTTAATGAAAAGGTAAAACCCATTTATGAAAAAAATTATACAAAAAAATTGCTCAAAAAAGCAAATGTCAGGTACACCAATTTTCACTTTCCCCAAGGAATTGTGATTTTTAAAAATACTGTTATTTTCGTACATTGGAAAGAAAATCCATTTGCTGTCAAGATAACAAATCAGGAAATGGCACAGCAATTTAAAGAATTCTTTTTAGAGTTCTATAATAAAGAAAAAGACGCTTATTAAATCCGTTAAAAATATTGGTCTAATCTTATACACTCATAGATTAGCTCCCTCTAACGTTACAATGTACCACCTGGGATAATTTTAAAAACCCTTTACCAATAAACAATATGGTATGAAACTCGCTTCAGAAAAAATAGAAAAAATAGAAAAAATCCCTTACAAAGGATATTTATATAATTTAACAACAGAATCAGGAAATCTTCTAGCTAATAATCTTTTAGTAAAAAATTCAGGAGGACTAGGCACTCCACCACATGAAAGAATTATCCCTGGAATGGTCCATCGAGCTAATGGAGGGGTTCTATTTATCGATGAGGTAGCAACATTAACACCAAAGTCTCAGCAGGAATTATTATCCATTTTGCAGGAAAAAAAATATCCAATTACAGGCCAGTCAGAGCATTCAAGTGGTGCAATGACAAGGACGCAGCCAGCTCCAGCAGATTTTGTTTTGGTTGCAGCAGGCAATGAAGAAACAATTGAAAAAATGCATCCTGCTTTACGCTCAAGAATTAGAGGCTATGGTTATGAAATTCATATGAATCATGCCATGGACGACACTGAAGAAAATGAAAATAAAATTGCCCAGTTCGTAGCTCAAGAAGTTGTGAAAGACAAAAAAATTCCCCATTTCTCAAGAGAAGCAGTTGAAGAGATAATAAGTGAAGCAAAAAGGCGCTCAGGCACGTCAGGAAAATTAACTCTTCATCTTCGTGAGCTCGGAGGTTTGATTAGGGCGGCAGGAGATCTGGCAAAGGAAGAAGGAAAAGAGATCACAGAAAGAACTCATGTTATAAGGGCAAAAATTCTAGCTCGCCCATTAGAGCAGCAGCTGGCAGACAAGTATATTGAAGAAAAGAAAAAATATGAAATAATAATTACAAAAGGAAAGATAATTGGAAGGGTAAACGGCTTGGCAGTCATGGGCACGGAAACTTCTATTTCAGGAATTGTTCTTCCAATAGAATCAGAAGTAACTCCTGGTGGTGGCCAAGGAACAGAGATTATTGCAACAGGTCAATTAGGGAAGATAGCCAAAGAGGCAGTTAAAAATGTTTCAGCAATTATATTAAAATATTTTGGAAAAGATCTAAAAGAGAAATATGATATCTTTGTCCAGTTCTTGTATAGTTATTCGGGAGTTGAAGGAGATTCGGCATCGATAGCCGTTGCAACAGCAATAGTTTCAGCATTTACAAAAGCGCCAGTAAAGCAGGATTTTGCGATGACAGGATCTTTATCTGTGCGTGGAGAGGTTTTGGCAGTGGGTGGTGTAACTCAAAAAGCAGAAGCAGCAATTGAAGCAGGCATTAAAAATCTGATAGTTCCGAAATCAAATGAAAAAGATATTATCTTGTCAAAAGAAAATCAGGCAAAAATAAATATTATTCCAGTAACAAGAATCGAAGAGGTTTTGAAGCATGCATTGGATTGGAAAGGCAAGGAAAAAATATTAAGGAAATTGAATGGGGAATAACTCAGACATTTTCTTTTCTAGTTATGCCCTCTATCTTATCGAATCCAGAATCAAAACTAAATAATGTTTTTATATTTTTTTCTTTCATTAATGCAATTATGGAGCAGTCAGTCAAAGATAAGTTTCTGTATTTTTCAAACAAAGGTTTTATTTCATGCATCATTAATTCATCAACATATATAATCTCTATCTTGCTCGATTTTAAGAATAACTCAAAAACCAATAAGGCAGTATCGAATTTTTCTTTTCTTAACAGGTAGTTTATTGTTTCTATAGCAACGTAATCAGTAATGTAGGCTTTTCCAATAGAGCCTTCAGAAAAAAATTTGAATAAACTTTTGCTGGTTTCCCTATATTGGTCTTTATCGCTAAATGCACCGATCCACACAGGGCTATCTATAATAGCTTCTTTATAGAATTGTGTCATGCTCTTTAATAAAGTCACCCTTTATTCTAACCCTGCTGTTCAGGAATTTGCTCCACAGGGCTTTTTCATTAATGCTGTCTTTTACTTCTTTCATCTTAATCATTTTAATGAATTCTCCTCTATTATCCATAATGCTAAACTTAATTGCTCTATCAATAAGCTCTTTTTGGGTCATTTTTATATCTCTTTTCCTCAAGCCAACTTGCAATTCATTTACTAATTTTATATCCTCTTTAGAAATCTTTGTTGAAACATCCATTTTAACCACCAGACTACTTTACCACCTTACCACTATTTAAAGCTTTCGATTTTGATTTTAGACTGGAAAGGCAAGGAAAAAATATTAAAGAAATTAAAATAATCAGAAATTAATCTTCTTTTTTTCTCCAAACCTCGACCAATTCTTCAGAAATTTTCCACCTTTTTCTATTTCCTAATGCCCCTCTTCCCAAAACTTCGTTAACCCATCCAAGTTCTCTCATTTCAACCAGCAGTTTTAAAGTAAATTCTTTATCTCTCCTCAATTCTCTTGCAATGTCTTTTGTAAATCTGCTTTTCTTAAAGTCTTCATATAATATGCTTAAAATATCTTGTTTCAACAGCCTTATTGTCTCTTCAGAAAGCTTTACCATCAAGCTATTACCAACCAGAAATATTTAAGTTTTACGGAGTTAGGCGTTATACCAATTAACCTTCTTCCAAAGATTTAATTAGCAAGTTTTAATAATCTCCTCAAATTAATAATATTATGCAGGAAAAAATAATTGAATTGCTGAAAAAATATGCAAATCTAAAAGAAATAAATCTTGAGATTCCACCTTCTCCAGAACTTGGCGATTTTGCATTTCCGTGTTTTCAGCTAGCAAAAATACAAAAGAAAGATCCGGTAGAGATATCCCTGGCTTTATCAAAGGAAATCAAATTAATAAAAGGATTGGAAAAAATCCAGGCATTAGGGCCTTATCTTAATTTCTTCGTCGATAAAAGTATGAATGCAGAATTAATTTTAAAGGAAATATTAACTAAAAAAGGGAAATATGGCAGCAGGAATTTAGGAAAAAACAAGCCCTTTCTCGTCGAGCATACTTCAATTAATCCAAATGCATCACCCCATTTAGGAAGAGCAAGAAACGCAATCTTGGGAGGTTCAATCTCGAGTTTATTAAAATTTCAAAACTATAAAGTACAAACACATTATTATGTTAATGACGTCGGCAAGCAAATTGCTTTATTAGTTTTGGGCTGCAGAAAAAATACAAGATTCAATCAGCTTCTAAAAATATATATTCAAATGAATAAGAAGCTTGAAGCAGATAAAAATTTAGAGCGAGAAGTTTTTGGGTTGCTAAAAAAATTCGAAGATGGAGACAAAGCTACAATTAAAAGATTCAAAAACACCGTCGATATCTGCATCAAAGGGCAAAAAGCAATATTAAAAGAACTAGGCATTGAATATGATCTCTTTGATTACGAGTCAAAATACTTGTTCAACAAACAAACAAACAATCTATTGGAAAAATTAAAATCAACAAAGAGATTATTTGAAGATGAAGAATCTCGTTTTGTTTTAGATCAATCAGGGTTTAATCTAGCCATGAAAACACCTTATTTGGTGTTGACAAGGTCTGACAAGACTTCCCTCTACCCTTTAAGAGATATTGCATATACAATTGAGAAGATGAAGAAAGCAAAAAATAACCTTGTTATTCTAGGAGAGGATCAAAAATTATATTTTCAACAATTAAAAGCAGCATTATCTTTGTTAAATCATCCTTCTCCAGAGGTACTCCATTATTCCTTTGTTTTGTTATCAACAGGAAAGATGTCCACAAGAAAGGGAAATCTTGTCTTATTAGAGGATTTCATGAAGAAGGCAGTGAAGAAGGCAGAAAAGAAATCGAGTAAGAAAATTGCAAAATCCGTAGCTTATGCAGCAATAAAGTATTCCCTATTGAGGGTTTCAAATGATAAAAATGTAGTCTTTGATTGGGATCAAGCACTATCTTTCGAGGGAGAAACAGGCCCCTACCTTCAATATACTTATGCAAGATCCTACTCAATATTAAGGAAATCAAAATTTAAAAATAATAAGATTAATTTTTCATTATTGAGAGAACCTGCAGAAATAGAATTAATAAAAAAATTAGGAGCTTTCTCCGAGATTATAGAAAAAGCTTCATCAAAATACCAGCCCCATTTATTGGCGAATTACCTTTTTTTGTTATGCCAGAATTTCAATGAATTTTATCATAAATATTCTGTTTTGAAAGCAGAAAAAGAGGTCAAGGAAGCAAGATTAATTCTAGTAAAGGCCGTAAACCAAGTATTAAAAACAGGCTTAAAGTTATTAGGAATAAATCCGATCGAAAAGATGTAGTAAAGCTTAAATAACCTCCCTAATTTCTAAGTAAAATGCCTATTGTTGGGTTTAATTTGGAAAAGACACAAGCAGAGAGAAGCAAGAAACTGCAAAAAGGGATGAAAGCAACCCATAATATCACAATTACTTCTATCAATAATGAGGACATTGAAATGGGAAAGAATTCTAAAAAACTAGGCCTAAAATTTTCCTTCGAATTCAATGTAGATTATCAGCCGGAAGTAGGCAAGATTTTGATAGGAGGATCTGTTCTCTATCTAGACGATGAAAAAACCGTAAAAGAGATTTTAAATGGCTGGAAGAAAAATAGACATGTTAATCCAGAAATCGCAGCCCAAATATTGAATACAGCAATTGTCCGTTGCACAATTAAAGCATTGAATATGGCTCAGGAAGTTAATTTACCACCTCATATGCCAATTCCAACAGTAACACCTCGTGGAAAAGAACAGGATTATATCGGCTAATTCTTTTTATAGCTAAAAATTAAAATAAAAAAGAGACCTAATTAAAGGTCCCTGCTAGAAACAGTTTTTCTATTATTTGCTTTTGCTCTTTCAGATGCCCTTCCGATTAAGCCCACAACTTCTTTATTTAATGCTTCAGCAAAATCGCCGGAAACATTGCACCCTCTTGCATGTTCTTTTACTTTAGATCTTACAACAACCAAATCTGCCATTTTTTCACGCTCCTATTGTTTTTATTTAATTTTATTTAAATAATCAAAATCGGCCATTTATAAAATTTATGGTTTTCAAGCTTCAAAATGCCAAAATTTAATGGTTTAAGCCTTCAACAAACAAACCAACAATTAAACAGATAATTTGTAGACAATTCAACAAACATTCAACACTTCAACACATAAAAATATATAAACTTCAACACATCCGCAACTACCTTAAGAAGATGAATCCTGATGAAAATTTCAAGGAAAATGTGGTTAATTCTTTTAAAAAAGCCCGTAAAGACATAGTAGAACTGCAAAATACCCTACTTTCACTAAAAGAGGAAATTAGTCAAATTAAAGCACTTTTAACCCCTAAAAGTTCCATAGGAAATGAAGGGGTCTTCAACAAACAAACAAACAAACAAACAAACAAACAAACAATTATTCAACAAACAGACACACTTTCAAGGTTAAATGAGGATTTAGAGGCTCATTTTAACGCCCTCACAAAGCAGGAATTTCTTGTTTTCCTCTCACTTTACCAATTGGAAGAAGAAATAGGCCAAGTAAGGTTCTCAGATCTCTCTCAATATCTAAAGCTATCAGAAAGCTCAATTAGAGGGTATATCAACAGATTGGTCCAGAAAGGTTCTCCAATTCTCAGAAAAAGAGTCAATAATAAGGTCATTCTACGAACGTTAGTCGAACAATTCGTCGACGGTCTACGAACGTTCGACGAACATAGAAAAATTTATATAAATGAAGGCATTTTAAAGCAATATGTTCGAATTTTTTCGCAAAAAACACCTGCATAAGAAGATTCAATCAATAGAAAAAAGCCTGCATTATTCATTTTCAAAAATAAAAGATGATTTCCAAGCTACACACAAGAAAGTAGATAATCACCATCTTCACACAAGCAAAAGGTTAGATGAATTGCATAATCGTATTCAGTCCTTGGAAAAACTATTCTCTTCATATCTCTCTCAATCAAAAAAAGAAGAAATAGGAGAGGAAATAGAAAATCCTCATAGGCTTATTTCATTAACAGATGCTCAATTAAAGCTCCTTATGGAGATTATTGGAATACATTTAGAATCGGGTTTAGAATGGGTTTCTTTAATAGAATTGGCTAAGCAAATATATCCAGACAAAGATTATGGTACCATAAGATCAACTTTATCAGAATATACCTCTCTTTTAGAAGAATACGGGCTTATACAAAAGAAGATTCAAAGAAAAAAGGCATATGTTAAAGTAACATCACAAGCATCAAATTATTTAGATGAAAATCGGGCCAGAAGGCTAAAAAAAGTGATAAAAAAGCAAAAGGTTAATTAAGCAGTTTAACTTATCAAAAGAAAAGGATATGATAACTCCTAGAGATGAATTAGGGCTTTTCAAAGAAGAGTTAAAACAACATTATAACTATGACAGGGCGCATTCTGTTATAATCGACTGTATTGATAGTGGTTTAAGAATAGGTCCCATAGCAGAGATGGGTGATTCTTGCGAGTCCTTTGTTTTAAGGTGGCTAAAAGAGATTTATGGGGGTTTGCCAAAAGATCCCTCAAAAGCTGAAGAAAAGATAAATGAGAAGGCTTTGGCAGGGATATTGGAATTTGAAAATGTTATGTTGCATTTAAGAGATGGAGCATATTATGAAAATACCAGTAAAGGAAGTGTAATCGTGCCAATAGAACCTATAAACGGTTATCTTGCTCGTGCTAATAACCCTATTACCGATAAACGAGTTAGGTCATATACTTAAAACTTTCAATCAAAAACCAAAATATTTCAGCAAAAACACTTTAATCTTTTCTAAAAATATTTAATAATTTCACAAGAACAAGCTATATAAACGCCCATCACTAGATAAATTACATGAAAAATAATAGAAGTGTAAAAGAGGTTGGGAGCATCTGGGGATTAATAACATTAGTCCTCGTAAAATTGGTAGCCCCGATGCCTACTGCATATAGATGGCTTTCAAAAATGGGTGAATCTACCAACAACCTGAGAAATTATGGGATCTCAAACCTCAATTTGAGCAATTTGCAAAGTTCATTATATCAATATACTCTATCTAGCTATTAGTTTAGCAAAAGTTTTAATGATAAGTTATTTATTTTATATGTGAATGAAGCACAATCTTGAAAAAGAATTGAAAGAAGATAGTAGAAGAGGCAGTTAATCCCGATTTTAGAGTCACTAAATTAGTTGAATTGGGCATTCCAAGGAACTGGGCTGAAAGAACAATAGCAAAATTCCCAAGTTTGAGAGATGCAGTTATCATTGCTAGAGGTTATTCAGAAATACCTATTGGAAGATACAAGAATTATTTCGAATATTTAGACAATATGCAGGCAAGAGCATTAGATACAAGCCCTGTTTCAGCATATGAGCAGGAAGTAGATGAAAGAACAGCAATGATAAATCCCGATTCTTTAGTTCAAGGAACATATAGAGACCGCCCTTCAAAGGCAAGAGACTATTGGGAGCAGCAAACATCAAGAAAATTAGATACATAATATTTAATATTTTCTTAAAACATTTAATACTCAAATCTTA
>JACOZQ010000040.1 GCA_016181275.1 Candidatus Woesearchaeota archaeon | reverse complement strand
TGTATTTATGTCAATGCCCCTAAGAAATTCTAAGCTTCCATTTGTTTTTTCTTCTGACATAAAGTTCTTTTGGAAAATATCCTTTATAAACTTTTTTATTATAACCACTTTTTAGTAATTAACACAGCAAACAAAAACCTTTAAAAACTCAAAATTTGCTTATAAAAAGTAATGTTAGCAATAACAGGATACAATCCGAGAGGATAAAAATGGCTACAATATACGACGTTGATGCAAGTGAATTAATCAAAAAAGCTGCTTCTGACTTGAAGAAAGTTGATTCTATCAAAGAACCTGACTGGGCTAAATTTGTAAAAACAAGCGCTGGAAGGCAAAGACCTCCTGTTGAAGAAGACTGGTGGTTTACTCGTGCTGCTTCTGTCCTTAGAAAAGTGTATGTCTTAGGCCCTATAGGCGTTTCAAAGCTAAGAATAAAATACGGCGGCAAGAAAAATAGAGGACATAAGCCTGAAAAGTTTTATCCTGGGTCCGGCAACATTATAAGAAAGATTTTACAGCAACTTGAAAAAGCTGAATTCATAAAATATGCTGAGAAAGGTGTTCATAAGGGAAGAGTAATCACACCAAAAGGCAAAAAATTTCTTGATAAAATTGCAAATGATGTAACTGGCAAAACAGCGCCTGTTAAAGAAAAAAAACTTGCTAAAACTGAAAAAATTGAGAAGACTGAGAAAGCAAAAGTAGCAGCTGAAAAACCAGCTCAGGAAAATAAAGAAATAAATCCTAATCAAACAGAAAATAAGGAGAACAAATAATGTCAGCTAGATTTAAACCAAAGGCGAAGAAAAACAGACTAGTAAGAGCTGGCAAACAAACCAGATGGGCTCCGTTCTGGACTGTTCCAAAAATTTACGGCAAAGGAAAGAGAGTTCATCCTGGAAGACATACAAAAGTGAAAAGGAATTGGAGGAGGGATAGGACAGATGCGTAAAGTTAGAAGAGAAAAACAGGGATTGATGAGAGAAATTGCTTCCTGCCTAACAGAATTTATCAAGTTTATACAATAATACTACCTTTGACAGATGAAAATGGAGAATTAACAACTATAGGAAATCCCTCATGGCGATATGTATCATATCCGTTTGGAGAATCTTACTTTAATTGAAATGTCAAAATACAGAAAATATGACGGAAAAAGCGATGAAGAAAGAAGAAAGATAATTAAGGAGCAGATGAGAGATCTAGAAATGAGAGAAATAATTCATCAGGCGTTTCAAAAATATTATGGACAAGGAATAGTTGTAGGCTCAACTTTTTATTATAGAGGATCAAAAATTAATTTAAATTAAAATGGCAGAAGAAAAAATTTATACAATTCCATTGAGAAGAGAATGGCAGAAAGTTCCTATTTACAAGAGGAGTGCTAAGGCAGTAAGAGCTGCAAAACAATTTTTGAAACAGCATTTAAAAGAAGAAGTTAAACTTGGGCCTTATCTAAATGAATTCATCTGGGGAAAAGGAAACAGGCATCCACCTCCAAGAGTAAAAGTCAGAGTTGAAGAGGAAGACAAAAAATTAATTGCTGAGCTGATTAATGCCCCAAGAAAAGAAAAGAAGAAAGATGAAGACACTATAAAAATAAAGAAGCCTGAATTCTTGAAGAAGAAAGATGAGAAAATAAAAGTTGAGAAAGGAGATAAAAAAGAAGAAAAAATAATTGAAGAGAAAAAAGAGCTTGATAAAAAAGCAATTGAAAACATTCCCGAAGACAAATCATTGGAAAAAGAAGAGAAAGAAATTATAAAATCTCCAAGTGTTAAAACAGCTTCTCAGAAAAAAGAGAAAGTTATACCAAAAAATTAAAATAATGATTAAACAAAAAATTAAAATAATAATTAAAACTTGATCATTATTTATTATTATGAATGGGTCAAAGATATTAAACTTGTTAAAAGAATTCTCAGAAAGATTACCAAAGTTTAAAGATGGAAGGATTGATTATTCAAACTCTGATAAAGCCCCAGTTGTAACTATTTTTGTTAAGTTTGGAGATAAAATACTCTTATTAAAAAGAAGCGATAAAGTTGCAACCTATAAAGGAAAATGGAATACCATTGCTGGTTATTTGGATGAGATTAAGTCAATAAAAGACAAGATATTAGAAGAACTTAGAGAAGAAATTGGTGTTAATGAAAAAAATATTAAATTTATTGAAATTAAAAATTCTTACAAATTAGTTGACAACAAAATAAATAAAACTTGGATTGTACATCCTGTTCTAGTTGAGTTAAAGGAAAAACCTGAAATAAAATTAGACTGGGAACACACAGAATTTAGATGGATAAATTATAGAGACCTAAAAAATTATGATATTGTTACTGATTTAGATAAAACATTAGACATTGTTTTGAAGACTTAATAAATATAGAAATCTTTATATATTAATGATATCTTTTGATATTAAATGATATTTAATGGATAGAACCCAATATGTGATTGAAATTAAGCATCATGCATTTATCAGGGCAATGGAACGCAGGATTCATCCAGACTTAATTGAAAACTGCATTAAAAATGGAAGCATTAAAAAATTTGGAAAAAATTATGTAAAATTTATGACGAAATCAATTATTTGTGTTGGAGAAGTAGCTGGCTTAAAAATAAAAATCATAACAATAGAAAGGAGGGAAAAATAAAAATGAAAACTTGTTCTGAATGCAAAAATGAAATGACTGAGATGAGCTCAAAAACACCAGAAGGAGTAGTCTATAAATATTTCAAATGTGAAAAGTGCGGTGAAGAAATTGTAGATATGAAACAGCTGCATAATGTTGCCGAGAAATACAGAGAGATGAAAAAATATCATGTAAAGCTATCCAAATGGGGGCTAAGTATGGGGCTAAGAATTCCAAAAGAGCTTATTAAAAAATATAATTTTAAAAACGAGGAAGAGGTGACTCTTATACCAGAAGATAAAGGAATTAAAATAATTCCTTCTTAGTTTTTAAATAGAAAAAATGAATAAACTACCCTACGAAAAAGGAAGAAGAATTTTAACAAGAGAAGAAGCTGAGACTAATTCAAGATATGGAAAGAGGCCTGAAGAAAGGACAATTGAAGAAAATTTAGACTTTGGAATTTTAAATCTTAACAAGCAGCAGGGTCCTACTTCCCATCAAGTCTCTGATTATGTAAAAAAAATTCTGAATGTAAAACGTGCTGGACATTCTGGGACCTTAGTTCTTGCATAAAGGAAAGGAAATCCCAATGTAACAGGAGTTTTGCCAATTGCATTAAATAGAGGAACAAGAGTACTGAAAACTTTATTGAAAGCCGGAAAGGAATATGTCTGCCTGATGCATTTGCATGATGATGTTTCTGAAGAAAAAGTAAGAAAAGTAATGAATAATTTCATCGGGAAGATAATACAAAAACCTCCTCTTAGAAGCGCTGTCAAAAGAGTTGAAAGAGAAAGAACAATTTATTATCTTGAAATTTTAGAAATAGATGAAAAAGATGTTTTATTCAAAGTAGGATGCGAAGCTGGAACTTATATAAGAACCATTTGCACTGCTGCTGGAAAACAGCTTGGCACTGGAGCTCACATGGCTGAGCTTGTCAGAACAAAGGTTGCGATGTTCAATGACTCCAATTGGGTGAGCTTGCATGACTTGAAAGATGCTTATGAATTCTATAAAGAAAATGAGAATGAAGATATTAAAAAAATAATTTATCCAATTGAGAAAGCTGTCGAGCATCTGCCTAAACTATGGGTGTTTGATTCTGCTGTAGATTCATTATGCCATGGAGCTGACCTAAACCTACCAGGAATTTCAAAATTTAATGAAAGCATTGAGAAAAATGATTTTGTTGCCATTATGACATTGAAAGATGAGCTGATTTGCGTCGGAGGAAGCTTGATGGATCATAAAGAGATTTTAAAAAAGAAGAAAGGAACCAAAGGGGGATTTATCCTAAAAGAGATAAGATATAACCGTTAAAGATTATTAATAAATTTTTAATTTTGTGCGGCCCTTCGGGTAGAATTTTACCCCGAGCGCTGGATTCGAGTCCAGTGGATTCCTGCCGCAATCGAAGATAGCCTCATTGGAATACGCATAGAACCTCGCGATTTTTTCATCTTGTTTTTTAGGCCTCGAACTTAATCTCAAAATATAAGCATTTACACCTGTAAGCCATTTGTAAGCATCATTAATTTCCTGCAATGATTGTTTTGTATCCAATAAAGTCTGCATTGGTTTTTGAGCATTATCTGCCGATAATATGACTTCATTAGGACCTAAAAAATTAACTGGAATTTCATATTGATTCTGCTGTTTATAATTATGAATTACAATATCATCTCCTTTAGGATTATATCTAATTCTTGTTAGCGTCATCAGCCAATTTTTGTATGCTGATCTCTTTAAGAATTGTTTTATTTCTTCTATTTGCTCTTGATATTATTAGCTTCTCTATGTTCTGCATGCTCATCCTGAGTTTTGGCTGGAAGTAAAGCCCTTAATAAATAAACAAGACTTCCATTAATTCCTTTTATCTCCCAGGAATCTGCTCTTTCTTCTAATGAGAACTTGGATTGATTAAAACTATCCAATGTAGTAAAATTTATTTCACTAAGGAATCCTAGATTTTTTCGCTGTGCGGCGGGATTAACAACTCTTTGTTTTAAAACATTTATAGATTGGATAAATTGTGTCCAGGATTCATCTAAATGCTCTATTTCTATTAAAGAATTTAATTTTGAAATTAAAGTTTTGTATTGAGAATCAAACAAAACTCCATCAATTTGGGGCGAGTTTAATAATCCTAAAAGTCTTTGAATTATTTTCCTAGATGGATTAATGTAAAGAAATTTATCCCAGAAGGAAGAGTTTAGTTGATCTAATTTTGAACTAATTCCTTGAAGTGCTTTTCTTAGATTATCTATATCTGACATTAATATAATTAAAAGCGGCGTTATATTTAATCCTTTTCTTTAGCTTCCTCATAACCAATTATGAAATATTCCAAGTAGCACTCTCTTGAATTTACTACCTGGAAAAAATTTGAAAATAAACTTATTATTCCGTCTTTTTTGTAATTTGCATCTAATTTCTTAGTGTACTTCATCTTAATGTATTCAGGATTGGTATAACAATTATATTTTTGTATGTCTGAAAATATCTGCAGCTGCCTGCTCAATTCATACTTGTTTCCCTCTTTTGAAAAAAATCCTTTCTCTGTAAATGATTTTATTGTGTCATATACTTCTGAAAACTGAAGTTTGCTTTTGTTGAATAATTCTGCTGGCGTGAACTGCTTGAGCTCAACAGCTGGCTTTAGGACTTTTAACTGAGAGCCTGACAATTGAAGATTTCCTGGCAAAAGAATTCCTGATAAATCTTCTAAATTAGTTATGATCTTGTTTTCATTCAAATTTATTAAAATATTAAACTTGTTTGCATCTCTTTGCAATTGCAAAAATAAACATGGAATTAAAATTGTCTCTTTCTTTTCCATTTTCTTTTTTGACATCAGCTCGAGATCTTTCAAAGAAATTTTCTGCTTTATAATTGGAATGAGATCATTATTTAATTCTGGAGTCTCTTCATGAGAATCTTCTTTATTTTCATAGCTACCATTATCTTCTCCTAAAATATCTATAGCTATGCCACCATGCTTTGACTTTCTAGGACGAATATTAACAAATAATGGCTGAGGAACAACTCCAACAAGCAATGCAGTTCCTATTGGCAGATTTTTTATTTCCTTCTCTGTCTCTGCTGTAATTCCCTCTACTGAAGCTGATATTGAACGGAGATCATTTGGATTTGTTACCTTTAAAATAATTTGAGTTGTACATTGCGAGATTGCACTATTATGAACAATAATACCCCCGGCCCCAGAAATAAAATTCCCATTCTTTGTTTCTATATCATAAACTGTCGCTTTTTTAGAGAGAATTTTAATTTGTTTTACTTTGTCTAATTTTATATCCCCTTCCATAAAAAGTTTAAACTGAGGAAGATGTTTTGAAATCTCTCCATAAGAAAGTAAAGAATCCGCAAGATTGTGAGTTAAAAATTTGTTTAAAGAACCTTTTTTTAATCTCCGCTTAAGATTTTCTTGGATATCAATTTTTTTAATAATATTGTAAATCTTTCTTTCATTTATTGGAACGTAATTATTAACAGTATACTTTTTTGAACTCTTTGTCTTAAAAATCAACTCATTTAGCTTTTCAATCTTAGATTTTATACTAAACCCCACTGTCTTTTCAAACATTTCAAAAGATGCAGTCAAAATTATTATCTGCCATGACAAATACGGTTCATTTTTATAAATTTTCTTTTTTGTATATATTGTATGTTCAATATTAAGCCTTTTTAGCATAAAACTGGATTTGATAATAATATCTTTGCTTGTACTAGCTAAAACTACACCACTTTTAGTTACAGACCCTTCACAATCAAATAAAATTCTTAAAAATTCCCTAATAATCTCTTTTGTCGATCTAGTTATTAAATCTGGAATTACCTTTTTTCTAGCTTTCATACGAGTAGGATAACCAAATTCTTTTAGAAGAAACTCTAACAAGTTGCTCCTTATTTCAATGTCCAAAGAAGTTTTTTTCGAATGTCTATCTGTTGCTAACAAACCAAATAAATCCTTACAGCATTTTCTAAATAATTCAATTAAATCATGGTCAGTATTTGTGAATCGAATTGTATAAGAACTTGATTTTAATGGTTCATGGCATTCAGAAACCAATAAAGCAAAAAATTGCGCTAATGATGGTGTGACCTTGCTAGGAATTCTTATGGGGATAGCATGTCCATTAATATATTTGCTAAACAGATAATTTTTTTCTAAGAGGTTTTTATGATGCAAATAATTAGGAATTTGAAGATTCCATTTCCAATTTTTAATGGTTGTATGAGGAATATCAAATCTTTTTGATATGGTTTTGGTATTTAACTTTTTTAAACTTTCATATGCAAAAATTCTTTTCTTTATATTTAATTTTCTTATCTCAACTTCTCTGATGAAATCTTTGTTATATATTATCTTGTTAGAGCCATGGAAAGAAATTTCATCTGGAATTATCACAAAATCCTCTTTATTTAATTCTTGTGCTTTTTTTTCAATTATTTTAAATCCATCTCTAAATATTAAGAACTTATGTTCTTTTGTACATTTGATTTCACTTCCTCGCGTAGTTTTTATATTTAAAATTTCGTCTTTATTTTTTTTCTTGGCTATCGAGATAACTTTTGTAGACCTTATAGTATAATCATTTTTATTCAAACTATAAATCTTGAGGTCTCTAGGATAAATTATTCTTTCATTACCATTCTTATGTTTGTTAAAAGCCTCTTCTATATTGATTACAGATCCATCTTCTAGATAAATTGGAGAATCCCCTGTTAAGCATTTATCTATTCTGCTTGGACGTTGCGTAATGAGGCATACTCCAAGGCCAAATTTTCTTCCTTCAGCCAAAACTTTTCTTAAAACTGGAGATGATTTTGCTTCACCGAAACCTCTTTCTGGCGCGAAATTCTGCGCCTCTTCGATTACCAAGAAAAACGGCGGAATGTTTCCAAGCTTTCTTGCTTCAAACAAATCTGAAACTAATTTGTAAACTATTATTTCTGCTATTTCAGGAGAGATCCCTTTTAAATTTATTATCGAACATTTTCCTGGCTGTATTAATTCCTGGAAAGCAGTTGGTGCTTCTGAAAAAATATTCAGCTTTTTTATTTGTTCAATTAAATTAATTAGAGTATATTTTGCATTCGTTTCTTCTGTATCTAGAGATATAATTAAATCATCAAAATTTATCTTATCCAAACTCTGCAGAGATGAGTATAACAAGCCAATCTGTAAATTGCTTAATTTAGCCGGGAGCAGATGAAGCAAAACTGACGGTGACATGTTTGCTATGCTCAATTTTAATTGCCTTGCAGAAGAATTTATTGAAACATCTGGAGTATATTCCTGGATTTTTCCTGAATATCCGATCGGCTTTAGATTTAACTTTTCCAATTTCTCTTTGTCTTCTGTGTTTGAAAATTTCAGGCTGGAATATTCTGCATGCGGATCAATAATCAATAAAGGGATATTCCTATCTAAGATTTCTTCAACTAAAATTCCAGTACAATAACTTTTTCCAGAACCTGAGCGAGCTACAACAAATAAATGCTTTGACAATAATTTATTTAAATCGATATGAACACGAACATCTGTGTACTCTATTGTTCCTAAAAATGCTCCTTTCTCATTTTCCAAGCCTAAAGATGAACTGATAAATTTTTCATCTGCCACTTCAACTTTTGTTCCAGGATTTAAAGGAAAACGCAATGGTTTTAATGAATTATCCTCTTTATAGCCTAGAATAATGCATGATGCAATTGCTCCTTCCAAGGTTTTCTCTATTTCAATTATCTGAGCCAGAACATCATAATCATCAACACGGATTTTTATATACTGATATTTTTTTGCATTTCCTTCCAGCTTCAACTTGAATTCCATTGTAGAAGTTTTTCCGAAAATTTTTCCTATCATGAAATAAAAATCTGGAGAAATTTAATAAAGCTATTGCATAAAGCAAAATATATTATACTATATAAACTTTCCAGTAGTTCCAAACTTTTATATATGTTTAAATAATTGTTTTGTATAATAAATTTTTATAAAGGAGGTGTTTTAAGTGGCCAAGAAAGGTGGTAAAGGTATAGGTTGGTGGGCATTTGCAGTTGGTTTAGTTCTTGCAGTTATCTTCGGATATTCCGGCAATATAGGATTAATATGGCTGTTGGTGCTGCTAGGTCTAATTGTGGGATTTCTAAATGTTACTGAGAAAGAAGCAGTTACTTTCCTTGTTGCTGCAATTGCATTAATCTCAGCTGGGTCTGCTGCTAATTTAACAGTTTTATGGGGTCCTCTCGGAGGGATATTGAGCAGCGTCGTAGTATTTGTTGCTCCCGCAGCTGTTATTGTTGCAATCAAGGCTATTTATGAAACGGCCAAGTAAAAGCTGTTTTATTTTTTTTATTTTTTAAAATCTAATTAAATGTAATCACTTATTTTATGTTTTAATTCTTCATGTATTAACCAGAGTGTTAAAAGAATAGCATCCAATCCTGCAAAAAATGTTCCCTGAAAAGCATCTAATGGAATTATATTAAAGCCGAAGAAAACATTTGGCAAAATCTGCACTGGTCCTGAAAACAAGGAGTCTAATAATATGTGGGTTAAAATTCCAAATGCAACTGCCAGAAAAACATAATTTAATTTTAGTTTCTGCTTCTTTAAAAACTTCGGATTGCAATTGTTTGTTATAAAAAATAAAACTAAAAATATTAAAGGAAAAAATAATGAATGCGTTATTGTCCTATGAATTTCTGAAATAGAAACACTTGAAAATATCATCAGCAACCAGGCAAATAATATATCAATATCGGGAAGCAGTCCAGCCAAGCCTGCAATTAATACATAACGGACATTAAATTTCTTATTTGCAATGTAATCCCGGTAAACATCAGCTAGAACTAAAGGTATAATTATATGAGTTACTGCTTGAGGCATAAACTTATTAAACATGTTTTTATTATAAACTTTATGGCTGATGAAAAAATACATTGGGCTGACTTATTAGCAGATAAGATAATAAAAGAAAGAGGCAAGAAAGACCAATATGTCTGTGCTTCTGGAATTACTCCATCTGGCACTGTCCACATAGGAAATTTTAGAGAAATAATTACTGTAGACTTGGTTGTTAAGGCTTTAAGAGACAAAGGCAAGAAAGTCAGATTCATTTATTCTTGGGATGACTATGACAGGTTTAGAAAAGTTCCGAAGAATATGCCCAAGCAGGATTTATTGAAAAAATATATTGGCATTCCTGTTGTTGACACTCCCGATGTTTTTGGCTGCCATAAAAGCTATGCTGATCATCTTGAAAAAGAATTGGAAGAGAGCCTGCCTGCTGTCAATATAAAACCTGAATTTATTTACCAGCATAAGATGTACAGGGCGTGCAAGTATGCAAAAGAAATAAAATATGTTTTAAACAATAAGGAGAAAATAAGGGAGATTCTAAACAAGTACAAGGATAAAGAATTACTTCCAGGGGATTGGTGGCCTGCAGGAATTTACTGCGAGAAATGCAAAACAGACAATACAAAAATCCTTGATTATGACAATGAATACAAGCTAAGCTATGAATGCGACTGTGGCTTCAGCAATGAAATAGATTTCAGGAAAAAAGGCATAGTAAAATTGTCCTGGAGAGTTGACTGGCCGATGAGGCAACATATAGAAAAAGTAGATTTTGAGCCTGCTGGCAAAGAGCATTATCAACATCCTGGAGGGAGCAGAATAACATCCAACGAAACTTATGCTGTTTTGTATAATGACATGAAACATCCAATTGACTTAAAATATGATTTTGTTATTCTAAAAGGAATTGGCGGAAAGATTTCGAGCTCGCTTGGGAATGTTATCACATTAAATGATTGCCTGGAAGTTTACCAGCCAGAAATTGTTAGATTCTTATTTGCTGGAACCAGGCCGAATACGGAATTTGCAATAAGCTTTGACCTTGATGTTGTGAAAATTTACGAAGACTTTGACAGGCTTGAAGAGAAATATTACAATGATGATAAAATTGATGAAAGGGATAAGAGAATATATGAGCTGAGCTGCATAAAAATTGAAAGCAAAAAACCTGAAAGAATCGGCTTTAGGCATATGACAATGCTCGTGCAGATATATGACGATCTTAAAAAAATAAGCAAGGATAAAAAGATTCTTGAAAGAGCTCAATGTGCTAGGAATTGGATTGAGAAATATGCTCCTGAAGAATTCAAATTTAAAATACATGAAAAAATATCAAAAGAAATTTTAAAGCTGCTCGATAAAAAGCAAAAAGACAGCCTGAAATTGCTAAAAGAAATTTTGGAGAAAAAAAGATTTGACGAGAAAAGCTTGTTTAATGAATTTTATGAAATCTGCAAAACGACTGAAATTAGCAACGTGGATTTCTTCAGAGGCGCTTACCTTGCTTTGATTGGAAAAGAAAAAGGGCCTAGACTTGCTAGCTTTATTTTAGCTATTGGAAAAGAGAAAGTTGTAAAATTGCTAAAAGAGGCAAAATGAGCAATACATTACTTCTTATATTGGCCTTGATTGGAATTGGCGCTATTTGGTTTGTTTTGTTCGGACAGAAAAAGTATAATGAGAATATGAAGAGATAGACATTTGCTCAGAATTTGGAGAGATAAGCTTATGTATACATGATATATGACTAAAGTTTATAACCTATAATAATGGTTTTGAATACATAGAAAGCTTTATAATTGTTATTAATGAAAAAATAGAATATGTCTCATGATACTATGGTAGAAGAAAAATCTGAAGGGGAAGAGAAGGAAGTAATTACCAGACCTTTTGAAAAATTGATTGAAAGAAATGGACCAGGTAGAAATGGTCATCTTAAGATAATTGAGTTATACAGCTCTCCTTCTGGTCTTCCTTCTGCCATTGATGTATTAAATAATCAGTTAATACGCAAAGCTCCTGGAAGTGTTACAATAGAAGCAATCGGAATGACTAAAGCTGGCAGATCACAGCGCCTTATGGATGCTGCTGAAAGATTAATTGCTGATGAAAAATTGGAAGAAATATTAGGAAGAAAACCCATAGTTACTATATTCAAACCGAATAGTATAGCGAAGAATCTTTTTGAAAAAAATCCAGAAACAAGAGCTGATTTTCATGAATATATTTGTAATTTACACCGTAATGTTTTGCTAGAACTAAAACAACCACCTAGACAAAATATAAAATATTCTTATACTGATGTTGTTTTGCTCGATAGAGGATCTTATGATGATATTTTCTGGTCTTATGCACTTCCTGAATTTGATGGAAAATTACTTCCAGAAATTAGAAGGAAAGATTCTTTAGATATGTCTGAAAGAACAATAAGGGATAGATTAATTGATATAGTGATTGGAATAAATGTACCTCCTGTTATTTCTCTTGAAAGAGAAGGCAAACGCGGAGATGGTAGAGGGAAAGTTATGAATCTTGAATTCTTATCTCTGATTCACCGTTTTTATACAAAAGCAGAATCTGAAGAGAAGATAAGGAAGGGATTATATTCGCTGTATAAGTCAGGACAAATAACTGAAGAAGACTATAATGAGCAAACAAAAGATTTTCTAATAAGAAACACCGAATATGTTAGCATTAATGGAATGGATCCAAAGGAAACAAATTCTAATAAAATATTTTATTCTATAAAAAAGCAACTTCTTTATAATCATGGTATCCCTGAAGAGCTTGAATATAAGATGGGTCAGACATAGATTTATATTCTAACTATTTTTATTTTAATTTATGTCGAAATCCAAAGGATCAAGATTAGAAAGAGAGCTGATAAAAAAATTCTATGACACTGGCGACTTCATTCCTCTTCGAGCTGCCGGATCTGGAAGCACGCCGTTGCCCAGTCCTGATCTGCTTGTCGGCGGAAATGGAAGGGTGCTTGCTATCGAATGCAAGGGCGGGAAGGGAAGCAGGTATATTGACAAAGAACAAATTTCTGAATTAAAAGAATTTGCTGAAAAATTCGGAGCTGAAGCTTGGGTTGGAGCTCGATTTAACAATACTGAATGGCTATTTTTGAAAATTGAAGACTTAAAGCAGAGTAAAACAGGAAATAATTTCGTAATCGATGTTAAACATTCTAAAGAAAAAGGCATTAGATTTGAAGAGCTGGTAGGTTTGGATTAGCTTTTCTTACTAATTCTTCTAATTTTGCCTTAGATATCTCTTGATTATCCATCATCACAGATAGAATTTCATAATTAAATGATTCGGAGTAGGCATACAATCCATCTCTTTTTTTACTAGTCAACCATTGCAACCTCATATAGCTCCATAAACGATTGGATTCTTCTGGAAAAGAATAAGTCTGATTAACTAATCTTTTTTCTGCACCATTTCTCTCAGCAAATGAATCCCCACTAGGTTCTGTTACCTCTAATTTTAGTGTTATCTGCATATAGATATTAAATTGAAATTAATTTAAAAGATTATAGATATTACAAAATAATAGTAACACAATGATAAAGGTTTAATAATAAAAACTTTCTCGAAAATTATGTTTAAAAGCCTGTTTTTTGCAGTAATAATGATAATTCTACTTTGTTCTGCTCTTGCTGAAATGCAGATAAATGAGATTATGGCGAATCCTTCTTGCAGTGAAAGCTACTGCGAATATATTGAGCTATATAATAATGGCACTGGAGCAATTAATATGACAAATTGGAAAGTAAATGACAGCAATGATGAAGACACATTTGAAAGCTTTAATGGAAATGATATTTTAATTCCTGGAAATAGTTTTGCTCTTATTGTTGATTCTGATTCAAGAGTTTACAGCAATTTTCAAGTTGGAAACATTACCTGGATTTATGTTGATGACACTGCAATAGGCGGAAGCGGACTGAGCAATTCTGGAGAGGATATAAATCTGAAGGATGAGAATAATAATATAATAGACTTTGTGAGTTATAATAATAGTATCGATGGAGAAAGCTACAGCTTGATCAATGGAATCTGGGTGAATGCAGAGCCAAGCCCTGGAAAAGACAACATAGAAAATGTGAGCTATGCTCCTGATTATTCCTTTGTTTCAATTTCTGAATTTCTGCCAGATCCTGCTGGCGAGGATGATCAAGCAATGGAGCTTGGAGAATGGGTTGAACTCTACAGCTCAGCTGAATATGATATTGATTTAATAGGATTTTATCTGCAGGACAATGTAGGAGATGGTACTGATGTTTACATTACAAATACAACTACAATTGACGGAACTATAATTAAAAGCAAAGACTATCTTATCGTGTATATGAATGGTGTTTCAGGTTTTTTAAACAACAATGGATATGATAAAATAAATCTGTATGACTTAAATGGAAATCTGATTGATTCTGTGAGCTATGAAGGAAGCGACGAAGGAGTGAGTTGGTCTTTAACCGACGGAGAATGGGAAAAATCTGCTCCTACATTGGGTAGCGGAAATCTTGATAATAGCAGCTCAGCTCAATCCGAGATAAGAATTGATGAGATTTATGACCTGGGAGATGGGAAAGCTGAGTGGGGGGATATTATTCGAGCTGAACTATTTGTTTACAAAGGCAATACTGAAAAATACACTGTCTGGATCTGGATAGAAGACAGCAGTGGAAATAGAGCAACTAAGAAAAGTAAATTCTCTATAAATGAAAAATTTCAAAACTATACTTTTACCTATCCGATATTTATTCCTGAAAATTGCGATGATGAATTTACAAGCGGGAATGGAAAAATCATTGTTGAAGGTCTAGATGAAAGAGATGAAAAAATTCTGGAAATTCGTGAAAAGCCATTGTGCAAAGATGGGATAAAAACTGTAAGAGTAAAAGATTTTGAGTATGAGTTAGTAGAATTTCCGCAAGAGATTAATGATAATGATGAGTTTGATTTGAAACTAAAATTGAAAAGCAACAATGAAGATGTAAATGCCGAAGTTTCAAGTTATGTATTCAGCGGAAAGAAACAATATAGCAATGATAATAAAAAATTTATTGAGCTCAAGCAGGGAGAGGAAAAGATTATTGAGCTAAAAACAGAGGTGAATAATGTAGGAGAAGCTAATTCCCCAAGATTGAAGGTCAGGATTTTAAGAGAAGGCAGGAAAACACCTTATGATATTACAAAAGAAATAAAAATTGAAAATAAAGAGAATAAAAACAGAAACGAAAACATTAAAAATGGCATTAATGAAATAACTGGCAGTGTTGTTTATGAGGGGAAATCAATTCTTGCTGAAAGGACTGGAATTTATTTCTTTTCCGGATTGATGACAACTCTAGGATTATACAGCTTTTTCAGGGGAAGAAAGATATGGACATAAAATCAAGGATAATAATTGAAATTTTGGGAAGCCCTGAAGAGCATGTAAGGAAAGTAATAAGTGATGTTATGGCTGAGCTCGAGAAAAGAGATATCAAGATTTTAAATAAGGATATTAGCGAGCCTAAAAAAGTTGAGAAGTTTTACAGCATTTTTGCTGAAGTTGAGTTTAAATGCAAAAATCTTGAAAGGCTGCTTGACATCTGTTTTGATTTCATGCCGAGCGTTGTCGAGATAATTGAGCCAAAAGAATTTAAATTCGATCCTAAAATTTTGGAAGATTTTTTGAATGATTTACTTGCAAGGCTTCACAAGCAAAGCATGGTTATGAGAAATTTGCATGCTGAAAATGTTGTGATGAAAAAAGAGTTTGAAAGGAAAACAAAAAATTGAAAATTATTTCTCAGCTCTTCAATAATTTTTCCAAATCCTCAATTGATTTATCTAATTCTTTGTCAAGGAATTTTTGAACTGGATGTTTCTTTTGCTTCATCCTTGGCCGATAAGCTTCTGATTTGAATTCTTTGGGAACTGCCATCCTCGGCTGATACTCTTGAGCTGGTTTTTTATTGAACTTAATCAATCCTTTTTTGTAAGCAAGATATAATCCTCCAACTAGAGCTATCAATGCTGCTATAACCAATAACAGCCAGAATAAAGTGCTTGATCCTTCTTCCTCTTTAGTTGTTCTTGAACCTGTTTCAGCATCTGTTGCAGTTGTTGTATC